>JBCDGW010000134.1:0-7840 GCA_038750765.1 Pseudomonadota bacterium | reverse complement strand
GTATGGGCATCTGGCAGCGACCACTTCACCTGACCGCCGCCCACGCCGACGCCGAAAAAGCCCCCTTCGCGGATCGCGTCGGTGGCGTAGCCTAGCTGTGTGCGCGGGTCGATATCAGCGGAAAGAAAGCCGTCAATGCGGCGGGCAACGTGATCTGAGAGGCTATAGGCGGTGACCCCAGCAGCGGCGACCAGCCCAGCGATTACGCTCAACAGCATGTAGGACGCGCCAGCGACGAAATACATCACGCCCCACGCGAAAAGGACCAAGCAGGCCTGGCCAAAGTCAGGCTGCCAGATCAGCAATGCGACCACGGCGAGGACCAGCGCGAAGCTGATCGACTTGCCGGGGGGGCCATTGATCTCTTGGCTCGCGGCCATCAGCCACGCCGCGACGATCACCAGACCGGGCTTGAGAAATTCCGACGGCTGCAAGCTGGCAAAGCCTAGGCTGAACCAGCGCACGGCTCCCTTGCCAAAGTCGGTGCCGAGTACCGGCAAGAGGAGCAACCCCGCAAATGCCAGCGTCGCGCCGATCACGCCAAGGCGCCGCACGGTGAGCGGCGACATCATCGACATCACCACCATGATGGTCAGCGATAGCGCCCCGAAAACGGCTTGCCGTTCAACGTAGTGGAAAGGCGCCAGTTCGTTACGCGCCGCCAATGGTGGCGAGGCTGCCAGGCCTAGGAGGATCCCGATCCCAAACAGAACCAGGACCGCGCCGAGCGTCCAGCGGTCGATTGTGCGCCACCATCGGGGAAGAATCGGCTCGCTCTCGCGCAACGGCGCTGCGCCGAACACCATTTCGGTCATGGGATCTGCCCGTACTTTGCCTGTATCGTGCCTGCGTCATGGCCCGCTTGAACGCGGATCTCGCAAGGAAGGTACCCCGAAACGCCGTGGCGGACCAGAAGTTTTCCACAACGCCCGCAATGGCCGCCGCAGCGCGCTTACGCAGTCGCGGACAGGCCCGCCTCTACCAGGGCGATGAAATGCGCGCCGCGGTCTTCGAAGTTAGGATACTGGTCAAAGCTCGCCGCACCCGGGGCCAACAAAACCGTGTCGCCCGGTGTCGCATCGGCCATCGCAGACGCCACCGCCCGGTCGAGCGTTTCGCAAATCTCCACAGGTTTATCCCGCAAATCCAACGCAAATTCACGGGCCGAATGTCCGATTAGATAGACTTTGACGACATCGCCCAAATCGCCTGCGAGGCCGCTGATGCCGCCCTCCTTGCCGAGCCCACCTGCGATCCAGCGGATCCGTTCAAACGCCCGCAACGCTTGTGAGGCGCTGTCGACATTAGTGGCTTTGCTATCATTGACGTAGAGAACGCCGCCTGCTTCCGCCACGATCTGGCTGCGATGCGGCAACCCCTCGAAGGCATGGAAAGCGGTCTCAATGCCCTTCGGTGACAGGCCAAGGCAGCGCGTTGCGGCATAGGCTGCGCACGCGTTTTGATGGTTATGCGCGCCGGGGAGACCGCGGATGTCGCGCAGATCGATCGAGGCGATTTGCCGACCCTTACGATACTCCGACAAAAAGCCTTTACGGGCAAAAACCGCCCAGCCGGGCGTCTCCAGTTTGCGCCCCGATGAGACCTGGATCACCCGGTCATCAGCCGCGCCGACCGCCAGTTGATTGACCAGAAATTGGCCCTCCGCCTCATCGACGCCGATGACGCAGCGATCCGGGCCGCCCTCGGCAAAGAGGCGTCGCTTGGCCGCGAAATACCCGCCGAACCCGCCATGTCGGTCGAGATGGTCGGGGGTGAGATTGGTGAACACCGCAATATCGGGGGTCAGCGCACGCGCCAGCTCGGTCTGATAGCTCGACAATTCGAGCACCACCACGCCGCCATCGCCCGGCTGCGCGATATCGAGAACGCCGCGACCGATATTGCCCGCCAGCTGCGTCTCGCGGCCGAAAAATTTTAAGATGTGATGGATCAGCGCGGCGGTGGTGGATTTGCCGTTTGAGCCAGTCACCGCGATCACCTGCGGCGGCGTTTGAAAGCGGTCCCAATCCGCGCGGCCAAGGCTTGCGAAGAACAGGCCGATATCGTTGTCGACCGGGACGCCTGCGCGCCATGCTGCAGCAATGGCCCGGTGCGGGGCGGGAAAGAGATGCGGGATACCCGGCGAGACGATGAGCGCGGCGATCCCGATAAAAGCCTCATCACGGTTGAGGTCGACGATCGCCAGGCCTTCCTCCTGCGCGGTTTCGCGGGCTTCGGCGCTGTCGTCCCAACAAACAGCCTCGGCCCCGCCCGCGCGCAGCGCGCGTGCTGCCGCCCGGCCCGAGCGGCCAAGGCCCAGAACAGCCACCCGCCTCCGCTCAAATCCAAGGACTGGGATCATCCGCGCTGTCTTTCACTAATCGAACAAAATTTGACAAAGTTGCGCAAATTTTGCGCTAGATTTAAACGTATCGAACAAGCTAGCCGCGCAGGAGTGTTAGCAAGGCGCGCGTCGCCTCGCCCGTTACCGGCAAGCCTCGGGCGCTTTGATAAGCTTCAATCGCGGCGATTGAGTTGCGTCCGATCACCCCATCGGTGCCGCCGGGGTCGAAACCAGCGCGGGCCAGAAGCCGCTGGATCTCTTGCCGATCTGCCAGGCTCAGACCCGCCTCGTCAGGCGGGAACCGGCCCACAATCGGCCCGCCCCCGGCGATGCGGTCGGACAGATGGCCCACCGCGATCACGTATTTCTCCGAGTTATTGTAGCGCGCGATGACCGCGAAATTGTTGGAGATCCAGAAGGCCGGGCCTTGCGCGCCCGCGGGAAGCAGGATCGCGCCCGGGCCGTAATCGGGCAGCGCCGCGCCATTAACGCGGGTCACGCCCTGCGAGACCCAGGCAGCATGGGCGCGGGTGCGACCGCGTCCAGCCTGAGCGGTGTCAAAACCGGCGGGCAGCCGCACCTCGAACCCCCAGGGAACACCCTGGCGCCACCCGGCATTCTGCAGATACGCCGCCGCCGAAGCGAGCGCGTCGGTCGGGTCCTCCGACCAGATATCGCGGCGCCCATCACCGCGAAAATCGACCGCGAAGGCCTCATAAGAGGTGGGGATAAACTGGGTGTGGCCCATCGCGCCAGCCCAAGAGCCGAGCATGCGGTCGGCAGTCGTGTCGCCGTTTTGCAAGATCTTGAGCGCGGCGATCAGTTGCGCCTCGAAGAATTGTCCGCGGCGCCCGTCAAATGCGAGCGTGGCGAGGGCGGAAATCACCGGGATATCGCCGCGCCGCGCGCCATAGCGGCTCTCGATGCCCCAAATCGCGGTGACGACGTGGCTTTCAACCCCGTAGCGGGCCTCAATCTCGGCTAGGGTGCCCCGCTGGCGCGCAAACTCCGCGCGGCCATTGGTGATGCGGTCCTCGTCAACCGCGAGCGCGAGGTAATCCTCTAGCGAGCGCTGCACTTCGGCTTGGTTGCGGTCGCGCTCCACCACATCGGGCAGGAAACCGACACCCGCGAACGCTTCATCGAGCGTTGCAGGGTTTACCCCCGCCGCCACCGCGCGAGGACGAAAGGCGGCGAGCCAGGTGTCAAAAGCGGGGTTGGCGACCGGGGTGACGCTCGGCCGGGTCACGGCCACATCACCTGCGGGCCCGGGAAAACCACCGCTGCACCCGGCAAGGCAGGCGGCGGCTCCCGTGGCGAGAAAACCGCGGCGCGTTGTTTGAAAATAGGACATGCTCGGCCTCAATGCGTTCTGCGTTGTTGTCTGAGACGCGGCTAGCTTAGCAAACTTATCCCCAGCGCGTCGAGACCGTCAGCGCAGGCCAGCAGCCCAGTAGCGGCCCAGTAGCGCCACAGTGCCCGCGCTTTAACTTTGCTCCGGCATCGCATCGGCGCCAGGGTTGCGCTGCATCACCGAGAAATTGAGCGCGCCCGCGACCGTGACCCAGGCCAGATACGGCACGAAGAGCAAGCCGGATATCGCATCCACCGCCCAAAGGGCCACTAACGTGGCCGCCACCGCAACCCACAGGCAGATCAGCACATACAACCCCTGGCGCAAGCGCTGCAGGCCGAAAAACACCGGCGTCCACAACGCGTTGAGCGCGATCTGCAGCGACCACAGCGCCATGGCAACACCGTTGCCCTCGCTGACAGCCACGCGCGCACCCGCGACCGCCATGCAGAGATAGAGCGTGGTCCAGGCGACGGGGAACAACCAATTGGGTGGCGTCCAGGGAGGTTTGTCGAGACGGTCATACCATGGCCCGGGCGGAAACATCGCCCCGGTGGTGCCCGCGCCGAAGCAGGCGGCCAGGAAAATCGCGAAGCAAATCCAGATCGTCATACGGGTGTCACGCGGCGCGCCTCGATTGAGAGTGTTTCCATGCGCTCCAGGTCCCGCGCCTTGAGTGTTGCCATGACCGATAGAACGTTCTCGGACCAATGATCATGCAGAGGTGCCCCGCGCGCGGCAGCGTTGACCAAAAACGCGGTTTGCGGCAGCGGACGCGCATAGATCATCGCGGAGCGGGGCATCATCATACTGACGCCGGTGCGCGCCAGCGACAGCATCAACCAGCCCAGTTTCTGCGCGGTGTTGGTATGGGCGCGGCTATTAACCGAGTCGTAGCCCGCCCGCTCAATGGCGCCGCCGATCCCAGCATAGATATGGCGGGCCGCATAGATGCCGGGCCGCGCACGGCGTGGTAACAGCGCAATCCCCGCCTCTGATTGGCCGTAAAGCCGCTGCGCAACGCGCAAAAGCCGGTGGGTCAGCAGGGCAAGCTCAGGCGTGTTCACGGGCAGCGCCAAGATGCCTTCAGGATCGAGCCCTACCTCGGCCAGCCATTCCAGCGGCAGGTACAGCCGCCCTTCGCGGGCATCCTCGCCCACATCGCGGGCGATATTGGTAAGCTGCATCGCGACGCCCAGATCACAGGCGCGCGCTAGGGCATGCCGATCGCGCACGCGCATCAGCACGCACATCATTGCCCCAACAGCGGCCGCAACCCGGGCCGAATAGCTGTGCAGCTCGCCGAGCGTGGCATAGCGCTTTTCCATCGCGTCCCAGGCCAACCCCTCTAGCAACGCCTCGGGCAGCGCGCGGGGCATCTCAAACGCCTCGATCACAGCGGCGAAAGCCCGGTCGGAAGAGGCGTTAAAGGGCTTGCCTGCATAAGCCGCGTCCAACCGCTCATGCAGCGCTAGGACGGAGGCGGCCTTGGAAGCCTTGAGGTCGACCTCGTCATCGGCCAAGCGGCAAAACGCGTAAAGCGCCAGGGCCGGATCGCGGATCTCACCGGGCAGCAGGCGCGAGGCCACGTAAAATGAGCGCGAACCGTGCCGGATCGCCTCGGCGCAGGCAGCCATGTCATCGCTTGGGATGATCACGTTGGTGCTGTTTGGGGAATTCATCGGTGGGCCCTCATCGCTGTGCTTCGGCGGCGGCGTGTTCGGGTTCTGGCACCAGTTGCTCAAGCACCTCAGCCGACGAGATGACCCCGGGCAAACCCGCGCCCGGATGCGTCCCTGCCCCCACCAGGAACAGGCCGCGCGCCTCTTCGCTGACATTGTGAGGCCGGAAATACGCGCTTTGCAGGATCCGCGGCTCAATCGAGAAGCCGGTGCCGTAAGGGCTCAGGTAGCGGTCGCGGAAGGTGTCGGGGGTAAACATCAGCGAGGTGCTCACCCGGTCGCCAAAGCCCGGGAGCGTCGCCTCTAGGACCGATTGCACCCGGGCGCGATAGGGTTCTGCCATCGCCGCCCAGTCCACCGGGTTGTCATGGCCCAGATGCGGCACCGGGCTGAGCGCATAAAAAGTGTCGTCGCCTTCGGGCGCTGCACTTGGGTCAGTCACGCTGGGACGATGCAGATAGAGGCTCATATCCTCGGCTAAGCGCCCCTTGATGAAGATGTCGTCAACCAAGCCGCGATAGCGTGGGCCGTTGATGATGGTATGATGGCCCACATCGGGCCACAGGTCGCGGGTTCCCTTGGTGCCGAAATACCAGACGAACAGGCCCATCGACCAACGCGACCGTTTTAGCCGCGCGGTGCTCCAGCGTTTGCGCCGGTGATTGCGCAGCAGCCGATCATAGGTGTGCCCGGCATCCGCGTTCGAGACGACAATATCAGCGCGCATGATGTCGCCGCCCACGAGACGGACACCGGCAGCGCGGCCATCGCGCAAAAGGATCTCATCCACCTCGGCGCCTTGTTCAACGCGGCCACCCTGATCGGTGATGACCTTCGCCATCGCCTGCGCAATCGCGGCGACGCCGCCCATCGCGTAATGCACGCCGAACGCCGATTCGAGATGGCTCACCAGGCAATACATCGAGGTGACGCGAAACGGATCGCCGCCGATGAAGAGCGGGTGAAACGACATCGCCATACGCAGCCGCTCATCGCGGAGCCGCCGCGCCGCATGGGCGTAAACCGAGCGGTCCGCGCGCAGCATGGCAAAACGCGGCAACACCTTCACCAGGTCAGCGAATTTGTGCATCGAGCGGCGGCCCAAATCTTCAAAGCCGAAGGCGTAGCGCGCCTCGCTATCGCGCAAAAACTGCTCATACCCTGCCGCATCGCCCGGCGAGAGCCGCGCCACCTCAGCCCGCATTGCATCGCGGTCACCGTTGGCGCGAAACGACGACCCGTCGGGCCAACGGATCTCATAAAACGGGTCCATCGGACGTAGGTCGATATCGGCGTTGAAATCGCGCCCGCAGGCTGCCCAAAGCTCGCGAAAAACTTGCGGCACAGTGACAATTGTTGGCCCAAGATCAAAGCGATGCCCGTCTTGCCAGATCGCCGAGCCGCGCCCGCCCGGGCTGTCGAGACGGTCGAGCACCGTGACGCGATAGCCCTTAGCGCCAAGCCGCATCGCCGCAGCCAAACCGCCGAGCCCAGCGCCGATCACAATCGCATGGGCCGCGTGGGCTGCGCCCGCCTGGCGATGCAGGCCGGGATCGACACGTGTCAACATAATCAGATAGTAGTACTGTAAATTTAAGTTTACAAGCCGCCAGTGATCCGGTTTGCTTCCCACGTCCAACCGAAATCCCGGTGCACCGGCAATCTGCCAGAGGTCTAACGCTATACAGATTGTGACGATCAGCTTTTTTCGCTTTACCGGGCTCGGTCGGATCTGGGCCCTGGCGATGATGGGGTTGGCGCGGCCCTTTATGGCGGCGACGCCGGAGATTGGGTTCTGGAAGCTGTGCGGCTCGGGCACGGGCGAGGGGTTTACCCCGGTGCCAAACACCGCCGTCTACGCCATTCTAGCAACCTGGCCCGATGCGACCAGCGCGCGGCTTAATACCGAGCGCGCGCAGGTGTTTCGCTGGTATCGCCGCCAAGCGGTTGAGGCCTGGACTGTGTTTTTATGCCCGGTCTCGGTGCGGGGGGCGTGGTCGGGGGTGGCCCCTTTTCAAGCTGAGGAAAACAAAACAGCCGCCGGTGCCAAGCGCCTCGGCGGAGCGGTCGCTGCCCTGACACGGGCCACAGTCCGGCCGCGCAAGGCGCTTCGGTTTTGGCGGCGGGTGCCTGACATTTCCGACGTGATCGGCGACGACCCGAATGTGGCGTTCAAGATCGGCATCGGCGAGGTGCCGCTGCTCCATCAGGTAACCTTCTCAATTTGGCCCGATACCCAATCGATGGCGCGTTTTGCTCGCCATGACGGCCCCCATGCCCGCGCTATCCAAGCCGTGCGCAGCGACGATTGGTTTCGCGAAGAGCTTTACGCCCGGTTTCAAGTCGTGGGTGATCGGGGTACCTGGGAGGGCAAACGCCCGTTGGAGCGTCTGGAGCACGCTCTATGAGCACACCGTTCCCGTTTTCTGCCATCGTCGGGCAGGACGAGATGAAGCTTGC
>JBCDGW010000133.1:0-8261 GCA_038750765.1 Pseudomonadota bacterium | reverse complement strand
CCCGATATACAGAAGATGCTAGAGCATTGTTATTAAGTGATATTACCTATGTCGCAGCGGGTCGCATCGCTGTGACAAAAGGGTAAAAATCAGCCCGAAACAGAGCGGCCCACAACATTGTGCGCTCACGCACGGGTGAGATCGCGAGAGCGCCATGCACTGGTTTTGAAACAATCGGCATGCAAACGCATACATTTTTTCGTGGCAGAGGAAGCCGGGCGCCGGAATTCTAAGCACGGAATAGGCCGCGCGGATGGTTCCGCGCGCCCAAAACTCGTTGGCTGAGCGAGAGACGAAGAGGTTTAGCCGGTGATCCGGTGAAACAGGCCTAGCGGCAGATAGCGACCGACTGTGAAGACCCAGGCAAAGGGCGCCGGGAAGCTCGTCGAGAACCGACCGCTCCGGATCGCTTGCATCACCCGGTCGGCGGCATCGTCGGGGGTCATGATCTGCGCCATCGCGAAGTCGTTCTTGTCTGTTAGCCGTGTCTTGATGAAACCGGGATTGATCCGCTGAACGTGAACGCCAGTGCCGCGCAGATCGGTCTTCAGGTTTTCGGCCAGATGCATCGCGGCCGCTTTGCTGGCACCATACCCGATCGCAGACGGTAGACCGCGGAACCCAGCGAGCGAGCCGATGATCACCACGCGCCCTTTGCCTTGTTCGACCAGGCGCGGCACCGCTTCGCCCAGCACATGGCAGACGCCCAGATAGTTCACCGCGTTCATCTTGGCGACGGCGGCGCTATCCCACTCGCTGGCATGGATCGGATCATAGGCACCTGCATTATAGAGAACGCCGTGATACGGGCCGAGGGAGGCGGCGGTTTCTTCTACCGCTTTGAGGTCAGTGACGTCGCAGGGCGCCACCTGATGCTCGCCCCCCAGTTCCTCCGCCAGCGCCTTTAACCGGTCAGCGCTGCGCGCGGACAGAATGAGTTTGGCTCCGGCTTTGTTCATTTTGAACGCCAACGAGCGGCCGAGCCCCTCGCTTGCGCCGACAAGCCACCAGGTTTTGCCGCGAAAAGGTGTCTCAAGCATGGGCGAGCTCCACCTGAACCACATCGGTTTGGTTTACCGCGAAGGAAGCCGCGCAGATCCCGAGATAGAACCGCCAGGTCCGCATGAACCGTTCGTCAAAGCCTAGGCGCCCAATCCGCTCGCGCTGATCTTCGAGCGCTTGACCCCAAGCGGCGCAGGTGCGCGCGTAATCAGGACCAAAAGCGAAGATCTCGCGCACAGCGAGCCCGGCCTTGCGCGCTTGATCGCGGATATGCGCATTCGACAACAGCATGCCGCCGGGGAAGGTGTAGTGGCGGATAAAGTCAGAGCCGCGCTTATAGATGTCGAAATAGTCGTCTTGCACCGTGATCGCCTGGATCAACGCCCGCCCCCCTTCGGCAAGACGCGCTTTCACCGCTTGAAAATACGCCGGCCAATAGGCTTGCCCGACGGCCTCGATCATCTCAATCGAGACGATGTTGTCGAAGGTGCCACTCGCGGCGCGGTAATCCTGCAGCCGAATTTCGGCGCGGCCATCCAAGCGGGCATCGGCATAGGCCTTTTGACTTGGCGAGATTGTCAGCCCGGTGACGTGGCGGCCTTCATCTGCCGCGCGCTCGGCAAACCCGCCCCAGCCGCATCCGATTTCGAGAACCCGCTCGCCATTGCTTAACGTGCTCAGGATACGGTCGTACTTCTTCGTCTGCGCTTGTTCCAGATCGTCGCCACCGTCATAGAGCGCGGCCGAATAGGTCATCGTCGGGTCCAACCACAGCTGATAGAACTCGTTGCCCACGTCGTAATGCTGCTTGATGTTGCGCGACGCGCCCGATTGCGAGTTACGCCGAAGAATTCGGTCAATCACGCGGAACTTCAGCGCGTTCCAAAAACCAGCATAGGCAAATTGCGATAGCTCTTGCAGGTTGAGCAAGGCCACTTCGGTGAAATCCTGGATCGACGGTGTATCCCACAGACCCGCGACATACGCCTCGCCGAGGCCGATATCGCCCCGCGCCGCCGCAGCGGTGACAGCCGCCCAATCGTGAAGCGTGATCTCCGCACGCGGCTCACCGGCTCCGAAATCATGCACGTCACCCTCAGGCGTGATCACCCGCAGCGACCCGCGCGCAATACCGGCGCAACTGTCTAGAAATTCCCGTTTGATGCGGTTTGTCACGAAGAGCATTCGCTCACCTCTCTGGCCGGCGGTTGCGGGCGGGTTTTGTAAGGCGCGCCTTTGACTTTGAGGATCAAGGCCTGCCAGTAGATCAAGATAAGGCTGCGCACCGACCCGAGCGGGCGCCGCATGTACGCCCGCAGCAGCGAGCGATTGGTCAGTTTCTGCCGCTTGCCCACCAACGTGGCGATCAAACCCTCCTCGCCATTGCGATGGTCGATGGTGATGGCCACCCGATTAGCGCGTAAATCGAACGTAAAGGCATAATCCCCCGCGATCCGCTGGTAGGGCGACACGTGCAGGGCTTTGGGGGCCGTGATCCGGGTGCGGGCCGTAATCGGGGCAAAGCCTTCGCGATGGCACAGGTAACTGTGACGATCACCGAAAGGCGTGCTAACTTCTGCGATCACCGCGCATAGGGCGTCGTCTTGATAGGCGAGCCAGAAACTTACGGGGTTGAAGACGAGGCCCAAAAAGCGCGGTTGCGTGAGAAGGAGCAATTTTCGCCCAGCACCGATAGCAAACCCGTTGCGCGCAAGCACCTCACGCGCCCAATCCGCGCCGCGGCCTTTGCCCATCGGTCCGCCATGGGAGCGGTCATGCACCGAGGCTAGGTTCCAGCGGTTGCGCGAAAACAGCAGCGGTCCGCGGCGCACGGCCGGGTCGATCAACACGTAATCAACGCCATAGGTGAAGGCATTTTTAATCGCGCCGCGCCTGATATGGGTGGTTTCGCCCGGGACGTGGTCAGGCCGCATGGGCAATCCCGAGGTTGGGCATCAGGTCCATAGCGCGGGCGACCCGCACAGCGCTGGCAAATCCGTCTTCGTGGAAGCCATGCCGTGTATACGCCCCGGCATACCAGGTGCGGCGTTGACCTTGCCGCGCCCGCTGCTGCCCTTGCGCTTTGAGCGCCGCCGCATCGAAAACCGGGTGCCGGAACGTGACCTCGTCGTAGATCAGCGCGTCAGGCACCGCTTGGATCGGATTGAGCGAGACAAAGAGCGGGTCGGTTTCAGGGATATTTTGCAGCTTGTTCATCCAGTAGGTCACGCCGATTTCGGTTTCGTCGCCTGCTGCAGAGGCTTTGTAAACCCAGCTTGACCAGACACCGCGCCGTTTTGGCATCTGTGCGGGATCGCGGTGCAGGATGACGCGGTTGTCTTGGAACCGCATCGCGCCGAGCATGGCGCGCTCATCGTCGCTGGGGTCGGCCAGAAGTCGGAGCGCAACATCGGCGTGGCAGGCGAAAATCACCTGATCGAACCGCGCGCTTTCGCCGCCTGCTTTGACGGTCACGCCAGTGTCGTCGCGCGCGACACTCGTGACAGGCGTGCCCGGACGCAGCGTGCAGCCCTGCGCTGTCAAATGCCGCTCCAATCGGCGCACATACTCGACCGAGCCGCCTGACACCGTCCACCATTGATGCTGCCCTTTGGTGGAGAGCAGCGCGTGATTGCGGAAGAACTGCACCAGCGCCCGGGCTGGAAAGCCGCGGATTTCATCTGTGGGTGTCGACCAGATCGCGCCGCAAAGCGGTGTGAGATAGTAGCGCTGAAACCAATCGCCGAGCGAGAGCGCATCCATTAAGTCGCCGATCGTGCCGTCGCCCTCATAGCTCTCCGCCAGGGCGTTAAACCGCAGAATGTCGCGCACCATGCGATAAAAGCCGGGGCGCAGGAGATTGCTGCGTTGACTGATCAGCGCGGCAGGCGTGGCCAGACCGTATTCGATCCGACCGTTATCGATAGTGGCGCCGAAGCTCATATCGCTACGCTCAACCGGCACATCTAAGTCGCGAAACATCCGCGTGAGGTGCGGGTAGTTCGCATAATTAAAGACGATAAAGCCGGTATCGACGGCGGTTTCGCCGTTTAGCCCGGCCATGACGGTGCGCGCGTGCCCCCCGAGGCGCGGCGCCGCTTCGAACAATGTCACTGATCGGTACGGTGAAAGGAGGTAAGCCGCCGCTAAGCCAGCGATGCCGCCGCCAACAATTGCCACCCGCTCTGCTTGGCTGGCCACGCGCTCAATCGTCATCGCGCCCGATACTCCTTGGAAAGTCCCTCTGCTGCCCGCGACATAACGCGAATTGTTTTTTCATCCAGTCAGTGATCCAATCGTGCAAAGCCGTCGTATTCGGTTTATGTTAGTCAGGAACTTTGACAACGCATCTGTAGAGCCATTGGCAGAGAACACGCCGGACCTTGGCATTAGACAGCTGCGCGACACGCCACGAAAGGTGGCCTCAAAAGTGTCTGACCAGACGATGTGGATGATAGAGGTGCGCGATCGCCGCGACAAAGTGGCGTTCTCGCGCCTGTTTGACTTTTTCGCGCCTCGCTTGAAGGCGGCGGTGATGCGGTCGGGCGCGGCATCCGCGCAGGCCGAAGAGATTGTCCAGGACGTGATGCTCACGGTCTGGCGCAAAGCAGGATTGTTTGATCCCGAGCGGGCACAGGTGTCGGCGTGGGTCTACCAGATAGCGCTCAACCGTCAGATCGACGTGATGCGCAAAGAAGGCCGGCCGATGCCGGAGGAGATAACCCGCGAAGGCGAGGCGGAGCCCGATGCAAGCCGGGTCTTGGCGGTGGAACAAGAGGCGCTACAATTGCGCGACGCGATGGAACGGCTGACGCCGGAGCAGCGGGGCGTGATTGAGAGAGCTTATTTTGGGGAAATGACCCATCAAGACATTCGAGAGGAGACTGGGCTCCCTCTTGGAACGATTAAATCGCGCATCAGGCTGGGATTAGAGCGCCTGAGGCATGAGTTGAAAGGACTACGAGAAGAATGACCTCGATCACGCATCACGTGCCAGAGCACTTGCTGATAGCCTATGCGGCGGGATCGCTCAGCCACCCATTTTCGTTGGTTGTGGCAGCACACGTGTCCATGTGCGACCAGTGTCGCGCAACGTTGGAGGCGCACCAAGCCGTTGGTGGTACTTTGCTAGAAGATCAAGCCGGCATCGAATTGCCAGACGCATTCAAAGACAAAGTCATGGCGCAGTTGGACGAGGCGCTCGATGAGACGCCTGCCTATCGTACGGACGGGGTGCTCCCGGCGCCGATCGTCGCTGCGCTAGAAGGTAAGTTGCCGCGCTGGCGCTCGGTCGGTATGGGTGTCAAGCAAGACATTCTGTCCGCTAGTGACGAAGGCTCCGTGCGCCTGCTTTCGATCCCGCCTGGACAGGCGATGCCCGACCATTCTCACGGTGGGTTGGAAATGACGCTTGTCCTTCAGGGCAGCTATAGCGATGGCACCGGCCATTATGCGGCAGGCGACGTGGAGATTGCGACGGAAGATCTGCACCATACGCCGGTCGCCGGTGAGGGGGAGACGTGTATCTGCCTTGCAGCGACCGATGCCCCGCTGCGCTTCCGCAAGCTGATGCCGCGCCTTCTTCAGCCGGTATTCCGTATCTAAGCTGACGGCGGCAGCGCCGTCGGCCATATCGATACATGCCAGACTATACCCGCTACGCGGTCTACTACATTCCCGATGACGCGCGCCTGCTGGCCTTTGGAGCCCATTGGCTGGGCTGGGACAGCACCCAAGCAGCGCGTGTGGCGCAGGCGGCCGTGGAGGGCATTGCTGACGCCACAAGCGCGCCGCGTAAATACGGCTTCCACGGTACGCTTAAAGCGCCATTTCGGTTGGCGCCGGGCATCACCTTAGCGGATCTGCAGAACGCGGTCTCGACGGTCGCGGCGCAGCAACGAGCCCTACAGGTGAAAGCGTTAACGCTTGGCCAATTGGGCTCGTTTATCGCGTTGGTCCCAAAAGGCGACGCATCCGAGCTTGGCGCCCTTGCCCAAGCGTGCGTGGCTGATATTGACCATCTGCGCGCCGCGCCGACCGAGGAAGAGCTTGCGCGAAGACGAAAGGCGGGGCTTACACCGGCGCAAGACGCGTTGCTGAGGCGCTGGGGTTACCCCTATGTTTTCAACGAGTTCCGTTTTCACATGACGCTGACGGGGCGACTCGCGCCCGATGACCTTATGCGATTTCACGACGCCTTAGAGCGCGCCTTGCCGCCGTTGCCGAGGCCCTTTGAGATCGCGAGCGTTGCCTTGTTGGGTGAGCGGCCAGACGGGTTCTTTGAGCTGATTGAACGCTTTCCCCTCGGTCGTGGCGATTAAGGGCTCGCGGCCACGTCTTCTGCGCGGCGCTCTGGTGACGCTCGCAAGCGTGCCATGATGAAGTGGTCGACCAACACGCCATCCGCCAGCGTTCCGGCGCGTGCGCGGCCCTCGATTTGAAATCCGCACGCCTCGTAGAGAGCGATCGCGCCGGTATTCGGCACCAGCACCTCCAACTCAAGCCGCACCAAGCCCATCCAATTGTCAGCAACGTCAATCGCAGCGTCCATAAGCGCCCGACCAATCCCCTTTCGGTGATGCGCGTCATGGACCGCAATAAAGATCGATCCCACATGGGCCATGCGACCTCGACGCCGGATGAGTTTCACAAACCCCACCAGCGTCCCATCGACGTCGGCGACGATCATCCGGGAGTCTTGGTCGAGCTTCTCAACCCAGTCGGCGAGCCCTTGCTCGGGCGTAAACGGGAGCCGCAAGGTACCGTAGATCACCTTCGGCTGATTGAACACGACAGCTAAATCGGCGGCATCATCGGGCGTGGCGGGGCGCAACGTGAAATCACCCATCATCAAGCCCGATCATGTCCGTCTCGCCCGGGATGTCGCTGCAGGGTCTCGCGTTCATATGCCGCGCGAGACCTCGGGCAGCGCTGACGCGAGATGCGGATGACGCTACGCCGTCGGTCATTTTGCGCCATCCGAGAGGAAGTTGTCCACCGCCTCATAGAAACCCGCCGCGCAATCCACGAAAAGCTGATGGCCACCGGGCAGCTCAAGATACTGCCCATTGGGAAGGTCTTTTGCCATTTTCTCGCACAGCCAATAGGTCATCGCATTCTTCTTGCCGCGCAGCACGAGTGTCGGCGCAGTGATCTGGCCAAGCTGACCCCAGCCATCGAATGACGTGGCCGCGCGCATCGCGTCCTCCAACGCGTCGCTATCCATGGCGCTCACCGCGTCGCGCACAAGCCTTTTGCCATCACCGCGCTGATAGCTGGCTGAAAGCGACCCGACGCCCTTCGGCCCCAGTGACGACGCCAACATTTTCGACAACGCACCGCCCGCAGCATGTATCGCCCGCCCGGGCTGACCGGGCCAGCTTTCCACCAGGACGAGGCGGCGAACGCGCTCAGGCCAGTGCGCCGCGATTTCCTGCGCCACCATCCCACCCAAGCTGTGCCCCACGATATCGAAATAGTCGGGGCAATCGGCCAAGATCGCGTCGGCAAAACTGGCAACGCTGGGGGCTTTCGCGCGTGGTCGCACGCCATGCCCCGGCAAGTCGAGGCGGATCCCCCGCGCGCGAGCGGGATCCCAGATATCGCGATTAAGCCCCGCACCGTGAAGCCAAACCGTTGGAATGTGCTGTATTCGCGTAGCCGATACCATGGCGCGAGCGTTACCCCGTTTCGCGCTATCAAGCAGGTGGTATTCCGCACAAATCTGTAAATATGTTTCAGTCTCGGCACGGATCCGCCACGTCGCGTGAACACAGCGTGATTTTCGACTTCGCTGTCATTTTTTCGCCCCGTTTCTTCACTTGGTTGCGCGTGAGACCTGGAGGTGAGTAATGCTGTTTGACCAGTTGCCCATGTGTAAACAGACTGTTGCGCTGTGGTATGCTCTATTATTTGACACCGGTGACGCCTGCGTTTCGATCACCCCGCTGACTGTTTTGCAGGTGGTCGTGCCGTTCATTTTGGCTGCGTATATTCTGCAAGCATTGATCAACTTCTTAGTGTTTGGCCGCCGTCCGGTGCGCCGCTGGGAGCGGTCACGCCCGGAGGAGAAACGCACGGGCCATCGGATTTCGCATGAAAAAGGCACCCGTTCGAGCGCGACGCATGTGTACAAGGAAATCGATTTCGGCCCGATCTCGCGTCAACTCGGCCCGCCCGCTTAGGGCCTGAGCCACCAACAATCGGCGGCTTATGGTGCTTTTGGGCGCCGCTGCGGCTCTGGTTTATCGAAAAAGGGT
>JBCDGW010000132.1:0-8286 GCA_038750765.1 Pseudomonadota bacterium | reverse complement strand
GCCCGTTTCCTTATCAAACACCAGCATCCAACCGCCTTGACGCAAGGCGGCGCCTAGGGCTGCATTGATCGCCTGATCCTGATCACTCACGGGTTCAGCCTGCATCGAATCCTCACGCTAGCTCGCACGGGAGCGGTGTGACCCAATTTGATTAATGGCCGCTGAATCCCGCTGACATAGCGATGGCCCCTTGCGTGCGGCCCAGGCTGGCTATGATGGGCTGGATGATTGCGGCGATGCCAAAGCTCTGGCACATCTGGGTAGATGAGCATCGGCACCCAGAACCCAACACACGCAAACCGCGCCCGACGCCAGGCCTGTATCGCCCTGATGGGGTTTTTGGCATGAGCCGCTTTTGCACCGCCAGCATAGCGCAGATCGACGAGATGCTGGACTGGGCCGCCGCAGAGGGTTGGAACCCCGGTTTAGCGGATGCAGCGGCGTTTCACGCCAGTGACCCGGCGGGGTTTTTCGTGGCTCTCGATGACGCGCGCCCGGTGGCGGCGATCTCGGTGGTCAATCACGGGCCGGATTTCGCGTTTCTGGGGCTCTATATCGTGCGGCCCGCCTATCGTGGCCGCGGCATAGGCTATGGGCTATGGCAGTTTGCGCTAGCCCATGCGGGCGCGCGCTCGGTGGGGCTTGACGGGGTGCCCGAACAGCAGGCGAACTACGCGGCCTCGGGCTTTGTTCTGGCCGGGCGCACGCGGCGTTTTTCCGGCCATGTCACCCCCCGGGCGCATCCGATCCGGCTGGCCGAAGAGGGCGATATCAACGCGATGATCGCAGCGGAGGCCGCCTGTTCAGGCACGGAGAAGCCCCGCTATCTGCGCGCGTGGTTCACCCAGGATCCTGAGCGCAAAACGCTGATTGATGAAGGCGGTTTTTGCACGGTGCGGCGCTGTCGTGACGGGGCGAAGATCGGGCCTTTGGTGGCGCAAGACGCCGCCGCCGCCACCCGGCTGATCCAGCACGCCGCCCGGCACTATGGCACTGCACTGATCATCGATGTGCCGGAGTCCTCGACAGCGCTGAGCGAGATCTGCGCCGGTTTTGACATGCAGCCCAGCTTCGAAACAGCGCGGATGTATCGCGGGCCCGCGCCAGTTGGATCGGGCGGGCTTTTTGCGGTGACCACGCTGGAGCTGGGTTAGCGGGCAGGGCTGTTGTGATGGGGCTGCCTCGCGTGCTCACGTTTATTTACGAGGGGCTCTGCCCCTCGCGCTCCCCGAGGTACTTTTAAAAAGAAGAAGCAGCGAAGGGGGTGGCGGGCGATGGGTGCGCGCTGGGCTGGGCGAGATCATCCGCTTGAACAAGGCGATGGCCTAGGCATACTCGACCGCGGGAGAATACGGGAGGTCGGGCGCGGCGCCGGTGCTGGAAGCAGGCGGCGGATCTGGCCCGCAAGAGGGAGGACGGGGTGAGAACGCGTCATTGGGATCGCCATGGAACCGAGGGTGTCACCCTCACGGAATTGGGTTTTGGGACAGCGCCGATCGGCAACCTTTATCGCGGTGTCAGCGACAGCGATGCGCGCGCGATCCTCGATCTCGCTTGGGAGAGCGGTGTGCGCTATTTCGACACCGCGCCGCTTTACGGGCTCGGCCTGTCGGAGCGGCGTCTGGGCGAGTTTTTGCGCGATAAGCCCCGCGACGCCTACACCCTGTCGACAAAAGTCGGGCGTCTGATGCAGGCCTGCGCGCCCGAAGACCGGATCGGGGTCGGCAAATGGTTCGACGTGCCTGCGCGGCGCGAGATCTACGATTACAGCTATGACGGGGTGATGCGCTCGATTGAAGTGTCGCTTGAGCGGTTGGGTGTCGACCGGATCGATATTCTCTACGGGCACGATATCGACATCTTTACCCATGGCTCCCATGACGCGATGGTGCGTTATCTGGGTGAGTTTCTGGGTGGCGGCCATCGCGCGCTTGTCGAGTTGCGCGAGGCAGGCGTGATCGCAGGCTTCGGGCTGGGCATCAATGAGTGGGAGCCGGGCGCGTGGCTGGTGGATCGCGGCGATCTCGACATCATCTTGCTGGCGGGCCGCTACACCTTGCTCGAGCAGGAGGCGCTGGCTGCCTTCGTGCCCAAATGCGCGGCCAAGGGCGTGGGTTTGGTGATCGGCGGGCCCTATAATTCCGGCATCTTAGCGACCGGTCCGCGCGCGGGGGCCTACTACAATTACGACCCGGCGCCGCCTGAAATCTTGGACCGGGTGCGGCGCATCGAGGCGGTGTGCAAAGCCCATAACGTGCGGCTCGTCGATGCGGCGTTTCAGTTCCCGCTGGGGCATGACGCGGTTTTGTCGGTGATCCCAGGCGGGCAGGCGGTGGCTGAGATGCGCTCCAATATCGCCGCCGCAACCGCCGTGATCCCGCCGGACCTGTGGGCTGAGTTGAAGGCGGAGGGTCTGGTCTCTCCGGAAGCGCCGACGCCGTGAGGGCGCGGATGGCTGGGTACTGGCGTTGGCAGGCTGGGGTCAATGCTAGCGCTTAGGGCACGTGCGCGCCGCTTGTTGGGGTTGAATTGAGGTTGTGTTTGCCGGGCTGATGGGTGTTGGGGCGCGCGAGGGCGGCTCAGGGTATCGGTCGCGCGCGTGAGTTGGGAGCGGGCTTTCCACCATGGGGAGCCGCCAGCGCAGGGCTGCGTCCATTCGCTGGACAAATGCGCGTGGGAGTGGTGTCGGGCGTGTCCGGCATCAGCGCTCAGGGAGCAGATTGGGGTCGGCACTGGGGGTTAGAGCAGTCGAAACCCAAAGCGAAGCCCCGCCTTTACAGATCACCTGCGATCCGTAACGTTGCGAGACTAGCCAAATGGGCAGATGGCCCGGTTTCGGGGCGTTTGGAGCGCGTAGATTTTGCGATCGATGAGAGCGAAGAATTGGCGCTTTAAACAGCCAATGCACGAAATGCTATACCAATGTTATATTTGGCCGCGCGCGTTTTAGCAAAAGGACAGTGGCATGATCGTCTTCCAAATCGGTTTCAATAAATGCGCCACAACAGCCTTATATCACATGTTTAAGCGAGCAAGAGTAATGGCGCTTCATGGCGGAGGTCGATACTGGCGACGACAGAAACACCCAGCAATTATGGGCAAAAATCCGCAGCTCGAAATCCACAATAACATCGTCGAAGGACGTGCAGCGCTCACTGGCTTTGCTGATTTTCAAGCCTTCTTCGATATGGAATATGTGGCAGATCCAGCACTGCCGTGGATAGAAAATTTCCGCCATTTCCGGCTTTTCGCAGAACAATACCACGATGCGCGGTTCATCCTAAACACGCGCGATAAAGCCGCTTGGCTGCGCAGTAGGGCGAGACACAATAATGGCCGCTACATCCGGAGGGCAATGGAACGCACCGGACGCAACCGAGATGCCGTGTTACAAATGTGGTCAGAGGATTGGACAAGTCATCACGCCGCGGTACGCACCTATTTCGCCGACAAACCCGGGCGGTTGATAGAATTCAATATCGACCATGATGACCCCCAGGCTTTGGTGGACTTTTTTGCACCCGAAATGAAATTACGCGCCCGCCACTGGGCGATGATCCGGGTAACAGACGAAGTTGCCAAGGATTTGAACTGGACAGTTTGAGGCCCCAGCACGCAAAAGATTTATAGCAAGGGCGTGTAATCAATTTGGCCAATAACTATGTCTGCTATGGGACAAAGACCCATTTACGGAATAAATTTCACTGAAGAAACGCTTGATTTCAGTCAGGCCAGAGAACGGGGAATTTCAACATCTCTTGAAAAGAATTACGTAAATCATGCCAAAGTGACGGAAAAGATCCCGGTGCACGGGCGTTGACTGTCTTCCTGTATGAAAGCAGATTTGCCAAAGAATTGTGATGTAGGCGGCAAAGTCTGCCAGATTCGACGAAACGTCTAAACATAAGAAATGTCCCATATGAAGCTTCAAGCGTTCGAAGAATGCGCGAAAATCAAGGCGCCTTTCCGCAACGTTTTCTAACAGCAATGGCATCTGTCAGTTAGCTCTATGAATGTGCCTTCTTCTTGGAACCAAAACACTCTTAGTTCATGGAAACTTGTCCGGCATCAGCGCTCAACGAACAGATTGGGGTGATTGAATAGCGGAGGATTTATGGCTCATCTGCACCGTCAAGGAGTGAAGATGAGACAGAGATCCGGAACAGCCAAACCGCTGCACCAGCCTCTGCGCGCTAGGCGGTGCCAGCCGTTTATCGGACGCGGCCCCCTTGGCAGCGTGACCGCTAATAGGTGGCGCGGCCGCCGGAGAGGTCGAACACGCCGCCGGTGGTAAACGAGTTCTCTTTCGCGCAGAGCCAGGTGATCATCGCTGCCGCCTCGTCCAGTTCAAGAAACCGCCCGCGGGGGATTTTCGACAGCATGTAATCGATATGCTCTTGCTTCATCTGTTCGAAGATCCGGGTGCGCGCGGCGGCGGGGGTGACGCAATTGACCGCGATGTCGAGATCGGCCAGCTCCTTGCCCAGCGACTTGGTAAAGCCGATCACCGCCGCTTTCGAAGCGGAATAGGCGCTGGCATTGGGGTTGCCGTCTTTGCCCGCCACGGAGGCGATATTGACGATCCGGCCATAGCCTTGCGCCCGCATCGTCGGCACCACAGCGCGGTTGACGTGAAACGTGCCCAGCGTGTTGATCCGCAAGATATCGGCAAAGGCGTCAACCGGGTAGTTTTCCACCGGCGCGTTAGGCCCGGCGATGCCGGCGGAATTGACCAGCGCATCGATCCGGCCAGTGGCCTCGAGCGTCTGAGCGCAGGCGGCCTCGACACTGTCCCACGCGCCGACATCGACCTCAAACGCGCGCGCGTCGCCGCCCAGCGCCTCTGCCTTCTGCTGCGCCAGCGCGATATCCATGTCCCAGATCACCAGCCGGGCGCCCTCAGCGCGCAACGCGCTGGCCACTGCGCCACCGATGCCCTGAGCACCGCCGGTGACAACAGCCACTTGTCCGGCGAAATCGCTCATGCTCCGTCCCAACTATCGCGAATAAAGCGATAGCCTTCGCGGTAATAGACCTCGTTGCTTTCGGCCAGGTCGCGCCAAATCCGCGTCGCAGCGGCCAGTTCGGGCAGCGCGCGTCCGAAAGCTTCAATCGTCAGCCATTTGTCATAGCCGCTGGCCTTGATCGCAGCGAATGTCTCCGCCCAGGGAATGTGGCCGCGCCCCGGCACACCGCGATCGTTTTCAGAGATGTGGATATGCACCACCTCAGCCACATTGCGGGTGAAGGCGGCGACAGGATCACGCTCCTCGAGATTGGCGTGGAAGGTGTCGTACATGGTCTTGATCGCAGGGTGGCCGAGCCCGCTGGTATAGGCGCACAGATCGTCCATGGTGTTGGCGAAGTAGCTCTCAAACCGGTTGATCGCCTCAAGCGCGATGACCTGACCGTTGGCTTGGGCGTGATCGCCCACTACCTGGTGCACCGCGCGGGCGCGCTCAAACTCCGCCTCGGTGGTGCCGTGGCCCGAGAAATGCCCCAGCGTCTGATGCAAGGGGCCGCCGATCCCCTGCGCCCCGAGCGCTGCAGCGCAGTCGATGAGCCATTTGAGATGCGCCGTGCCCCGGTCGCGGTCAGCGGCGTCTGCGCTGAGGATATTCATGTCGGGCGTGGGGATCACCGAAATCGCTGTGCGCTCAAGCCCGATACTGTCGAGCATCGCGCCGATCTTGCTGTAATCCTCAGGCGTGCCGTCAAATATCGGCACCTCAACGCCGTCATAGCCGGTTGCCTTGATGTCTTCGAGCAGCGCCTTGTGCTCTTCGCCTATGGAGGTCGTCCATAGCAGCATGCAAAACCCGATCTTCATCCCGTCCCTCCCGCCGGTTGTCTGAGCCGAGCATAGCCCCGCACCAACAAGACCGAAAGGATGATCTGAGGGGCGTACGTCAAAAAGGGATTGCTTTTGACCGCGCGACCCGAAACCATGCAGGCAACAGAAGAGGTCGAAAGCGACCGGGATTTGGGAGGATGCCATGGACGGAAACACGTTTCCAAAACTGCACAACGCCATGTGGCCGGGCTTAGTAGGCAAGGGCGAGGAGGAGCCCCCGATTGACCTGGACACGATGCTGGATTTGACCGCAGCCGCTGAAGTGGACGGGGTCAAATTCGACGGGGTCGATCTGTTTTTGGCCGATCCCCACACCTTGATCGACGTGGATCATGACGGCATCAAAGCGCTGGCTGATAATGTCGGCGGCCGCGGGCTGGCGATTGGCTCGGCAGTGGCGCCGGTTTGGCCGCCGGTGGGCGGCGGCTCGGCGATGGATGAGGGTGAGGGGCGCACCGCATTTCTGGCTGCGGTGACAAAGGCGTGCAAGATCATGAGCCGCCTGCGCGAGCTAGGGATCCGCCAGAGCGGGGTGGTGCGCATCGACACCGCCACTGGCGTGGGCGACTGGGCCGAAGACCCTGCCGGCAACACCGCCAAAATGGCCGAGACCTTCCGCCTGGCCTGCGACATCGCTGCTGATCACGGTGAGCGGCTGGCCGCCGAGGGCGAGATCTGCTGGGGCGGCATGCATTCGTGGAAGGACATGGTCGACCTATTGGAAGCGGTGGATCGCCCGGATGTCTTGGGCTTTCAGGCCGATCTGGCCCATACGATGCTCTATGCGATGGGGTATAACGCGCCGGAACACGCGCTGATCAGCGCAGAGCAACTCGACGATCAGGCCGCGCTCGACGAGGCCCTGCGCACGATAACCGACGCATTGCGGCCCTGGACCATCGATTTCCATGTGGCGCAAAACGACGGCACCGTGCATGGCAGCGGCTCACACGACAAAACCGGGCGCCACTGCATGGCCACCGACCCCAACGGCAAGCTCGACGTGGTCAAACATGCGGGCTTTTGGCTCAATGACGCCGACGGCACGCCGCGCAAAGCGATGAGCCATATCTGCTGGGACGGCTGCATGTTTCCCAACGCCGTCTTGGAGACCCAACAAACCTGGAACGACATCCTCGCCGCCATGATCAAGGTGCGCGACGCCCATGGATGGACCGCATAAGATGAGCAAGAAAACCCTTCGCATCGGCATGGTGGGCTATGGCTTTATGGGCCGCACCCACTCCAACGCGTTCACCCAAGCGGCGCGCTTTTTCGATCTGGGCTATGCGCCTGACCTGACCGCTGTCTGCGCGCGCAACAAAGACCGCGCCCAGGCTTTCGCTGACCAATGGGGCTATGGCAGCGTCGAGACCGATTGGCAGGCGCTGGTGGCGCGCGACGATATCGACCTCATCGACATTGCCGCGCCCAATGACATGCACCACGATATCGCCATTGCCGCCGCCGAGGCGGGCAAGATGGTGATGTGCGAGAAGCCGCTGGGGCGCACAGCGGCTGAGTCCGCGGCGATGGTGGCGGCAGTGGAAAAAGCCGGTGTGCCTAACATGGTATGGTACAATTATCGGCGGATCCCGGCGGTGACCCATGCCAAGAACCTGATCGAGGCAGGCAAGCTGGGCCGCATTTTCCACTACCGCGCGCAGTTTTTGCAGGATTGGACCATCGCCGACGATCTGCCCCAGGGCGGGGAGGCGTTGTGGCGGCTCGACAAATCGGTGGCTGGGTCGGGGGTGACCGGCGATCTGCTGGCCCATTGCATCGACACCGCGATGTGGCTCAACGGCGGCATCAACAGCGTCACGGCGATGACCGAGACCTTTATCAAGGAGCGGCCCCATACCCTGACCGGCAAGGTGGAACCGGTGAGCATCGACGATGCCAGCGCGTTCATGGCGCGGTTTGCCAACGGCTCACTGGCGCTCTTTGAGGCGACCCGCTACGCCCGCGGGCACAAGGCGCTTTACACGCTGGAGATCAATGGCGAGCACGCCTCGATCATCTGGGATCTGCACGACCTGCACCGGCTGCAATATTTCGATCATAGCGATGAAGGCACCGAGCGCGGCTGGCGGTCGATCCACATCACCGACGGTGAGCACCCCTATATGGGCAATTGGTGGGTGCCCGGCCTGGCGGTTGGCTATGCCGAGAGCTTCGTGCACCAGGCGGCCGACTTCATCAACGGGCTCAGCGGCGAGGCGGCAGCGCCCACCTTTGCGGAAGCGCACCAGACCGATCTGGTGACCGACGCGGTGCTGAAATCGGCGGAGACGGGACAATGGGAGGCGCCTTAACTGATTAAGTTAAACCCCGTCCCGGGCGTTTTCCGGGGCCTCGTCGGGAACGCCGTTGAGGTGCCGGATGAACGGCGGGGGCGGGGTTGAGGAAAACGGGGGGGGCGGGGGGGG
>JBCDGW010000131.1:0-8374 GCA_038750765.1 Pseudomonadota bacterium | reverse complement strand
GGGGAAGACGATCAGCTTCACGTCTTTCGCGGCAGCCTCCTCTATTATTTTTATGGCTTTTTCGACGCCGGCATCAAGGTCGAGAAAAACTGGTGCTGCCTGAACGGCGGCTGCTTTGAATGTTGTTGTCATCAGAGATGCTCCCAAATCACACATATTTTCTTTTGATGATGCCACCGAACTGAATGTCATACTTGACAATATGGGCGGAAAAAACAGGCACTTTGAGCGCCGCCTGTTTCAAATTTCACAAACCGGGTTTTTTGCTGGTAGGCTGCACGGGTGGGAGACAGGTGGCTCTATGGCAGAGTTCTTCAGTACAAACAGCGTTAGGCAAAGCGAACGTTTCGCCTATTGGCGCGAGGCGGTTTGCGACTCTTACGTTATGCTGGATTGCCAGAGCGAAAACGAGGCCTCTTTCTCTGGCGAAATCGTATTAGATCGCCTGTCGAGCCTTTCGGTGTCGTTTGTCACTGGTAGCCAACAAGTCGTCAGACGTCGGCGTAGGGACATCGGTCGCGCAGCAGATCATAGCTTCTTGATCAGCATGCAACTTCAGAAGCCTGGGATTGTCACACAGGGCGGCAGAGAGGCCAGCCTTCGGCCGACCGATTTTGCGCTATACAGCAGCACTGATAGATATCGCTTGGAGTTACCCGATGGATTTCGCCAATTGGTTGTCCAAGTTCCGCGAGAAGCAATGCTCGCACGGCTTCCACAAGCTGACGATTTGACCGGTATTGCTGTACAGGGTGATACACCGCTAGGCTCTATTGTGCATGACAGCGTAACCAGACTTGTCAGTGCAATGGACCGATCCAATGTCGTTGTGCGCGGATGCGTTCAAGATTCGATCATCGATCTTTTTGTTACCGGCTTGGCTTCCCTGACTGAAACACGTTTTGAGTTGTCCAGGCCTGAACAGCTGCTTTTGCTAAGAGCCCACGCATCTATCAGCACAAACCTTCATGATCCAACTTTTGACAGACATAGTCTTGCTGCTGAGCTTGGTGTTTCGGTCCGTCGTTTGTCTGAGATATTCCAAGCCGATGGTCGCACGGTAGCGGCAACTATTCGCGAAATGCGGTTGGCGCGTGTCTGCAATGACTTAAGAGATGCGCGAAATCAGCGTCGATCCATCGCAGATATTGCCCATCGTTGGGGCTTTTCAAACCAACAAAGCTTCATACGGATTTTTAGGGACGCTTATGGTCAAAGCCCGCGTGAGTATAGAGCTGGGAGTTAGTCCGTTTTGAAAACGCTCCGAATTCGCCCGTCGCCTCAGCCAAACATGTCTTCGCCAAGGTTTCTTGGATCGGACTGAGCATCACGATTAAGATCGCGTCCCCTCAGTTCCAAGACCTTGGCCCCTATTCCGCTCGCATCCGGACACCTTGCCCTACTACCGGCGCGGGAAGCGCTAACCCGCGCCCTAAGCCAATCAACGTGAGAGACTACCCAATAAAGCAATTCTACGCCGAAGCCGCCGTTCAAAATCGAATGACCGAGGTCTGCTTTGTCCGCAACCCGGTCGTTTGGGCAGGACGCAGCGAACGGCCGGTTAAGCCGCGGCCATCTGCTCACGGCCGCGAAGACCTCGGGCCGCGACGCAGTATCGAGCACTGGCGAACGTTCGATTTCTGTTCCAACTCGGCAAGTGCCACCGGCTTCGAAGTGTTTAGGTTGCCAGCCTGAAAAGCAACGAGATTTCAGAAGGTTACGAACTCTGCACCAAATTGGCGCAGTCATCAGGTTCAGAGAAATTGGGCCCCAGAGAACGGTATTTCGCCCGTTTTCGCCGGTCCAGGTGAATAGCCCAACCACTACAACGCTCGAAAACAAAGAGAAAATCCGGCCGCAGCCGGATCGGGAGAACGCGTTCGCGGCGGCAAGTGGCGGAGAGACAGGGATTCGAACCCTGGAGACGGTTTCCCGCCTACACGCGTTCCAGGCGTGCGCCTTCGACCACTCGGCCACCTCTCCGGCAGGTTGACCTAGCAGCAATCGCGGCGCGAGAGCAAGCGCAGGCTAGGCCAGCACGCGGATGAAGCCCGCAAGGCCGGTCTTCTGGTGCTCGATCACGTGGCAATGGAACGCCCAATCGCCTGGATTGTCGGCCACCAGCGCCACCTCGATCGTCTCCTCTTGCAGCAGCAGCACCGTGTCAGTCCAATTCGACGGCAGCACCCGCTTATTGGAACGCAGCGGTCGAAACACCAGACCGTGCAGGTGGATCGGATGCCGGTTCGGGCTTTCATTACGCAGCCGCAAGACCACGCTTTCGCCCTGCTTAAAGGTTGCCAGCGGCGCAAAGCCTGGGTTGCTGGGCGACGCGGCATCGCCGGGCCACGGGATGCGATTGATCGACCAAAACGAGAAACCTAACGTGCCGCAAAACCCGTTATTGGGCGCCCCTCCCTCGGGTGTCCAACCAAAGACGAATTCCTCCAGCCTCGCATTTTCAAGATCGGGCTCGGGCACATCGTTCATCGGCAGCGGCGCCACATCAGCAAGCGCGCGCCCCAGATCGGGCCCCGCTGCCCGGATCCGTGCAAGGCGCCGCGGCCCGCCGGGGAAATCGGTCATCACATCGACAAGAGCCCCCTCCTGGCGCGGCATCTCGATTGCCATCTCCAGCCGCTGTCCGGGTGACAGGAGGGCGGGCTCTGCTTCGCTCGGCCAGGGCATTGCGACGCGCAGCGGGTGGCCATCCGCAGCGATCACCTGCCCCGCGGCGCCGGTGACGTAGGGGCGGTAAATCCGCGTGGTATCGGTGGCCGCAAGCCGCAGCCGGGTCACGCCGCCCGCCTTGGCCTCGTATACCGGGTCGCTCAGCCAATTGGCCGTCAACACCGTGCCGTAGGTGCCGCCCCGCGCCGCGCCGCGCGGTGTCCAAAGGTCCAGCCACTCCCCGTTGGGCCGGAGGCGGAAATCGCGCAAGTTCAGCACCACTTCGCTGTCAAAGCCGGGGTCTTCGGCCTCATCGACGATCAACACGCCGGTAAGCCCCATGGCCATCAAGTCCATCGTCATGCAATGGGGGTGGTACCAGTAGCTGCCCGCATCGGCTGAGGTGAAGCGGTACTCAAAGCTCTCATCCTGCCCAAACGGCGGCTGCGTCAGGTAGGGCACGCCGTCCATCCCGTTCTCAAGCCTGATGCCGTGCCAATGCATGGTCGAAAACGTGTCGAGCCGGTTGGTGACGGTGGAGACGAACGGCACCCCTTGTTTGAGCCGCAACACCGGCGGGGGCCCCTCTGCTTGCGCCGAGACCAGCGTATCGGTCGGCGCATCGGCGATTTGGAAGCGGACATGTTGGATCGTCAAATCATGGCGAACCGGTTCCTGCGCCCAGCCTCTGCGCGCTACAAGGCCTAGCGGCACGAGCCCGGCACCGGCCCCGATCACCCCGATAGCGGTGCGGCGGTTTATCTGATGGCGTCCCATAGCGCGCCCTCCTGGCGATTGCCGGTATTCTAGGCAACTCCTGGTGCGATCAAAAGCGTCTATGCCGCAAAGCGCCCGTTTCGGCATCTTTGGCACGCAGGATCGGCGCTTGCCCGGCCCGCCGCCTTGAAACCCTTCGGCGACCGTGATCTTGTTTAATGACTGGAACCGTGGGCTGGGGTACGGGCGGGCATGCAGGCTTTGAAGGCGGTGATCGCAAACGCGCCGGAATACCGCGCTATTTATCGCCGCGCGCGCCAGTCACGCCACCGGGTCACCAGCGTCTACGACATCTCATCGCGGTGTAACCTGTATTGCGAAGGGTGCCTCTTTTTCAACCGCGACGGCAATTCCCAGGGCAGCAAAGAGCCATCCAATCTGGGATATTACCGGCTTCTCTTTGCCACGGAAAAGCACCGCGGTGTCACCTATCCGCTGCTCGCGGGAGCTGAACCCTCGCTTGAGCCTGAGATCCTGAAAGTCGCGGCACAGTATTTCTCCAACGGGATGGTCCATACCAACGGCACCCGTCGGATCGACCCTGACCTGCCGTTCCGCCTTTATGTCTCGATCTGGGGCGACCGCACGCTGACTGAAAAGTGGCGCGGCGCCGATTGCTACCGCAAGACCCTGCGCAACGCGGCCGCCGATCCGCGCGCGGTGATCAACTACACGATCAACGCCCAAAACATCCACAGCATCCTGCCTTTGGTGGCGGAATGCGCCGATCTTGGGCTGCAGGTGACGTTCCAGGTCTATAGCCCCACTGCGGATTACACCGACTACATGGCCAATGGCAGCAGCGGTGCGCACCGCTATATCCGCGGCGACGCCAGCGATGACACCTTGGCGCTGGGGCCGGAAGATGATCGTCGCGCGGAGGCCGCTGTGTGCGAAGCGATTGAGCGGTACCCGCAGGCGGTTTTGTTCACCCAAGCCCTGGCGCGCTGGGTCTTTGCCCGGCCTGCGATGTTTCCCGATGCCCCGCGCGACGGCAGCGCCCCGCCCGATTGCTTTGCCGCCAACGACCCGCGGCACCAGCACACGCTGCTGGGCGGCGGAAAGGAAACGACGAAGTCTTGCGGGCACGCCGCCATCAACTGCCGCACCTGCCGGTTATACACCACGATCTACCCGCGGTTCTTTCAGGCGAAGCTATCGCAGAGCATGACCACGCAGGACGCGATTGATTTTCTCGATGCCCATGAGGTCTTCCACAGGCTCTACGAAGGCCATCTCACCGATCAGCCAACAAAGCGCGATGAAACGCCGCCGATACCTGTTGTTCCGGCGCATGCCCAAGCCGGCTTCGCCGCGGCGAGCGCTTGAAATGCACGGCCGCCGGTGTCATCCCAAGGTTAACAGATGAACAAGGCAGCGCCGGTCTTGAAACAGGAAACCAGTGCGGGCGGGGAATACCCCAGTCAAGACCAGCTCAAAGCGCTTGGTGATCTATGTTTTGTGATGATGCGGGCGCCCGATTTGGCCCAGCAAAGCCTGCAAGCCTTGCGTGCGATGATTGAGCCTGCGGTCGATACCGGTCATTTCGCTATCCTGCGCCGTGATGATGTGCCCCGCGCGGCGATCACCTTCGCCTATCTCGACGAAGACGCTGAAGAGCGGCTCCTGGCAGGCGCGTTTCTGAGCACCCAAGATTGGATCTCAGGCTCGCGGCTTTGGCTGATGGATGTGGTGGCGCCTTACGGCCACGGCACGGCGGCGCGGATGATCCGGTTCTGGCACCAAAGTCTCGGGCCAGAGGTCAGCGAATATCACTGTATCCGCCGCGCAAAATCTGCGGGGCAGGCCCGCCGATACCTGGTGCGGCGGATGGCGAACGGCAAATTCGGGTCACGCATGACGATCCATCAGCAAAAACAGATGCAACAGGAGTAAATCGATGGGCAACACTGTTACCGTCTTTCAAACCGTTCCAGTCGGCGCCGACACCGAAAACACAACCGCGAACAGCTCGAATGGCTCTGGTACGATTAACTTATCCTCCGGCGAGACCGAGACGATCGGCTTCGATTTCACCAATAGCGTGTTTGGCGACGGCCAGACGTTTTTCACCAGCGGGGCGGTCACAACTGGAACATTCGTCGTAGACGACCCCAACACCGGCACCGCGACTTATACCATTACCGAGGCGCAGTGGCTCGCGGCTGGTAGCCCCAGCTCTGTATCCATGAGCGTGGGCGACGATGAAACCTTCAATGTAAGCGACGCCACCTACACGCTCACTATCACCTGTTTCGCTGGGGGCACGATGATCGCCACGCCTGACGGCGAAAGCGCCGTGGAAACGCTGACGCCCGGTGATCTTGTACGCACCGCCGATGGGCGCGACGTACCGGTGCGCTGGCTTGGGCAGCAGACCATCGTCACCCGCTTTTTCGGCGAACGGGCACAGCCGGTGCGGATTGCGGCGGGCGCTTTGGGCAAAGGCGTACCTGCCCAAGATCTCACCGTGACCGCCGATCACGGCATGGTGCTGGACGGGCTGGTGGTCAACGCCGCCTCGCTCGTCAACAACACCACCATCTGCTGGGTGCCGCTGGCAGAATTGCCTAAGCGCTTCACAGTCTATCACGTGGAGACCGACGCCCATGACGTGATCTTGGCCAATGGCGCGCCGTCGGAGAGCTATATCGACGTGCCCGACCGAGCGGTGTTCGACAATGCAGATGAGGCGCCGGCGCGCGCTGCCGCGATGGAGAGCACCCTGCCCCGGATCACCTCGCCACGGCTCCTTCCGGCGGACCTATGCGCCCGGCTCGGCATCGCGACGCATGAGGCCATCGCGTTTGGTTAAAGCCCCCGCGCGGCCTGAGTGTTGCGGTGAAGGTCGATCAGGAACGACGCCATGTAGAGCAAAAAGGCGGTGATGCAGAAGCTCTCCAGGTTTACGTAAACCACGATCACCGCGGGGCGGACGGCCTCGCTGACCAAGTCTTTGCCGACAAACAGGGCCAAATAGGTGACCATCATCGCGATGATGACGTAGCCCGCGCGGATACGCAGGCGGTTGGCCCAAGGGTCGAGCGCCGCACGCGCGGCTGCCGTATCACCAGGGCCACCAGGGCGGGCCAGCATGATCGACAGCGCGAGAACCAAAATCACAGTCAGCGTTTGCGCCACGAAAAACATATAGCTCCCCGCCATATGGGCATCGCGGTAGACGGGTAACGTGTAGTGGCTCAGCACCACTTTGCCAGCGCAGGCCACCGCCTGCATCCCGACAATCGCGATGAAGAGACCGCGAAGACTGGCCGAAGCCCGGGGCAGCGCCCGCGCCAACGTCCAGATCACCCCGGCAACGCTCACGAACAAAACCAGCGCCGTCATCGACATCCAGATCGCGAAGGGATCGCCAATTTCAGGCTGCGATAACGCCCCGCTGATCGTGGGAATGATTGTCTCGCGCATCTGGGGGAAGTCGCGCGCAAACAGGAAGCGGGCGAAGTAGATCCAGAAGTTAGCCACCGCGAAGACGAAGACGATCCCGGCCATGATCGCCAGCAAAACGCCCCTGCTCGGTGGGCTGTACCCGTCGCGGTGCATCGCGCCCCCTTGTCGGTCTCATCCCCTTGGCTGGGCTATAGCGAAGGCACGCTCAGAAGCCCACTGCGATCTAGCGGATGCGCGTTAGGACCGGGTCCAATAAGACGCGGCTTTAGCCTCCCCCGACGAAAGACCCTTGTCCTTATAGAGCGCGCGGGCCTGGGTTGCCTGGGCCCGTTCCGCCGCGAAGAAGACTTGGCGCGCCCCGGCGGGCAAATCTGCGGGCACCTCTAACGCCTCAAGCGCGGAAAGCAGCGCGGTTTCATCCGCCATATCGACAACCTTGATGGGGAAATCAGGCCGCGCTGGCACGCTTTGGGCATCGGCGGGGTCGCGCAGCGCCAGCGTCGCCTGCCCAGTTGCGTCCGCGGGCGCGCTCTCGATCATCCGCATCACAATCGGCATCGCGGTCTCATCACCGAAAAGCCCGAGCCAGGGCGCTTTGGGCCGCTTGGTCCCGCTCGGCCCTTGGATCGCCATCGGATCGCCGGGTTGCACCCGGTCAAACCATTCGGTCACCCGACCACCTTGGTGGAGCACGATATCGACGTCCATCCAAGACGCATCCTCCGCCAGATGGCGCACCGTAAAAGGCGGTCGGTGCCAGGCCTCCGCCCCGCCCGGCCATGTGGTGAGCCCGCGCGCATCAAGATAGGGCCACGTGCCGGGCTCCGGTCCAAACAGGAAGCGAAAGTGCAGGCCCGCCTCTTCCGCCGCGAAGGCGCCGAACGCCCCATCAAGGCGCACGCGCACGAAGTTGGGCGAGATATTGACGCAAGACGCCACGTGACAGCGCACTTGGTTAAGCGGCACCTGGCCCTGGTCGCTATGCCACACGATCCCCACATCGAGGCCCAGCTTGGCCAGGCGGTCGGCGTAAAGATCTTTGAGAAGCTGCAATTCGGCCGGGCTCGGGGCCGAGAAATCTACCGCGGTGCCGGTGCTGTCGCGGCGAAATTCGACCGTCCCGAGCGGCGCGGTGATGGTCTTGACCGGCCCGTCCCGCTCAACCGGAAAGCCGTTGCGCTCGGCCATCTGCGCCAGCGGCTCGAACGCCTCGTCGAGCGGCACGGTTAGCGTTGCGCGATGCATGTCCATATCCCCCGCATTGACGTGTCAGGTCAGGGGATACCGCGCGTCGCCGTCAGACCCAAGCCCCGAAGCATCCAGACGCGCAGGGCCGCCCGCGGGCAATTGCCAGGCCCTAGCCCCCATGCACCGAATAGGCTAAGCCCGCCGCGTTGAGCGAAATAGGACCCCCGGTCATGGCGCGTATCCTGATCACTTCGGCGATCCCCTATATCAACGGGATCAAGCATTTGGGCAATCTGGTCGGCAGCCAGCTTCCGGCTGACCTCTATGC
>JBCDGW010000130.1:0-8547 GCA_038750765.1 Pseudomonadota bacterium | reverse complement strand
GGTGCAAGCAACGGCGGGCCGGGGGATGCCGTTGTGACCGTTGTGCTGCGGTGCTTTATCCGGACGATCCGAAGAAGCTCCAAGCGACGCGCTGGCGGATAAAAAGCGGCAGGCCCCAGATAAAGCAAAGTACGGCCCGCCGCTGCCCGGCGCCTGCGGCGGTTACTCCGGGCGGACGCGTCGCTCGGAGGGCGGCGCCAACGATGTGCTCTGAAAAAGGCGTCGCGCAATGGACAGCCCGCGTCACCGGCCTTTGTTCCCAGCGAGTACGTGGATTGGCGGATACGCGCTACGGTGCAAGCAACGGCGGGCCGGGGGATGCCGTTGTGACCGTTGTGCTGCGGTGCTTTATCCGGACGATCCGAAGACGCTCCGAGCGAATTGCTCACTGCAACAAAGCGGCAGCCCGTTGGGACGGCCCGCCGCTGCCCGGCGCCTTCGGCGGTTACTCCGGGCGGGTGCGTCGTTCGTAGGATGGCGCTAATGCGATGCAGTAAAACACGCGAGAAAGATCCTGGGCTTTTCGGCGCGCGCGCCAGTTATCCTGGTCAGGTGCGTCGCTCGGAGGGCGGCGCCATCGCGCTGCGCCAAAAGCCCGGCAGCATGCCCACGATCAATAAGACCAGGGTTTGCCGGGGAACCGCCCGCCGCAAACAGGCGCCGGCGGCGGTTATTCCGTTCTACGATCAGCGCTTGCTTAAGAAAGGCACACACTCGCGTTAGATATAAAACAAGACCAGGCGGCAGGCTCAAGGCCCCCCGCAATAAGGCTGGGTCCGCGTCCACGCTGCCATCTCGGCGGTTTTCTCATCACTATGCATCGGCGCCCAATCGCGCAGGCCGCGGCGCACGGAACCACGCTTGGGCACCTGACCGGCCGCGATGCGCACCGCGCAGGCCAGGTTCGCAGGCCCGTTCTTGAGCGCATCGGGGCTCTGCGCCGCGCAGTCGAAGCCGCCCGCCGTGCGCGGATCGATCTGCATCAGCCCGATCCAACGCCCGCCCCCGCCGGACGCTTCAGGCTGATGGCGGCTTTCATGCCAGGCCAGCGCCGAGATCACCCCCGCCCAGAACGCCTGACGCCGGGCGCGGCCCGCGTCGCGATAGGCCGGACACCAGGTGTCGATATCCTCAGGTTCCAACGTAGCCAAAACGGCGCCGTGGCTCGACAGCGCGTTCAGCGTCGCATCCGTCCAGACCGCCGCTTGCGGTTTGGCATCCCAGCGCATCACCGGAAGCCCTGGCGCGTCGGGCTCGACAGCGCGCGCGCCACAAGCCGTCAGCGCACAGGCCACCAAGATGCAGCAGCCCCACCTCATCGCAGCCACGTATCGTAATCGGACACCAACAAATGCTTTGGCGCCACATCCTCGTCGATCTGAGAGAACCGGCCGATTTCTTCGCGGAACACATTATCAGTGCGGTCGTCATTGACGTTGGACACTTCGCCGATCAGCACGCGCCCGCCCTCGCCCCAAAACGCGTGCCAGATATCGGTGGTCAGGGTCACGCTCTCACCCGGCGCCAACTTAAGATGATCGCCGGGGCCAAAGCGGCGCTCTACCCCGTCGGTGCGCACCATAAAGGAGGCCGTCTCATCGATGCCGCCATCGGCAGTGGCCTTGAACAATTCAAGCACCAGCGTCCCGCCGCCACGATTGATGATATCTTCGGTTTTGAGGTTGTGGCGGTGCATCGGGCTGTACTGCGCCTCGCCAGAAATCATGATCTTCTCGGCATAGAGCATGCCCCGTCCACCGGCCAGATTGGCATTGGTGCCGTTGCGTACCGTGAACAGAAACAGCCCCATCTTATCGAAGTTACCCTGGCCGTAATCGGTGATGTCCCAGCCTAGATCATGGTCGCGCACCTGAGCGGCAGGGCCAGCCACTTGGCGCTGCATTTCCTCAGGCGACCAATAGGCAAAGGGGGGCATGCGAAACCCGAATGAGCCGATAAAGGCGTCGGCATCCTCGATCACGGCGTTAACCTCTGAGCGTTTCACGGGCTCTCCCTTCGCGTTATTCAGCCCAGCGACACTGGCACAGCGCGGCAGCTAGGCGCAATGCTTGGCGCGCTTCTGCGGTTAACGGGTCCGCGGTTAACGGGTCCGCGGTTAAGGGGTCTGCGGTTAACGGGTCTGCGGTTAACGGGTCTGCGGTCAAGGGGTCTGCGGCGAGGCGGGAAAACAGGCCGCCCCGCCTGCGGCTGCTAAGGCGGGCCAATCAACATAGCCGCACGCTTCAGCTGTGGAGAAGAGCGCCGCCTCCGCCCGGTCGATCCCAGCGCGGCGGGCAGCATCGGAGGCGTCGGGCCCCAGCGTGAGGCGGCGGCCCGGATTGCGCAGATCAAGGCTTCGGCGATAGGCCCGGCACGCACGCCGCAACGACAGGCGGACATCGCCGCAACGGACCGGCGCGGCCTCCAACCAGTCTCTTGTGTCGCGCCGCCAATCCTGGAACGCGTCATATTCCGCCGCCAAATCCGGGAAGGGCGGCGCAGGCGCGCGCAGTGCCACGGGAAACGCCGCTTGCAGCCCGTCCAGCCGGTCAGCAATACGGGCCACGAAGGCCAGGCTCTCCGCGCGGGGCGCCAGACCGGCCTCAGCATTCTCATCGCGGCATTCCAGCGCCTCGATCACGAATTCCACCGCGGCGATATCGGTGTCTTGGTCGGTCACCAGCGGCGGCGCGGCGCAGAGCCGGTCTAATTCGCGCTCATAACTGCGGGCCAACGCGGCGCGCTGGGTCTCGACCAGATCCAGGAGCGGACGCGGGGGTTTCGGCGCTGGATCGGGCAGCGGGCCGCATCCCGCAACCGCCACCAGCAACACCCGAACCCCTCGCCAAACCATCAAGTGAGTTTGCCCGGCGCACAACCCCTGTGCAAGCCAGGCCCCGTGCCGGGCCGCCTGGAACCCGGAGAAGGGTCCAAACTTGAGTGAAACCGCGCCCGGCTTGTAAGCGGCATCTGGCATGAAGGAATAGCCGGTTACGTCTTGAGCCACCCGCGAAAAGAAGGCGCATAGCGCGTCATCATGCAGACACGTCAGATCAGTGCGCCGATCCCAAATACGATGTTGGCAAAGCGACGCGCGTGCCGCAGCCTGGGCGCGATGCAGTGGATACTCCAAGAATTTGAAGACACGCCCAAGCTGGCCCAAGCCTTGGAACGCCTCGGTATCGCGTTCACCATCCACAAAGTCGTCCCGTTCATAGGTGATTTGATGCCGGAACCGGCGATAAAGGACCGAAATGACGTCGTCATGTTTGGCTCCTATACGCTTTGGCGAAACGCCGAGAAGAACGGCTATAAACCGGGCGTTTTCAAACTCAGACCCTTCGTGCACGAGGCGCCTTGGCAGCCCTTTATGTTGAACGGCCCGGACGCGCGCTTTCTCAGGGTGGCCGAGATTCCGTCAGCCCTGACTGGCGACGCAGAGTGGTTTGTCCGGCCTGTATCCGACAGCAAAGAACAGCCCGGAAAGGTGCTCGAGGCCCGCGAAATCCGCGCGATCGCGTCGAAGGTGATCGCGTTGCACGAGAGCGAGATACCGATTGGCTCGCTCAGGCATGACACCTTGCTGATGCTCACCCGGCCCGCGCGGATCTATAAGGAATGGCGTGTGTGGATCGTCAACGACGCGGTCGTGACCTATTCGCTTTACAAGGAAAGGTCTCGGGTCGTCTATCGCGGTGAGATCGACGAGGATGCGCACCGGTTTGCCGCGCAGATGATTTCGCTGAACCCTGCGTTCTCGCCCGCTTATGTCATGGACATCTGTCGGACCGATGATGGGCTTAAATTCCTAGAGACCAATTGCATAAACGCCGCTGGCTTCTACGACGCGGATGTCACCAAACTCGCCGCCGCCATCGACGCGATGCCCACGCGCTAGCCGCCACGCGCATGCCCGGCCGAGCAGCCGATGATTGAGCCGCGCGCGGTTGACCGTCTCCCGCGATCAATGCCGCGGCTCGAGACTACGGTTAGCGCTCGCGCCACGGGGACAGCGCTCAACAGCCCGCCACACGGCCCTTCACGGGCGCATGCCAGGCTGTTTTTGACGCGCCCGGTTTGGCCAGGGGTTCTGGTCGGGTGGGTGGACGAAGCCGCCTTTTTCAGGTGCAGCGAAAAAACGCTGGTTTGCGCAACAAGGTGTCCAAAACGGCGTACACTCGAAACCGTTCGGCGCTGGCGAACGCCGCGGGGAGCTGTATGATCGACTTATCCCGCTAAGCTGTGCGGTGTCGCCCCGGAGAACTGCTGATGCGCAGGCTCGTCGCCCTAGCCTTCCCCGGCTTCGAGCCGCTCGACCTCTACGGACCGCTGGAGATGTTCGGCCTAATGCCCGAAGCGTTCGCGATCTCGGTCGCGGCTGTCCGACCCGGCGCGGTTCAAAGCGCGCGCGGCATCACGGGCTGGGCCGACACGGACCTGCTGCGCGCCACGAAAGCCGACCTACTTCTTGTGCCCGGCGGACCCGGCACACCGGAGGCGATTGCGGACCCTGCACTGCTCGACTGGATCGCCCGCACGTCTGATGCGGCGGATCTCACCATGAGCGTCTGTACGGGCTCGACGATCTTGGCGAAAGCCGGTGTCCTGTCCGGGCGGGCGGCCACAACGAACAAGGCGTCCTTCGAGAAGATCATCGGCCGTGGACCCGACGTGCGGTGGGTCCGGCAGGCCCGGTGGGTGGAGGACGGGCCGATCTTCACGTCCTCGGGTCTGTCAGCTGGCATGGACATGGCCCTCGCCGTAATCGAGCGGCTCCACGGCCGCGCCGCGGCGGACGACGTCGCGCTGATGGCGGAATACACATGGCACGACGAGGCAGACCTTGACCCCTTCGCCGCGGCTCACGGGCTCGTGGCGGAGTAGCCGTCGGAAACCCTCGTCTGGCTGAAGCATGACGCAGCCTAGGGGCCGTTTCACCAAGTACAGCCCAAGAGCACGCCGGGTCGGAACGGTTCAAGCGTGCCATAGGGATTGGACGCAGTCTTTCGAAACAGAAGAAAACGTCCAGTTGCGCAATGCTCGGAGGTAGCGTGGCGTTGCGTAAGTCTGCGTAATCGTGAATTTTCGTAGAATGAACTGCCTTGCGCTTATTTGTCAGTCGCAAGACCCGATGGGTCAAAATCTTGTTGCAAAATCGCCTAATTGAGCAACAAGAATGCGCAATACCCTTTGAGCAGTGTTTCCAGAGCACTAAAGGGTCATGTTTTGCACATCCTGCTCATTGCTCTCCGCATCACAAACGATGGCTATCTTCGCTGCGTGCGCGCGCAGCGATAAAATCGAACTTACAGGTTAGGCTCCTAGCCGACCTTCTCTGCGGCGCTGGATGTCCCACAACTCAACCGCTCGTGTCATCGCACACGCCCCTAATGAATGCGGCGCGTCGCTTGGTGGGGCGGGCTTGTATAGCGGCTTGTGCTATTAAGATGCGTGGCGCCTTCGCCACCGGATCGATGAGCAACGCGCAAACCGTAACCGCCAATAGCAACGCCCACACCCATCGCCCCGCTACCGCCCAGCCATGCCGAGCGCTAGACGCCACGCGCATGCCTGGCCGAGCAGCCAATGATTGAGCCGCGCGCAATTGATCGCCATGCAAGGCCGGTGACACGGATCGAGACTTCGGTCACCGCCCGAGCCACGCGGACAGCCCGCAGCAGGCCGTCACACGACCCAAATTAGGCGCATTCCAAGCCGTTTTTGCCGGGCCCGGTTTGCCGAGGGGTTCACGTCTGGTAGGCGGACCTTTCTGCCGTTCGCTGCATGGTTCACGAATGGCAGCGAAGTACCTCGCCAGTCAGCATTTCTCGACGACTTCAAATGCGTTCTTTGCTGCCGTGATTGCGTTCATGCAGGTAGGTACACCGGCGTATACGGACACTTGCATGACAATCTCGACAATCTCCTCGCGGCTTACGCCAGTATTCATCGCCGCGCGCATGTGGAACTCGAGCTGACCCGGCGCAGTGCCCATGGCTGCGGGCATCGCGACCGTCGTCATCTCACGCGTCTTGAGATCCATCCCGTCGCGCCCGACGATATCCGCAAAGGCGTATCCCAAGACATGCTCCCTATAGTCCAGGTGGAGCGCGTCAAGGTTGGCCCGTACCTGCTCCGTCGCCCCAGGTCCGAGGCGACCGAGATGGGAGAGGGCACGCGTCAGCCGATCGGATGCACCGCTCATGCGTCCACTCCCTTCATACCTTCGGGCGTGTACCGGGCTCCCGCGACAGGCCGCTCGGAAAGGCCGGCGTCGATTTCGGCGAGATCGGTTTTCGAGAGCGTAACCTCAGCCGCTCCCAAGTTGTCGCGCAGGTATTTCGACCGCTTAGTTCCGGGGATAGGAACGATGCCCTCTCCCTGCGCGAGAAGCCAAGCGAGTGCTAGCTTTGCGGGCGTGCAGCCCTTTCGCTGCGCCACCGACGCGACCAGGTCGGCAATCCGGCGGTTCGACTGCGCCGCATCGCCCTGGAATCGGGGTAGCGAAGCACGGAAATCGCCCTTCTCGAACTGACCGTCTTGAAAGCGCCCGGTCAGGAAGCCGCGCCCAAGTGGGGAATACGGTACGAAACCGATGCCAAGCTCGCGGCATGTGGGCAGGACTTCGTTTTCCGGCCCGCGAGACCAAAGCGAGTATTCGGTTTGCACCGCTGTAACCGGATGCACGGCATGGGCGCGCCGAAGCGTCTCGGCGCTGACTTCGCACAGGCCGACTCGAGCAATCTTGCCTTCGCCCACAAGGCTCGCGAGCCCCTGCATGGTCTCTTCGATGGGTCGATCCTGCTCGACTCTGTGAACGTAGTAGAGGTCGATTCGCTCGATGCCGAGGCGTTGTAGCGAGCCCTCGCAAGCTTGCCGCGCGTACTTTGCCCCATTGTTCAGGCTGCGCCGATACTCGCCCGGCGCGCGGACGATTCCGAACTTCGTCGCGACCTTCATGGGGGCCGAAGTCTCGCTCAGGAAACGACCGATCAGCTTCTCGTTGTGATGCGGACCGTACATGTCCGCAGTGTCGAGAAAGTTGATCCCAAGCTCGGCCGCCTCGTGCAGGACGCGTAGGGAGTTGTCGTCGTCACGAGGCCCGTAGAACTCGCTCATTCCCATGCAGCCAAGGCCGAGCGCCGAGACCGTAAGATCGGTGCCGAGTGTCCGTTGTTCCATATCTCTCTCCAATCTTGTTCGATCGACAGAGAAGTGGCATTTCCTAAAGCGTCAGGAAATGGTCAGAAATGGTAACGGGGCTTCCGAATATGGAAAGGCAGCGGCTGGTTTGGGATGACGTCATGGTGTTCCTTGCCGTTGCCCGATCAGGCTCACTCAGCGGCGCGGCGTCGATGCTCTCGATCGGGCTAGCTACCGTTTCCCGGCGGGTCGAGCGGCTGGAAGCACATCTGAAACGCCCGCTCTTTCTGCGATACCACACTGGTTACCGATTGAGCGAAGAAGGCGCGGCCCTGATCGAACGCGCCGAGGAGATGGAAGCCGCGGCGAGGGTCTTCGGATCAGGCCTGCCGGAAGAGCCGCACGTGTCGGGAACCGTTCGCCTTGCCACGGCCGAGAACCTCGCGACCGCGTTAATATTGCCCGCGCTGCCGCGCCTGCGCCGCGCCCATCCGCGACTAACGTTGGAGATCGCGACAGACATCGCCACTGTGAATCTGCACCGCCGTGACGCGGACATCGCGCTGAGAATGATCAAGCCCGAACGCGGGCATGTGTCGATGCAACGCTTGGGCACGCTTGGGTACGGGCTTTATGGCGCGCAATCGTACATGGAAGGCCGCACCGGAGGTCCGGAAGTCGACCTCGAACAGGACGAAGTCATCGCCTGGGCCGAGGCATACGGCCATCTTCCCGCTGCGCAGTGGATCGAGCGTGCCCTTCGCGGTCGGGCACCGGCGATCGTGACTACGTCGCTTGCAGCTCAAGTGACCGGCTGTGCCTCGGGATTGGGCCTCGCGGTTTTGCCGCATCTGTTAGCGCAGCCACACGAGCTGATCTGCCTCGACGACGATCTCGGCATCGACCAGCCAATCTGGCTCGTGACACAAACCGATCTGGTGTCCTCCCGCCGCGTGCAGGCTGTCGCGAACTTCTTGCGCGAGGTGGTATCAGAGCAACGGACCGCTCTTAGCGTGGCTCGCAGCTCATAGACCGATGTTTGAGGCAAGGCTGCGGTTGCAAGATGAAATTCGAGATGCGGCCGTTCAAACCACGTGCAGCATCAGGCGCGTTGGGCTCTTTGCCGACCTTCTCCGCGCCGCAGGAGGTGCCAACACTCAACCGCTCGTGTCATCGACCACGCCCCAGATGGATGCGGCCCGTCGCTTGGTGGCGCGGGCGACTATCATGGCATGTCCTGTAAACACGCGTGGCGCCTTCCTCGCCGGATCGGGGAGCAACGCGCAGCGCACAACCGCCACCAGTAGGACCCACACCCAACGCCCCGCTATCGCCCCCAGCCATGCCGAGCGCTAGACGCCACGGGCGTGCCTGACCGAGCAGCCGATGATTAAGCCGCGCGCG
>JBCDGW010000129.1:0-8808 GCA_038750765.1 Pseudomonadota bacterium | reverse complement strand
TTGCCTGGGATGGACAAGTTCAAGGGCGATCAGCACCACTCGTCCAAGCACCCCGGCCCCGACGCCTATCGCGGCAAGAAGGCCGTTGTTGTGGGATCCAACAACTCCGCCCATGACATCTGCGCGGCCCTTTGGGAAGGCGAAGTGGACGTCACGATGCTTCAGCGTTCTTCGACCCACATCGTGAGATCGGACACGTTGATGGATGTCGGCCTTGGAGCGCTCTACTCTGAAGAAGCCGTTGCAGCGGGCGTCACAACGGAGAAAGCCGACCTCATTTTCGCCTCCCTGCCCTACGCGATCCTGCACGAGTTTCAGATCCCGGCTTATGCCGAAATGAAAAAGCGCGATGCAGATTTCTACGAAGGTCTGGAGAAAGCGGGGTTCTGGCTCGACTGGGGTGACGACGACAGCGGGCTCTTCATGAAGTACCTGCGTCGCGGCTCCGGCTACTACATCGATATCGGTGCCAGCCAGCTCATAATCGACGGCGAGGTCAAACTGAAGCGCGGGCAGGTCACGGAGGTGGATGAGACCGGTGTCATCCTCGACGATGGTAGTCACGTGGACGCAGACGTTATCGTCTACGCCACCGGCTATAATTCCATGAATGGGTGGGTCGCCGACCTCATGGGGCAGGACATGGCAGACCAGCTCGGCAAGGTCTGGGGATTGGGCTCCGACACCACCAAGGATCCCGGCCCGTGGGAAGGCGAGCAGCGCAATATGTGGAAGCCCACCCATGTTTCCAACCTGTGGATGCATGGCGGTAACCTGCACCAGTCGCGGCATTACTCGCAATTCCTGTCGCTGCAGATCAAGGCACGGATGGAGGGCATCCCAACCCCGGTCTACGACCTGCAAGCGGTGCATCACCTGTCCTAGACGGATCATGTGCGGCGCGCGGGTCTCGGCCTATGCGTCGCGCGCACCCCTCAAAACAGCGGCGCCGGGCGGTGAGGTGGGACGCCTCCGGCGGAGGTATTTTTGAAAAGAAGAAGGGGGCGGGCGCGCTTTGCGTGGGGGCGTTCGGCGGCTTGAGAGGCGGATTGGCTTCGCCGTGGCGTGCCTGCCCTGGCCGCGCGCTTGACCCCGCCTGCTTACCCCTACGCCTTTCCCGACGCTTTGCGCTTGAATACCCGCGGCCTAACCCCACAATAGCGCCATCCCCCGGCGCCTTATGACCGCGCCCCATTCTAAGGTCCCCGCGATGTCGCCGCGCTCCATCGAACCCGCCTGTCACCCCGCGATACCTGGCGAGGCGCGCGCGCTGCGCCGCGGGGCGATCGACCGGCGCGAATTTCTGACCCGGGCAACGGCGTTAGGCCTGGCCGCCCCCGCGGCCTATGCGATGATCGGCGCGGCCCCTGCCCCAGCGCAAGAAGCCCCCCGCGCGGGCGGCACCCTGCGGGTGCAGATGTCGCTGCCTGCGTTGAAAGACACCCGCGCCTACGATTGGTCGGAAATGGGCAATCAGACGCGCGGCATGCTGGAATATCTGGTCGAATACAATTCTGACGGCACGTTCCGCGGCATGTTGCTGGAAAGCTGGGAGATCAACCAGGACGCCACCGAATACCGGCTGCGCCTGCGCCCCGGCGTCACCTGGAGCAATGGCGATGCGTTCACCACCGCTGATGTGCTGCGCAACCTGGCACGCTGGTGTGACAGGGGAGCGCCGGGCAATTCCATGGCAGGCCGGATGGCGGCGCTGATCGATCCTGAGACCGGTCAATTGGCCGAGGGCGCGGCAGAGGCGGTCGATGACAGCACCGTTGCGTTACGGCTGAGCAGCCCCGACATCTCGCTGATCGCCGGCTTTTCCGATTATCCCGCCGCGATCGTCCATGACAGCTATGACCCTGCCGATCCGGCGACGGCAATCGGCACCGGCCCGTACCGAATGGCTGTCTATGAGCCGGGCCAACGGGTGGTGCTGGAACGCATTGTCGACCGGGACTGGTGGGGCAACGCGATCTATGGCGGGCCCTATCTCGACCGGATCGAGTATGTCGATCTGGGCACCGACCCGGCGGATTGGCTCGACGCGCTGGAACAGGGCAGTGTCGATATGCTGCACGAATCGGTGGGCGCGTTTGTCGATGTGCTCGACGGCAAGGGCTATCCGCGCCAAGAGGTGCTGACGATGAGCACCGTGGTGATCCGCGCCAACCAGCAGGCCGAGGTGGACGGCGCGGTTCCTTATGCCGATGCTCGGGTGCGTCAGGCGCTGGCGCTGGCGGTGGACAATGCGGTGCTGCTGGAATTGGGCTATAACGACCGCGGCGAGGTGGCGCAAAACACCCATATCGGCCCGAAACACCCCGATTACGCCGCCGCCGAGCCGCCCGGCTATGACCAGGCCGCCGCTGGCGCGCTGCTGCAGGAAGCGGCGATGGAGGATTATGTCCACGAGCTCGTCTCGATCGATGACGATTGGCTGCGCAACACGGCCGATGCGGTGGCCGCGCTCCTCAATGATAACGGCATCGATGTGAGGCGGCGGATCCTCCCCGCTGAAGAGTTTTGGCAGGGCTGGACTGACTTTCCGTTCTCGACCACCGCTTGGAACCACCGCCCCCTTGGCGTGCAGGTCTATGCGCTTGCCTATCGCTCAGGCGAGGCGTGGAATGAGTTCGGCTGGGCCAATGCTGATTTCGATGCGGCTTTGGCCGAGGCGCTGGCCCTGGTGGACCCTGAGGCGCGCGCGGCAGTGGTGGCGCGGATGCAGGCGCTGGTGCAGGAAGACGCGGTCGCGATCCAACCCTATTGGCGCACCCTCTATCGCCACAGCCGCGCGGGGCTGATCGGCATCGACATGCATGTCTCGTTTGAGCACCACCATTACAAATGGGGCTTCGCGGCCTAACGCATCTGGGCGCGCCATTGCGGCGCGCGCCCCTTCTTCTTCTTTTTAAATATACCTCCGCCGGAGGCGCCCCCCGCTATCGCAAGCGCCGCGTTGTCGGCGCAGTGTCCGCCGGTGGGGTAGGACCTAGAGGCGGACGCAGATTGCTCAGCTACCCCAGATCACCTTCACGTAATTCTGGGTCTCGTCGAACGGGGGAATCCCGTCGTACTTCTCTACCGCGCCGGGCCCCGCATTGTAGGCCGCGAGCGCCAGGCGCCAGTCTTTAAAGCGGTCAAACTGCATCTTTAGATAGCGGGCGCCGCCATCGAGATTTTGCGCCGGGTCTTTGGCATCGACCCCCAGAAAGCGCGCGGTTTCCGGCATCAATTGCGCCAGGCCGTAGGCGCCTTTGTGCGACACGATCTGCGGCTTCCAGCCGCTTTCCTGCTGGACCAGGCGCAAGAACAGATCTTCGGGAACGCCGTATTTCCGCGCGGCAGCGCGCGCCATCTGCAGATAAGGGCCGCGATACGCGCCGGTATAGTTCGGCGTCTCGCCTGCGCCGAGATCGAACGGTTTTGGCTGTAGGCGCACGGACGAGGCGTATTGCGACGAGGCACGCTCATCGAGCACTTTGAGTTGGCTGTCAAAGAGGCCGTTGCGGTTCTTTGACGAAAAGTTCAGCCCCTGCGCCGCCGCATGCGTCGCGCCGAGACACAGACTTGCACAAAGGCACCCGGTAAGCACCCGCATCATGTCATCCCCCGTAGAGACAGGCGCCAGCATAGCTGTTTTCGCGGTGAGCGCCATCATAATCGCGCCGCACGCCGCTGCCGAAGCTACGCGGGGCCGCGTTAAGCTTTCCTTCACCCTAAGCAGATGATCTACTCGCGCCACAATTCAGGCGGATTCGAGGAAGAGAGACAGCGATGGCAGGCTCGGTTAATAAAGTGATCCTGGTGGGCAATCTGGGCCGCGACCCCGAAGTGCGCACGTTCCAAAATGGCGGCAAAGTGTGCAATCTGCGCATCGCCACATCGGAAAACTGGAAAGACCGCAACACTGGCGAGCGGCGCGAAAAGACCGAATGGCACAGCGTGGCAATTTTCAGCGAGCCGCTGGCGCGGGTGGCCGAGCAATATCTGCGCAAAGGCTCGAAGATCTATGTCGAGGGACAGCTTGAGACCCGTAAATGGCAGGATCAATCCGGCCAAGACCGTTATTCCACCGAGGTGGTGCTGCGCCCTTATCGCAGTGAGTTGACCATTCTCGACAGCCGGGCGGATAGTGGCGGTGGCGGCGGCTACAGCGATGATCGCGGGGGCTATAGCGGCGGTGGCGGCAGTCAGGATGGCGGCTACAACGCGCCGGCGCCCGCAGGCGATATCGACGACGAGATCCCGTTCTAAGCGGCGCGCGCGACGCACTAGGCTAAGCGGCGCGCGCGATGTACCAGCGCCGTTGCCCGCGATAAATGTCGATGCCTCCGGCGGAGGTATTTTTGAAAAGAAGAAGCAGGCAGCCGCGCGCGCTGATGAGCGGTGCCGGGCGCTATTGGTGCGCGAGTTAACCAAAATACGTTACAAAATTCGGGGCGGCGAGGAATTTCGTAACATTTTTCTTGGCACAACTCTGCGGTCGTTCTATTTATAGCGCACCGCAGGGAGGGCCGTTTTGGCGATGACCGACGCAACGCCGGATGCACCGCATTTTGACCGTGACGCAATGCTGTTTGACGGTGTGCGCACCGCTATCGGTCGGTATGGCGGCACGCTGTCCGCGATACGCTGTGACGATCTGGCAGCGCTGCCGATCAAGGCGCTGCTCACCCGCAACCCTGCTCTCGATCCAACCGCCATCGACGAGGTGGTGCTGGGCGACGCCAATCAGGCAGGCGAGGACAACCGCAACGTGGCGCGGATGGCGGCGTTGTTGGCGGGCCTTCCCGAAAGCGTGCCGGGGATCACCCTTAATCGGCTTTGCGCCTCCGGGCTCGACGCGGTTGCCCATGCGGCGCGCGCCATCAAGGTGGGCGACGCGGCGCTCTGCATCGCGGGCGGTGTTGAGAGCATGACCCGCGCGCCTTTTGTCATGGGCAAGGCGGAAGCGGGGTTTGACCGGCGCGCCCAGATCTATGACACCACCATCGGCTGGCGGTTTGTGAACCCGGTTCTGGCCGACGCCTTCGGCACCGACGCGATGCCCGAGACCGCCGATAATGTGGCCGCTGATTATGGCATCTCGCGCGCCGACCAAGACGCCTATGCGGCGCGTTCGCAGGCGCGGTGGGCAGAAGCGGCAGAGGCTGGTGTGTTTGCCGACGAGATTGTGCCGGTCGAGATCCCGCAGCGGCGCAAGGACCCGGTGTTTTTCGACCGCGACGAGCATCCCCGCCCCGGTACCAGCGCTGAGAAGCTGGCCTTGCTCAAGCCGATCAACGGGCCTGATTGCACGGTCACGGCGGGCAATGCCAGCGGCGTGAATGACGGGGCGGCGGCGCTTTTGGTTGGTGCGCGCGACGCCGGTGCAGCGATTGGGCTGAAACCGCTGGCGCGGATCGTAGCCACAGCATCGGCTGGGGTGGCGCCGCGGGTGATGGGGGTGGGCCCGGTCCCGGCCGTGCAGAAGGTGTTGGCCCGCACCGGGCTCAGCATCGCCGATATGGATGTGATCGAGTTGAACGAGGCCTTTGCCGCGCAAGTGCTGGCCAGTCTGCGGGCGCTGGGGGTTGCCGATGACGCGGCCCATGTGAACCCCAATGGCGGTGCCATCGCCATGGGCCACCCGCTCGGCATGTCGGGGGCACGCCTGGTGTTGACAGCGGCCCGCGAACTGGCCCGCCGCGAGGGGCGCTATGCTTTGTGCACGATGTGCGTTGGCGTCGGCCAAGGCGTCGCCATGATTTTAGCCCGCGATTAACCGCGATTAGAGAGGATCCGAGCCGATGTATGCGCAAATGGTCAAATCCGAAACGACCCAGGACGATCCCGAGCAATTGGCGGCATTCCAGGCCCGCATCGACCGGGGCGAAAAGATCGAGCCCAAGGATTGGATGCCCGAGGGCTATCGCAAGACCCTGATCCGCCAGATCGGCCAGCATGCCCATTCTGAGATCGTGGGTCAGCTTCCCGAGGGGAACTGGATTACCCGCGCGCCCTCGCTCGAACGGAAGGCCAATTTGCTGGCGAAGGTGCAGGATGAGGCAGGCCACGGGCTCTATCTTTACTGCGCGGCGGAAACGCTGGGGGTGAGCCGCGATGAGCTGACCCTGATGCTGCTCGATGGGCGGATGAAGTATTCGTCGATTTTCAATTACCCGACGCTGACCTGGGCCGATATGGGCACGGTGGGCTGGCTGGTGGATGGCGCGGCGATCATGAACCAGGTGCCGCTCCAGCGCACGTCGTATGGGCCCTATGCGCGGGCGATGGTGCGGATCTGCAAGGAGGAGAGCTTTCACCAGCGCCAGGGCTATCACCTGCTGATGCAGATGGTGAAAGGGACCGGCGAGCAAAAGCGGATGTGCCAGGACGCGCTCAATCGGTTCTGGTACCCGGCGCTGATGATGTTTGGCCCGTCCGACAAGGACAGCGTGCATTCCGCCCAGTCGATGAAGTGGCGGATCAAGATGAACACCAATGACGAGTTACGCCAAAAGTTCGTCGATGAGACCGTACCGCAGGCCAAGTATCTGGGGCTGACCATCCCCGACGGCGCGCTGAGCTGGAACGAGGCGCGCGGACATTACGATTTCACCGAGCCGGATTGGTCGGAATTCTTTGACGTGATCCAGGGCAACGGGCCGTGCAATGTGGACCGGATCGCGGCGCGGCAGAAGGCCTGGGATGACGGCGCCTGGGTGCGCGACGCGATGATGGCCCATGCCAAGAAGCGGGCGGCGCGGCGCGAGGCGGCAGCATGATGACCCGCGCGCATCCGTCTTTATGGGTAGCGGCCGCCGCCCTGGCATTCAGTACAGCAGGCGAAGCGCAAGAGGCGCGCCCAACCGCGGCTGATATGATCAGCGACATCGCGGCGGGCACGATCAGCGCAGAGGCGGCCGTCGAGGCGGCTTTGGCGCGGCTTGAGGCCTGGGCAGTGCTCAACGGGCTGGCCCATAGCAACGACATGGCGGCTTTAGCGGCGGGGCGCGCGGTGGATGCGGGCAGCACGACAGGGCCGTTGGCGGGGCTGCCGATCGTGGTCAAGGACAATATTCGCGTCGAAGGCCTGCCCAATGCGGCGGGCACGCCGGGCCTGATGGAGGCCATTGCCGACAGTCACGCGCCGGTGCTGCAGCGCCTCGTCGATGCCGGTGCCATCGTGATCGCAACCACCAATATGCACGAATTGGCGTTTGGGATCTCGGGTTGGAACCCCACCTACCAAACCGGGCCGGAACCGGGCGTGCGCAACCCCTATGACACCGCGCGTTTCGCCGCTGGTTCCTCGTCCGGCACTGGCGCGCTGGTTGGCGCGGGGGTGGTGACGGCCGGGTTTGGCACCGATACCGGCGGCTCTGTCCGGCTTCCGGCAGCGATCAACGGGGTGAGCGGGCTGCGGCCAAGCATGGGGCGTTACCCCGCTGACGGGATCGTGCCGATTTCATCCACCCGCGACACGGCAGGGGTGATCGCCGCGAGCGTGGCCGATATCGCTTTGTTGGACGCGGTCATTACCGGGGGCGACGCGGTGGAAGCGGCGCCGCTCGACGGGGTGCGGCTGGGCCTTGGCCCGGGGTTCACGGGTAATCTTGGCCCCGATGTCCAAGCGGTGTGGGACGATGTGCTCGCCGAACTGGAAGCGGCGGGTGTTGTGCTGGTCGAGGTTGATGACACCGCCATCTTCGATCTCAACAATCAAATCAGCTTTCCCATCGCGCTGATGGAAGCAGGGCCCGACCTGCAAGCCTATTTCGACACCTACATGCCTGGCATGAGCGTGGAGACGATGGCCGCCAGCATCGCCAGCCCCGATGTGCAGGGCACCTATGCGGGCCTGGTGATCCCCGGGAAGCTGCCCGCGCCCGACGGTTCGCTGGTTGATGGCGCGCCGATCTATGCGGCGGCGATGGCCGAGGGGCGCCCGGCGCTGATCGAGGCTTACGCGGCGCTTTTTGCCGGTAACGACATCGATGCGCTGCTCTTTCCCACCGCGCCGTTGGTGGCGGCGATGGCCAGCGCGGAGGCATCGAGCGTTGAGACCTTCTTTGCTTTCATCCGCAACACCGATCCCGGCTCGAATGCAGGGCTGCCGGGCTTGAGCATTGCAGCAGGGCTCGGCCCCGATACCGGCCTGCCCGTGGGTATCGAGTTGGACGGACCGGCGGGCTCCGACACCCGGCTGCTGGCGCTTGGCCTGGCCATTGAGGCGCTGCTGGGCACCACGCCGCTGCCCCCGCCGCCAGGGGAGTAACGTCGATGAGCACCGCAACCGACAAGGCTAAGACCGCAGGCGATCAGGCCTGGCTTGATCTGACTGTGCCCGACGCCGCGCCGATCCGCGATTTCTACGCGGCGGTTTGTGGCTGGACGCCGAAGCCGCTCGCGATGGACGGCTATGACGATTACATGATGCAAAACGCCGAGGGCACATCGGTGGCCGGTGTCTGCCATGCCCGCGGGCCTAACGCCGGGCTGCCGCCGATGTGGCTGCCCTATATCGTGGTGTCCTCGCTAAAGGCGGCCATCGCCGAGGCCGAGCGTTTGGGCGGGCGCGTGATCGATCACCGGGATCTGGGCGCCCAAAGCCTCGCCATCATTCGCGATCCAGCAGGGGCGCATATCGGCCTGATGCAAGGCGGCGAAGAAGGGGTTAGCGAAAAAGGGGGCGACGATGAGCGCTGAATGGCCCCTCTGGGAAATCTTTATCCGCGGCCAACACGGGATGAGCCACCGGCATGTGGGCTCGCTCCACGCGCCCGATGCCGAGCGCGCGATCAAAAACGCCCGCGACGT
>JBCDGW010000128.1:0-8958 GCA_038750765.1 Pseudomonadota bacterium | reverse complement strand
GCCATTGCGTCAGGGTCAAAAGCCCGTTCATTCGCCGCCACCATCGCCGTCGCTGTCGCCATCGCTGTCATTGTCGCCGAAATCTTCATAGGCGTTGCTGCGCCCGCCTGCAGGCTCACGCTCATGGCTATGACCAAGCACACGCCCGGTACCGTAGGCGCCGCCTTCGGGTTGAAACGGTCCTTCCAGCGGTGAAACATCGGCACCGAGCCCTTCCAGCATGCTATGAAGTACTGGGTCGGCTTGGATTAGGAGATGATCGCCTGCCACCTGACACGGCGTGTGGCGGTTGCCGATATGCCAGGCCAAACGCACCAGATCGCCGCGCACAGCCAATAGCGGCTCGTCGGCGGCGCGCACTTCGATCACCCGGCTGTCACCCTCGAGCGCTAGCCCGTCACCGTCGTTGAGGCTGACCGTGTCGGGCAAATCTACCCAGAATACCAAACCATCCAGCGTGGTGAGCTTTTTGCGGCGCAGCATACGCCCGGAATAGTCGAGAAAAACCGTGCCGTGGAGTGGCCCGTCGAGCGGTGCGCGCAAGACCGAAGTCGCCCGCACCACGCTCATAATTTGCTCGCTGTTTCTAACACGCGCACCCTCCGTCGCTCGGCCGTAATGGTTGGGGCAAAACGCACGGGGTGCAAGCGGTTAGGGCGACAGTGCGCTAAAGATAGAGCATGTCGCGGTAGACGTGCCGCGCGATATCTTCGCGGCGCAGGCCGATTTCAGCCAATTCCGCGTCGCTCATCCGGGTAAAGCGCTCAAACTGATGCATGCGTGCCCGAGACTCAGCGAACGACAAAAGGGCTTCGCCGATGCTGGCAAAAACTGTGCGGAAGGTCGCGCCAACGCGTTTTGCTTCAGCGCTGCGATGGGCTTTGTGTTCAAATGTGGTTGCCATGTGCAAACCTCATATTCTGCTCGTGTTGCTCTCCCTGCCATCGAAGATAGCGACGCTGCAGCGCAGCGACAATTGCAACATCCTGGCGCCCGCTATGCGTCAGCCGCAACCCCGGTTGATAACCCGTTAACGGGCATTGCTGCACGCCCGTTGGCTTATGCGCCGCTATCGAAGGGCCCTAGAACAGGAAGTAACGCTGCGCCATCGGCAGCTCTTTGGCTGGCTCGCAGGTGAGGAGTTCGCCATCGGCGCGGACCTCATAGGTCTCGGGATGCACCTCCATCGCCGGCGTCGCGCTGTTCATTACCATGTCGGATTTGCCGATGTCGCGCGTGCCTTTCACAGCCACCACGTCTTTGGCGAGCCCCAGCGCGCTGCCAATCCCGTTGGCTTCGGCGGCTTGGCTGACGAAAGTCACCGCCGAGCGCGACACAGAGCCGCCGAACGCGCCAAACATCGGCCGCGTATAGACCGGCTGCGGCGTTGGGATGGAGGCGTTGGGATCCCCCATCTGGGCGCAAGCAATCGTGCCGCCGAGCAGGACCATTTCCGGCTTCACCCCAAAAAACGCCGGATTCCACAGGCACAGATCCGCGCGCTTGCCCGGCTCAATCGAGCCGATCTCGTGGCTGATGCCGTGGGCAATCGCCGGATTGATGGTGTATTTGGCCACATAGCGCTTGACGCGGACATTGTCGTTTTCGCCGCTCTCGTCCGATAGCCGCCCGCGCTGCTTTTTCATTTTGTCGGCAGTTTGCCAGGTGCGGATGATCACCTCGCCGACGCGGCCCATCGCTTGGCTGTCACTGGCGATGATGCTGAAGGCGCCCATGTCATGCAGAATGTCTTCGGCCGCGATTGTCTCTTTGCGGATCCGGCTTTCCGCAAAGGCCACATCCTCGGGGATCGCTTTATCGAGATGGTGGCAGACCATAAGCATGTCGAGATGCTCTTCAAGCGTGTTGACGGTGTAGGGGCGCGTCGGGTTGGTCGATGAGGGCAAAACGTGCTGTTGCTCGACCACTTTGATGATGTCAGGCGCGTGCCCGCCCCCTGCCCCTTCGGTGTGGAACGCATGAATCGTGCGCCCCTTCATCGCCTTGACGGTGTTCTCGACAAAGCCGCTCTCATTCAGCGTGTCGGTATGGATCATCACCTGCACATCCATATCGTCGGCAACCGACAGACAGCAATCGATAGCGCCCGGCGTCGTGCCCCAATCCTCGTGCAGTTTCAGCGCACAGGCACCGCCTTCGACCATCTCGACCAGGGCGGCAGGCTGGCTGGCATTGCCTTTGCCCGCGAGCGCCAGATTCATCGGAAACGCATCAAAGCTCTGCAGCATGCGGCCGATATGCCAGGGCCCGGGCGTGCAGGTGGTCGCCAGCGTGCCATGGGCAGGGCCGGTGCCGCCGCCGAGCATCGTGGTCAGACCAGAATGCAGCGCGTCGTCGATTTGTTGCGGGCAGATGAAATGGATATGGGCGTCAAACCCGCCCGCTGTCAGGATTTTGCCTTCCCCGGCAATCGCCTCGGTCCCAGGCCCCACGATGATGTCGACGCCGGGCTGGGTATCGGGGTTGCCTGCCTTACCGATTGCCGCGATGCGCCCGTCCTTGAGCCCGATATCGGCTTTGTAAATGCCGGTATGGTCGAGGATCAGCGCGTTTGTGATCACAGTATCAACAGCGCCATCGGCCCGCGTCACCTGGCTTTGACCCATCCCGTCGCGGATGACCTTGCCGCCGCCAAACTTCACCTCTTCGCCATAGGTGGTCATATCGCGCTCGACCTCTATGATCAGGTCAGTATCGGCCAAACGCACCCGATCTCCAGTGGTGGGGCCGTACATGTCGGCGTAAGCCTCGCGCGAAATCGTTGCTGGCATGTTATGGATCCTTCTTCGGGTCGGGCGGTAAATCGCGACGCCAAGCGGCAGATTTGTACGCTTGGGGGATGTCGTCGTTGAACAGGAGTTTTTCGTAGCCAAGCGCTTCGAGGCGGTCGAACCACAGATCGCGCTTGCTGTCGGGAAATTTGATGCCGCAGAACGGACAATAGCCCACCAGGATCTTGGTGCCGTCGTCGTGCATCAGCCCGTATTCGTCGAACACCTCGTTGTAGGTGAAGAAAAAATCCGGACAATCGTGCCGGCTATGCTGCTCGCATGTACCGGCGAGGTCAAACTTCATTCGGTCACAGCAATAGCGTTGGGGCTGATCGGTCATTGGGTGCACGCCTGTCCGAGACGCGCACCGCCTACACGTATCAAGCGGTGGCTTAGCCGAGCCGTGGCCCCCGGCGGACAAGGCGCCGCCGGTTGGCGCGGGTGCGCCGGGCGATGGGCTTGAGCCATGCGTCGGCCACTTGATCGGGGCGCTTGCCTGCCAGGGCCGCCTGCGTTGCCGCGGTCTGAGCGCGGCCGAGCACCACCGGCTTTTCGGCCAGCATCGCGATTGTTTCGGCGCGAGGAACTGACCAAAGCCCGGCCAAACCCCAGAGCCGCATGGTCATGACCGCTTGCGCCTCGAACAGGGTTTCGAGACCGCGCATACCGGTTTTGGCTGCAGCGAAAGGCAGGAGAAAGGGGGACATAGGGGCACTGCTCCACATAGGGGGGCGCCAGTGCACCCTCCCGCAGCACCAACTCTTGATGCGCTACCCTGCGCCCAGACGATCGCAAGTTGCAAGAGCAGCCGCAGGCGCCCAACGCGCGGAGATCCGCCGAGCCGTTCACGGCGCCCCAGCATCCAAGGAAGCATCGAAGGCAGCATCCACGGGTACCTGCAGCGCGGTTACCATGCCGTTGGTTTGCATCGCCATGCCGATGACTGCCACCAACTCGTCATGCATCGCCGCATCCATGCCCTTGGCACGCGCCGCAGCGCTGTGGGAGTGGATGCAATATGAGCATCCATTGGCCGTCGACACAGCAATATAGATCATCTCCTTGACGAGCGGGTCCAGCGCGCCGGGCGCCATAACCGCACTCAGCCGGTCCCATGTGGCGCGCAGCAGCGCCGGATCATGGGCGAGCGCGCGCCAGAAGTTGTTGACGTAATCGGTGCCACGCGCAGCACGGATCTCATCGAAGACAGCGCGTGCCTCTGGCGCTGCCTCTTCGTCGGTGAGAAGCGGGCGCGTCGCCATCAGAGCGTCGCCATGGTGCGCGCGTCGGTTAGGAATGGGTCGAGATGGTGCATCATCCCACCTTTTACACTTTCAATGACACCTGCATCGCACATGGTCTCCCTCCTCGATCATTGGCTTGTTCGGTCGCTCTGACCCGCGGTCAGATACAGCACAGCACCGGTGCGCTAGAGATGTCCCATCACCGATTGGTTGAAGCCAAATACCCGGCGCGCCCCACCAAAGGGCACCAGCGTCACCTCGCGCGTCTGGCCCGGCTCAAACCGAACTGCCGTGCCCGCGGCGATATCGAGACGCATCCCCCGCGCGGCAGCCCGGTCGAAATCGAGCGCGCTATTGGTCTCGGCGAAGTGATAGTGGCTGCCGACTTGCACCGGGCGATCCCCGGTATTCGCCACAATCATGGTTTGCGCCGCCGCACCCTCGTTCAGCGTCAGCTCACCCGGCGCCGTCAAAATTTCACCTGGCTTCATCGCCCCTCTCCTTGATGCCCTGCCGCCCTGCAGCGGCCTCTTTCAACCAAACGCCTCGCATCAGCCCGCACCCGCCTGAGTCAGCGGATCGGGTGATGCACCGTGACCAATTTCGTGCCGTCGGGAAATGTCGCTTCAACCTGAACGTCATGGATCATATCGGGCACCCCGCTCATGCATTGATCAGCCCGCACCACATGGGCGCCCGCTTCCATTAGATCGGCGACGCTGCGGCCATCGCGCGCGCCCTCCACCACGAAATCGGTGATCAGCGCGATCGCCTCGGGATGATTGAGCAACACGCCCCGCTGCAGCCGTCCGCGCGCGACCATCGCGGCAACGCTGACAAGCAGCTTGTCTTTTTCTCGCGGTGTGAGGTTCATTTCTGCTCCTGGTCTTTCACATATTCCAAACGCGCGGGCGGTATCCCCAATGGGCCAGCACCCGCGCCACCATGTTCTTCAACGCGCGTGGCTCATGGCTGAGGCCGCGCAATACGCATTTGCCGTCCCAGCTCGATAAACCGGCGCGCACGCCTGTCTGTTCGATAAGCGGGGTTACGGACGTTTTCGCCGTCTCCGCACCCGGGCCGATTAACGCCACGGTGGCCAGGGCTGTCGCGCCGCCCAAAACCGCGCTGTCGTCGCGCCGCGTGAGCACGCGGGTAGTGAGCGCTAGGGGCTCGACCATCACCGGAACACCGTCACGGGTGATGCGGCGCCGATCAAGAAAATCGAGGGTTTTCACGGTTTCGCGCATGGCTTGACGGCCCAAGACAACCATCTCGGCAAACACCAATTGCGCCGACCCGGTCAGCGCGATGTCGGTCTCGCGGTGAAGGGCGGCGCGGTCGAACAGGATGGTTTCTTGCGGCAGCCAGGCCAGCGTCGCACCGTCGCCCGCGGTCATCGTGGCCCGCATATGCCCCACACCGCCCGCACTGGCATAGGCGCGCTCCGCGGTTTGCGTTGTGGCGACGACCTGCGCCCCGGGCCCAAGATCGAGCGACAAATCCAGGCGGTCACCGCCGGTTAGCCCGCCCGCCGTGTTCAAGAACACCACCTCCGGCACAGGCGCATGTACCTTCGGCAAGAATGCCTTCGCCGATCCTTCCTGGCGCAGCGTTCGCAGCCGCGTCTGCCCTGATTGTTCCGCCAAACCAACGCGTGCCAAGCCGCGCGCGCGTTGCATCGCTGTCGTTGATTTCGGCAGGTCGTCGTACATCCGCGCGTTGGTCCCCCTTCCGCTAACGCTATGCAGGCCCGGCGCCCTCTCGCAATCGCTTGTCCGCGCCAAGGCGCCCAAACAGCATATGCGCGCCGGTTGCGGCCCTAGCTTGCGCAAATCTCGAGCGGTTTGTGAAGCTTTTGATGATGCTAATATGATTGGCAAGGTTTCACGGCGGGTGTAAGGCCGCGCTATGCCGGATCAGATCACTCTGCACCGCCCCGATGACTGGCACTTGCATCTGCGCGACGGCGCGGTGTTGCAGGCGGTTTTGCCCGAGAGCGCCCGCGACTTTGCCCGCGCGATCGTGATGCCCAATCTGGTACCGCCTGTGGTGACTGGCGACGATGCGCGCGCCTATCGCGATCGGATCCTTGCGGCCTTGCCCGACAATATGGCGTTTGAGCCATTGATGACGCTCTATCTCACCGAGACGACGGACCCTGAAAACGTGGCGGCGGCCGCCGCGTCAGGGCTGATCCGCGCGGTCAAACTGTATCCCGCCGGGGCCACCACCAACTCGCAATCCGGGGTGCGCGATATCGAGGCGGTTACGCCGGTGCTGGAGAAGATGGCCGAGATCGGTCTGCCCTTATGTGTGCACGGCGAGGTAACCGACCCAGCCGTCGATATCTTTGACCGCGAAGCGGTATTCATCGAGCGGGTGCTTGACCCGATGCGCCGCCGCGTGCCGGGCCTGCGTGTCGTCATGGAGCACATCACCACGCGCGACGGTATCGATTATGTGCGCGACCAAACGGATATGGGCGGCACGATCACCACGCACCATCTGGTCATCAACCGCAATCACCTCCTCGTCGGCGGTATTCGCCCCCATTACTACTGCCTGCCAGTGGCCAAGCGCGAGACCCACCGCCAAGCGCTGGTGCAGGCAGCGACCAGCGGCGACCCGCATTTTTTCCTCGGTACCGATAGCGCGCCCCATGTCGATGCCGCCAAGGAGACGGGATGCGGATGCGCAGGCTGCTTCACAGCTACAAACACGCTCTCGATCTTGGCGGAGGTTTTTGAGAAAGCGGATGCGCTTGACCGGCTGGAGGCCTTCGTCGCGCGCAACGGGCCTGGTTTTTACCGCCTGCCGGTGAACGCTGAGCAGATCACGCTGCGCCGCGCGGCGCCGGTCGACTATCCGAGCAAGATCGCCTGTGAGGCGGGGCCGATTACGCTGTTTGATCCGGGCTTCCCGTTGCATTGGCGGGTGGTGCGTGACTAAGCGAGTTATTAGATACCGGAAAGCGCGCAGATGATCCCAACAGCCTTCCCCGAGCAAACCGAAATCGCCCGGCTGAGCGCGACCATGCTACTCGAGATCGGCGCTGTGCACTTTAACGCGCGCGAGCCTTACATCTACGCCAGCGGCTTGCCGGGACCCACCTACATCGACTGCCGCAAGGTCATCGCCTACCCGCGCATCCGCGCGACGATGATGGACTTTCTAACCGTTACAATCATGCGCGACGCGGGCTTTGAAGCGTTCGACAATATCGCCGGCGGCGAGACCGCCGGGATCCCGTTTGCGGCGCTGGTGGCTGAGCGTTTGGCGCTGCCGATGAGCTATGTGCGCAAAAAACCTAAAGGCTATGGCCGCAATGCCCGCATCGAAGGGGAGATGCGCGAGGGCCAACGGGTTTTGCTGGTTGAAGATCTGACCACGGATGGCGGCTCGAAGGTGTCGTTCGTTGAAGCCATCCGCGACACCGGTGCGCGCTGTCACCACACGGCTGTGCTGTTTTATTACGGCATTTTTCCCGAAACGCTCACAACGCTGGGGAACCACGGCATCACGCTCCATAGCCTTTGCACGTGGTGGGATGTGCTGCGCGTGGCACGGGATCGCGAAGCCTTCGACACCGAGACCCTGGCCGAGGTCGAAGCGTTCCTCACACAACCGCGCGCTTGGCAAGACGCCCACCGCTAGCACCGCTCTCGGCGCTTTTTCGGCCAGAGTGGCGGGTCTCCGCGGAGGGCGAGCAAAAGCATGGGGACGTATGGTGGACAGTTTGTGAAGGAATCGCTCTCGCGCAATTTTCCCGATCAAGATGTGCTGACACGAAACGCAATTTAGACTACATGTGCTAGCAAGCGGCGCGAAAAAGCGCCTCCCACAGGCTTATCAAAAGGGTTCTGCACAGAGATTTCCCGTATTCTCAGACCGGGTAAGTTTCGTTAGAGAGCGCTTAACAATAAGGGGGCGGGAATGACCGAGGTGACGGCCATCCGGCAGTCCGGTGTCGAGCAGGCATCGGCTACGGAAGATGTGCAAACTGTACCGCACAACATCGAAGCTGAGCAGCAATTGCTCGGTGCCATTCTGACCAATAACGACACCTATGATCGGGTAAGCGGGGTCATCGGCGCTCAGCATTTCCACGACCCGGTTCATGCACGGATCTTCGATATCGCCGCGGCACGCATCGCCAAGAACGCGCTGGCCTCGCCGGTGACGCTTAAGGCTTTTCTGGAAGACGACGAGGGGCTCAAGCAGCTTGGCGGACCGGCTTATCTCGCCCGGCTGGCGGGCGCGGCGATTTCATCCTTCGCCGCCAAAGACTACGCGCAACTGATCTATGACCTGGCGATCCGGCGGCAGCTGATCGAGTTGGGCGGTGAAATCTCGGCCAAAGCATCCGATGTGACTGTGGCCTCAGAGCCCAGTGAGCAAATCGTCGAGGCGGAACAGCGGCTTTATAAGCTAGGCGAGCAGGGCCAAAGCGATACGGGGTTTCAATCGTTCCTCCGCGCGGCCACCGATGCGGTGAACGTCGCCAACGCCGCCTATCAGCGCGACGGCGGCTTGGCGGGGCTCGCCACCGGGCTTGTCGATCTCGACAAAAAGCTGGGTGGGCTTCACCGCTCTGACTTGCTCATTCTGGCGGGGCGGCCCTCGATGGGCAAAACCTCGCTCGCCACCAACGTGGCCTTCAACATCGCCAAAGCCTATCGCCGCGGCGCGTTGAGCGATGGCTCGGAAGGCGCGTTGGATGGCGGCGTGGTCGGCTTTTTCTCACTGGAGATGTCTGCCGAGCAATTAGCGGCGCGGATATTGTCCGAAGCCTCTGAAGTGCCGTCAGAAAATATCCGCCGCGGCAATATGAGCGAGGCGGATTTCAGGCGCTTCGTCGAGGCAGCCAAAGCGCTGGAAGCGTGCCCGCTCTACATCGACGACACGCCGGCCCTAGCGAT
>JBCDGW010000127.1:0-9127 GCA_038750765.1 Pseudomonadota bacterium | reverse complement strand
CTTGATCATCGATATCGACGGCCAAGATGCACCCTTAATCGAGCTGTCCGCGCACATAGCGGGCTTTAACCGCAAGCTCTCAGAGACCTGGCTATTTCAATGGGTGCGCTCGGTTTGAACCCACCTGCCTGCTCGCACGACATATGACAGCGGCATCCTCGCTGGTTGCGTAACACCAGCGCGGCACCGGCTGACAGGGGAGACATCTGATGATCGCAGAACACGGCTATACCGACGGCGCTAACTACATCGTCGGCAAGTGGCACTTTAACTGGACGTGGTCGGGCCTGGTACGGTTTGACTACGATGACTTAATCTATGCGCGCGGCGGCAATGACACAGTGATCGCGGCCGGGGGCGACGACACGGTATTCGCCGGTGACGGCGCCGATATCGTCTATGGCGGCACGGGCGACGACTGGATTTACGGCAGCGCCCACGGCCCGAACCAAGGGCCCGACACCCTATTCGGTGAAGACGGCAACGATAACATATCAGGCGGTTACGGCGGCGGCCTATTGAGCGGCGGGCGCGGCCATGATCGGATTTTGGGCACGAGCGGCGACCACAGCTACACCATCGAGGGCGGCGAAGGAAACGATGTGCTGGGCGGCGGCGGCGCCAATGATTACCTTGATGGCGACGAGGGCGACGACACGCTGGGGCTCTCCAACGGCTGGGATACCGTCCTCGGCGGCACAGGCAACGACTTGATCACGATGCCCAATTTCGGCGCGTCCAGTTGGACGGCGCAGAACTTTGGCATCGCCGAGATCAATGGCGGCGCGGGCTATGACGTGCTCGATCTCAGCCCGGCGACGCTCGATCTGGTGATCCGGGCCGATGTCTTGGGCGGCGTGCGGCAGGGTGTCTTCGGCGTGGAAGAGGTCCTCACCGGGCGGGGCCGCGACGTAATCACCGATATCGAGGGCCTGGTTGTCGTCGATGTTGGCGGCGGCTTCGACACCGTGTTCGCAGGCGATCATAGCCAAGATCTGAGCGGCGGCTCTGACTTCGACGCGCTGGTCATGACAGCCGCAGCGCGCAGCACAAGCGGCGTCACGCTGTTCACCGATCCGGCGCGCGGCGCCACCGCCTATCTCGGCAACGGCAAGGCCTCGAAGATCCGCGATTTCGAGAAGTTTACGCTCACCGACCGCGATGACCGCTTCTACGGTGCCGATGCTAACGAAGAGGTGCGCGCAGGCGCGGGCGCAGATGTTCTGATCGGCGAGAGCGGCAATGACACGCTCTTTGGCGAAACCGGCACGGACATGCTCAACGGCGGCAAGGGCGATGATCGGCTGTGGGGCGGTAATCAGGCAGATACGTTCCATTTCGATATCAACACCGCCTTTGGCCACGACACGATCGGCGATTACCAGGCACAAGACACGATCACCCTCGATACCAACGGGGCAATGGTGGGCCGCATCGCGCTCGATCAAGACGGCGATGATGCGGTGATCTCGGTGCTGGGCAGGCCCGACGCCTCGATCCGGGTCATCGGCGCGGCTGAAATGCTGAGCCTGGACGATCTCGACATCACCGGCGGCTTTGCACCGTTAACCTTCGACGATCTCTTCTGACCCGCCCCTTCTTCTTTTTAAAAGTACCTCGGGGAGCGCGAGGGGCAGAGCCCCTCGTATTAAAGAAGTGAGCGCGAGGGGCAGAGCCCCTCGTAAATAAACGCGAGCGCGAGGGGCAGAGCCCCTCGCATGCAAAAGCGCTTCGAGGGGCAGCGCCCCTCGGGTTACAGATCCACGCTGCGCCAATGCTCTGTAAAGCCGCGGCGCACAGTCTCTTCCATCTGGTGCGCTAACGCTTTGCGATCAGCAAATAGCGCCGCCAGGCGCGGCGGGTGGAACACCAAAGTCACAGCCCCGTGCCGGGGCGCGGCGAGCAGTTTCAGGCAATGGGCGCCAAAGTCCATGTCGCCATACCAGCCGTAAAAGCAGGGCTCCGCGCCATCTGGCGCATGATAGATCACCGAAATCGCCTGCACGTAGGGTGGCGGCGCCAGCTCGGGTTGGAACAACGCCGCGAAGAGCGACGACTTGAAAGCCAAAACCCGCGCGCCATCGGTCGAGGTGCCTTCGGGAAAAAACAGCGGCAGATGTCCAGCTTGGAGCGTGCGCACCAACAGCGCGCGCTGGGTGCTGGCATCGCGCGCGTCGCGCGAGATGAACCGCGTGCCCGCTGCTTTGGCGACAAAACCGATCAGCGGCCAGTCTGCCACATCGGCCTTGGAGAAAAACGTGACCCGTGCCGCGGCGTTGAGCACGATGATGTCGAACCAAGAGGCATGGTTGGCCACCGCCGCCCCTTGCTGCGCCATAGGCCGCCCGATCTGGCGCCGCGACACGCCAAGGATGCGCAACGTGACGCGGCAAAAGCCTTGCACAATCCGCGGCGACCAAGGCCGCGCCTGCCCATAGAGCGCGCGCTCCAGCAGGCCCGCTGGCAACAACAGCGCCACCCCAACCGCCATCGCCAGCGCCACCAGCGTCCCACGCCGAGCGATCCGCAGCCAATCAGCCAGGGTGAACCGGTCTGCGCGCATCGCCTGCTTGGCCGGGTCAGACGCATCGGCTTTAGCCTCCGCGCTCTGAGGCGCGGAGTTGGGCTGCCAGGTCTGGTTCATCGGATCAGCCGCGATGGATCGCCCGCGTAGATCGCCCGCTGTGTGGCATTGAGCCGGGCAGTGTCCATCACCAGGCAGATGTCGATGGTGTTAAAGGCGTGGTCAATCCAGGCCCCCTCACCCACCATCCCGCCAAGGCGCAGATAGCCTTTGATCAGGGCGGGCATCGCGGTCATCGCGGCACGGCGGTCAATCTGATCCGGCGCGATGAGGTTCATGCTCTGATAATTCTCGTGGCGCGCGCGCACCCGCAACGCTGGCGGCGCCAGATGGCGGTGGTGCAGGAGCGAGAGCGGCGCCGACAGCGCGGCTGGGTTGGTGCCGTGAAATGAGGCCACCCCGAACAAAAGATCGATCTGATGGGCGTCAACATATGCGGCAAGCCCGGTCCATAGCTCATACATCGCTGTGCCGCCCCGATAGGCGGGCGCTAGGCAAGATCGCCCCAGTTCCAAAAGCTGCCGCCCGCTCTGACGCAGCATGGTCAGGTCGTACTCGCTCTCGCTATAGAACTGTCCGGCGCGGTCTGCCTGCTCGCTGCGCATCAACCGGTAGACGCCGACGACCGGCGCGCCGGGCCGGCGATGATCGCGCAACAGCAGGTGGTCGGCCACCGCATCGTAGCGATCCGCCTCAAGCCGGGCACGGTGATCAACCATCGGGCCAGTGCCGCCCAATTCACGGACAAAGACCTCGTAGCGCAGCCGTTGGGCTGCCTCGACATCCTGCGCAGTCTCAGCCAAGCGCACAGAAAAGTCGGGGGCATCGGCCAGTAGGGGCGAGGTCTGCGGCGTCATCGGCGCCTTGTACCTTGGCAAACGCGGATGGGCCAGCGCGGATTCGCCCACAGCTTGTGCTGCCCCTCGCCACCGATGAGCGGCAATCTGGGTCGCGATCCCGCACCGATCACCGTTAGCGTTTCATTAAGCATTTTGCGCCAAACCCGCCCTAGCCGAGCTGCGATTGATCCTTTTGGGTGCACCGGGGGTCTTTCGCGGTTTGGCGGCAAAGGCGGCTGCGTGCTATAGTGCTGGGCGGGCTGCCTAAATCGAAGAGAGGGGGCCCCATCGCGCGTGATTTTGCGGGACCAACCGTCAAACACCACGCCAATAGAGACACGCATCGCGGCTTTGTTCCCGCGCGCGTCACAGTTGATAGGAGGGCCTGCTTTGGCCACGCCACCCGCCGAGATCGCCGCCCTGCTGGGATCGCGGATATGCCACGATCTGATCTCGCCGATTGGCGCCATTTCCAACGGCGTTGAATTGTTGTCGATGTCTGGCGCGGCGACGCTCCCCGAGATTGACCTGATCGCCCAATCGGTCGAGCACGCCAATGCGCGGATCGGCTTTTTCCGCGTGGCTTTTGGCGCGGCCTCGCCGCATCAAGGGTTGGGCGAGATCGAGCTGCGCCAAATCCTCGACGATCTGACCCGCGGTAGCCGGTTATCGATCCGCTGGAACCCCGGCGGTGAGGCGCCTCGGCCAGAGGTGAAGCTGGCCTTTCTGGTGATCAACTGCCTCGAATGCGCGATGCCGCGCGGCGGCGCGATTACCGTGGCGCGCGACGGCTCGGATTGGGTTGTTGCGGGCCAAGCTGAGCGCTTGCGCATTGAACAGCCGATGTGGGACGCGCTGCGCCAGCCTGACTTGGGCGGGGGCGTCACCGCAGCCGAAGTGCAGTTCATCCTGGCACCCCTCGTGGCCAATGACCTCGGCCGCACGCTGCGCCCTGAATGGACAGACACCGAAGTGCGGGTGAGCTTTTGACCGCGCGCCCAGAACCGAGCGCAGGTTAGACGAGACGGGGGCGCGCAAAATCCAACCGGCCAGCCACGACATGCAGAAAAATGCGCGGCGCCATCGCTGATGCGCCCATATTTGTGCGTTTTTATTTGTGCGTTTTTGCAAGCAGCGCCGGACATTGACTTGGCTGCCAAGCGCGCCGCGCCACCGTCAGACAGGCGCAGCGCCAAATCAGGCGCGATGAGGCTATGAACCCTGGTAAAACCGTCAGGATGCTAATCGGGCATATCGGTGATTGGCGCGAAAGATACCACCGGGCCCACCCTGCGCGGGCGCCTGCCCATGGGCCGGGGGCATGGCGCGTGTCCTGCACAGAGGTTTTTCGCAGCCCAAGCCGTCCCGCTATAGCAAGCCCAAGCGTTGCAGCACTGCCGCAGCCTGGATGCCACCTGCTGGGCTTTTGCCCGCTCACCCCTAGATAGGCGCGAATGGCAAAACCACGCACCGACCAAATCGCCGCGCTCCCCTTGCGCTGGGAAGGCAATAAACTGCGGGTGCTGATGGTAACCTCGCGCGAAACGCGTCGCTGGGTGGTGCCGAAGGGCTGGCAGATGAACGGCAAGAAGCCCTGGCGCGCCGCTGAGATCGAAGCGCTCGAAGAGGCCGGTGCCCTCGGCGCGGTTCATCGCCGCCCAATCGGGGTTTACCACTACAAAAAGCGCATGCCGCGGGGCAAAAGTCAGCGCTGCTCGGTCACGCTCTATCCCATGCAGGTGCGACGGTTGAAGCGGCGCTGGAAAGAGGCGGGTCAGCGCAAGCGCCACTGGTTCTCGCTGCGCAAGGCGGCCAAGCTAGTGGATGAAAAGAGCCTCGCGTTGCTGCTGCGCGATATGGCCGAAAAGGCCGAGAGCAACCCCAAAATCCTGAACAAGCTGCGAGTGAAGTGAGACCGCGCGCGGCGCGCAGCTATGCAGCGCCGATCCTAATGAGCAATGCGCCGAGCGGCTATGCGGCGCGGATCCTGCCAGACGCCGCCCTGAGCGATTACGCGGCGCCGATCCTGCCCAGCACCGCGCTGAGCGGTGGCGGGCTGCACCCCATCTCTTGGCAATTGAGCGCCGCCGCCGCAGTCGCGAAGGTCAGCGTCTCGCGTAGCGCCTCGTCATCGAGCCCGGCCAACGCCGCGTGCTGCAACCGTCCCGCGCGGCTGAGCGCCGTTAGCATGCCGGCATGGAACGTGTCCCCTGCCCCGATCGTGTCGCGAAGCGCCACGGATTGCGCCGCAAGATCGACTTTCGCGCCGCGCGTATAGGCGGTGGCACCGTCAGCCCCGCGCGAGATCACGAACAGCGCGGTCGTCCCCGCCAAGACGCGCGCCGCCACATCCTCCTCGTCCGCGGTGCCATAGAGATAAGCGAAATCGTCGTCTGAAACCCGCAGGATATGGCTCACCGCGCTGATCCGTTCGATCCGTGCGCAGTAGCTGTGCTTGTCGCGGATCAGCGTGGGGCGGCAATTGGGGTCGAGCGAGACGACCATGTGCGGCGACGCCGCTTCGGCCATGTCAGCATACGCCCCCGCGGCAGGCTCGCCGATCAGCGTCACTGAGCCCAGATGCAGCGCGTCCGCTTGCGGCAAATCGGGCATCTTCGCCAACCGCCGCCCGGCGGAGGTCTCATCGTAGAAAGCGTAACGCGCCTCGCCGCCTGCCAGCGTGACAAAAGCCAGCGTGCTGTCGTCATCGGTGCGCGCCACCAGCCGCGTATCGATGCCCTCGCGGGCCATATGTGCAGCCAGCATGTCGCCGAAAAGATCGCGCGACAGCGCCCCCACAAAAACCACCTCCTGCCCAAGCCGCGCCAACGCCGTCGCCGCATTGAGCACCGCGCCCCCGGGCCGAGGCACGAACGCCTCTGCGCCATCTGCCTGTGTCACCGGCACGAAGTCGATCAGCGCATCGCCGCCGCATAAGATCATCGCCCATCCCTCCCCGCGTTGCATTTTCATCGCGCGCGCGCAAAGGTCAATCGGCCCTTGCCTCTCTGGAAACCCGGCGCTTATCTGCGCGAGGAGGCGGAGGAAGCAGGATGCCAAAATCAATCGCGGTAGACCCGCAGGCGACGCGGGCTGCGCAAACGCTGCGCGGGGCGGAGATTCCGGTCCACGCCTATGCCAAACCTTTCGCGGACGAAGTGCACACCCGCGGCGCCCCGGCACTGAGCGCTGTGTTCCGGCATATGGTGATCCTGCGCGCCTTTGAAAGCGGTATCGCCAGCCTCAAATCCACCGGCCGCTACGGGACGTTGGAATACGTCTATAAAGGCCCGGCGCATCTCTCGATTGGGCAGGAAGCGGCGGCTGTCGGCGCGGCGTTGGCGCTGAGCCCAGACGACCATATCTTCGGCTCGCACCGATCACACAGCGAGTTCCTGGCCAAGGGGCTCGCCGCGATTGCCACGATGGAGGCGGCAGCGCTGGAAGCGGTGATGGCAGACCACGCCGGGGGCGCGCTGCTGCGGGCGGTGGAAGACCACCTACCCGGCAGCGACAGTATTGAACGCGCTGAGCATTTCCTGTTGCTGGGGTTTCTGGCTGAGATCTTCATGCGCGAAACCGGGTTTAACGGCGGTATGGGTGGCTCGATGCATGCCTTCTTCCCGCCGTTTGGGGCGTATCCCAACAACGCTATTGTCGGCGCCTCTGCCGGGATCGCCACCGGTGCCGCGCTGCAGATCAAGGCCGAGGGGCGCAGCCATATCGCGGTGTCGATGGTGGGTGACGGCGCCACCGGCTGTGGCCCGGTCTGGGAGGCGCTGAACTTTGCCGGGATGGCCCAGTTCGACGCGCTTTGGGAGGCCAAGGGCGGGTTGCCGGTGCTGTTTTTCTTCACCAACAACTTCTATGCCATGGGCGGGCAGACCAGCGGCGAGACCATGGCCTGGGACCGGCTATCGCGGATCGGCGCGGGGCTGCGGGCCGACAATTACCACGCTGAGACCGTGGACGGCACCAACCCGCTGGCCGTGGCCGACACGGTGGCGCGGCAGCGGGCGCTGTTGCTCGCCGGTCGCGGACCCGCGCTTCTCGATGTGGAATGCTACCGCTATTCGGGGCATTCCACCACCGATGTGAACGCGTACCGCACCAAGGACGAGATCGCCGCCTGGCAGGCTGTCGACCCGATTGCGCAATTCCGCCAAAGCTTGGGCGAGGCGGGTGTTTTGAGCGAGGCAGATGCGTCGGCGATGGAGGCTGAGGTGGAAACGCTGATGCAGCGGGTCTTTGCCGCGGCGGCTGATCCGGCGATTTCCCCGCCAGTGCCGGTGGCGCACACCCCGACGCTGATCGGCGACAAGATGTTCTCCCATACCGAGACCCCGCCTAAGGCCGCGCCGACCCCGCCGCGCGCCGATCCTGCCCGGGTGACCCGGGTGCGCCAGAACGCCAAGAAAGCCCGCAGCGGCCGCGATGAAACCGGCGCCCCGCTCTCGCCGATGCGGGCGATCACCTTGCGTGACGGCCTGTTCGAAGCGGTGCTCCACCATATGCTGCACGACAATCGGGTGATGCTCTACGGCGAAGAATGCCGGGAATGGGGCGGCGCGTTCGGGGTCTATCGCGGGCTGGCCGATCTCTTTCCCCATGACCGGGTGTTCAACAGCCCGATTTCGGAGGCGGCGATTATCGCCACCGCTGTGGGGGCCGCGATGGAAGGCGGACGCCCGGTTGTCGAGTTGATGTACGCTGATTTCATCGGCCGCGCCGGGGATGAGATCTTCAACCAATTGGCCAAATGGCAGGCGATGTCGAACGGGCTTTTGACCATGCCGGTGGTGCTGCGCGCCTCGGTGGGGTCGAAATACGGCGCGCAACACAGTCAGGATTGGTCGGCGCTGGCCGCGCATATTCCGGGCCTCAAGATCGTCTATCCGGCGACGCCCTATGACGCCAAGGGGCTGATGTCCGCGGCGATTGCCTCAGATGATCCGGTGCTGATGTTTGAAAGCCAGCGGCTTTATGACCGGGTGGAGTTGTTCCAGCCAGCGGTGCCGGACGACGATTACCGCCTGCCTATCGGCATGCCTGATGTGAAACGTGCGGGCGAGGACGCCACCGTGCTCACGATCGGCCCGTCGCTTTACCCCGCCATCGAGGCGGCAGAGGCCTTGGCCGAGCGGGGCGTGTCGCTGGAAGTGATCGATGCCCGCTCGCTGGTGCCGTTCGATTACGGCCCGCTGCTGGCCTCCTTGCGCAAAACCGGGCGGCTGTTGATTGTCAGCGAAGCGTCCGAGCGCGGCTCGTTCCCGATGACGCTGGCGGCTAACGCCACCCGCTTTGCCTTTGACGCGCTCAAAGCGCCGCCGCGCGTGCTAGGGAGCCCCAACTGGATTGTGCCGGGCGCTGACATGGAAGACAGCTACTTCCCCCAGAAGCGCGATATCGAGGATGCGGTGATGGCCGATCTGCTGGCCACGCCCGGCTATAACCGCCAGGGCGCCCGTGGCTGGGATGACCTCACGCTGGCGCGCGCAGGTCTATGATGCGGGGCGCTGCCCCTGGCGATTGCGTCTACATGCGAGGGGCGCTGCCCCTCGCGCTCACGTCTATATGCGCGGGGCTCTGCCCCTCGCGCTCCCCGAGGTACTTTGAAAAAGAAGAAGAGGTTGCGTGTGAGCAGACAAGCTCATCTCGGATGTGGACGCCCTTGGCGTCGACATTGACGTGCTGATCAACAATG
>JBCDGW010000126.1:0-9138 GCA_038750765.1 Pseudomonadota bacterium | reverse complement strand
TGCCACATCTTGCGGAAGCGCCGCCGCTTTGTCGGCAAAACGGGGCGATTTCTTTATGTCGATCATTTCAAGCCGCTCGCTGTCACGCAAAGCCATCATTGCCAGAAACGCCGTGCCGCCATGTTCGACCCCCATCTCCAGCACATCGCCGGTGACGCCGAGATCGTCTTGCAGCGCAAATAGCGTATACCACGCCACGACCGACTCGATTGGAAACGGCACGTCGTGGTGGCGATAGGGCCAGTATCGCCCGTGGAGCGCTTTGAGATACGCGCGCTGCATTGATCATCCTTCTTCCAAACGACGCACCGAACACCTCAATGACAAAGGCGATGGCGCGTGCCTTCCTGCGCAAGGTCGCAGGTTAGAGTCAACGGATGGTAAATCTCGATCACGGCTGACAGTCGATTTTGGGCGCCCTGGTCGGCGGAGACCGAGCGCGTGGCAAGGCTGCGCTTTTTCACGGTGAAGCGGTTGACGAGCGCCGCGCAGACCCCCAATCACCAGGGGCAGTTACGCCCGGTCGAGGACGCGCCCCAGATGGTGGATCAAATAGATATCGACGCGCTGCGCCACGCCCCTGTGCCGGCGCAAGCGCTGCTCATCGGCGGCGCGACCCGGCCTGCCTCTGACCAGGCGACCAGCCCGGTGATCAGCCCCATTGACGGCGCGCAATTCACCACCCTGGCCGAAGCGACGCCCGCCGATGTGGACGCGGCCGTGGCAGCAGCGCGCGCGGCTTTTGAGGATGGTCGCTGGTCGCGGATGGCCCCGGCGGCGCGCAAACGGGTGATGCACCGGTGGGCTGACCTGATCGAAGCCAATGCCCTGCCCCTTGCGGTGTTGGGCGTGCGCGACAACGGCACCGAGATCGGCATGGCGCTTAAGGCGGAGCCGGGCTCGGCCGCCGCCACCATCCGATTTTATGCCGAGGCCATCGACAAAGTGGGCGGCGAGATCGCACCCAGCCCCGATGACGTGGTGGCGCTGGTGCATCGCGAGCCGGTCGGTGTGGTTGGCGCGATTGTACCGTGGAACTTTCCAATGATGATCGGCGCGTGGAAGCTGGGGCCCGCGCTGGCCTTCGGCAATTCGGTGGTGTTGAAACCGCCCGAGACGGCCTCGCTCACGCTGCTGCGGATGGCCGAACTCGCGCTAGAGGCAGGTCTGCCCGAGGGCGTGCTCAACGTGGTCACGGGCCAGGGTCCGGTCGTGGGCGAAGCGATAGGCCTGCATCCCGATATCGATGTGCTCGCCTTCACCGGTTCATGGGCCACCGGGCGGCGACTGCTGGAATATGCCGCGCGCTCGAACATGAAGCGCTGTTATCTCGAACTCGGGGGCAAATCGCCCAATGTGGTCTTCGCCGATGCGCCCGACCTGGATGAGGCCGCGAAGGTGGCCGCCTTCGGGATCTTTCGCAATTCGGGCCAGGTATGCATCGCCGGATCGCGGCTGTTGGTGGAAGCGCGCATCCATCATGACTTCGCCGCCCGGGTGGTTGAAATCGCGCAATCGATGCAGGTGGGCGACCCGCTCAGCCTCACAAGCGCCATCGGTGCCGTGCACTCGGCGCCGCAACTGGCCAGTAATCTCAGCTTCGTGGAAACCGCACAAGCCGAGGGCAATACCGTCTTGACCGGCGGCAGTCAGATCAGGGCTGAAACCGGCGGCTATTACATGGCGCCAACGGTAATCGACGGGGTGAAACCAAACGATCATGCCGCGCGCAAAGAGGCCTTCGGCCCGATCCTCGCGGTCACCCCGTTTCAGGACTTGGACGACGCCATTCGCATCGCCAATGACAGCGTCTTCGGCCTGGCAGGCGCGGTCTGGACCAGCAATGTCAGCAAAGCCCATATCGCAGCCAAGCGCATCAAGGCCGGGTTGATGCATGTGAACACCTATGGCGGCTCGGATGTGACCGTGCCGATGGCGGGGATGAAACAATCCGGAAACGGCGCCGATAAGTCGCTGCACGCGATTGATAAATACACCGATCTCAAAACCGTCTGGATGAAGTTGTGAGCCCGGAGGCCCCCGCTGCGGATGAGCTGGTACTTCTCGGCGTGAAGGGCGGGCCGTCGATCCGCCCGGGCGGCGCGATGCCCAGCGCAAGCCTATTGCGGATGGGCGGTCAAACCGTGGTCATTGATTGCGGGCTGGGTGTTGCCAAAAGCCTGGTCGAAGCCGGGATCGCGCTGACCGAGATCGATGCGGTGTTCATCACCCATCTCCATTCTGATCACGTGCTGGAACTGGGCCCGCTGCTTTACACCGCGTGGACGTCAGGGCTGAGCAAGCCCATCGCGCTCTTCGGCCCGCCAGGGATTGAAGCCTATTGGCAGGGGTTTTTGGCGTCGATGGCGTTCGATCAAACGATCCGGATCGAGGATGAAGGCCGCGTGCCGATCGGCGAGCTGATCACGCTCAGCATCATCGATGAAGGCCCTGTCACCGACCTTGCGGGCATCGCTGTCTCCGCGCTCCGGGTCGACCATCCGCCAGTGACGGAATGCTACGCGCTGCGGTTTGAGAGCGCGGCCAAAGCCATCGTCTTCTCCGCCGATACCTGTTACTTCCCACCCCTGGCCGCGTTTGCCGAGGGCGCGGCTTTGCTGGTGCATGAAGCGATGCTCACTGACGGGATCGAGGCGCTTGTGCAACGCCTGGGCAACGCGCAACGGCTGCGCGCGCATCTGCTCGCTTCCCACACCAAAGCGGCCGATGTCGGACGGATTGCCAGCGCGGCGGATGTCAACCGGCTGGTGCTCAATCACTTGGTCCCGGTTGACGACCCCCGCTTTAGCGAGGCTGACTGGCGCCGGGAAGTTTCGCAAAACTGGCCGGGAGCGACTATTGTGGGACATGACGGCGCGCGGATCGCGTTTTAACGCCCGCGCGCTACCTAAGAATACAAGGCGCGCCTCCTTGAGGGGAGCGTCACAAAGCAACGGACGGACGACGACATGGCCAAAGCATTCGCCTCGCAGGGGGACCTGACCGAGAAGACCATCACCTTCGACGAAATCGGTGACGGTCTCTGGGCTTTCACCGCCGAGGGCGACCCCAATTCCGGCGTGATTATCGGCGATGACAGCGTCATGATTGTCGAGGCCCAGGCAACGCCGCGTCTCGCGGGCAAGGTGATCGACAAGGTGCGCGAGGTCACCGACAAACCGATCACCCATGTGGTGCTCACCCATTATCACGCTGTACGGGTGCTGGGCGCCTCGGCTTACGGCGCGCGTGAGGTGATCATGTCCGATGTGGCGCGCGGCATGGTCGAGGAACGCGGCCAAGAAGATTGGGACAGCGAGTTTCAACGGTTCCCGCGGCTTTTTGAGGGGCATGAAAGCATCCCCTGCCTCACCTACCCCACCACCACCTTCACCGACCAGATGAGCGTTTTTTTGGGGAAGCGCCGCGTCGACATTAAACAGATCGGGCGGGCGCATACGGCAGGCGATGCAGTGATCCATGTTCCCGACCAGAATGTGATGTTCACTGGCGATATCGTAGAAGATCACTCGGCTTGCTATTGCGGCGATGGATACTTTGGCGAATGGGGCGCCACGCTCAACAATGTGCTGGCCTACGATGTCGATGCGATCGCCCCCGGCCGTGGCGGCGCGCTCGTGGGTAAAGAAGCGGTCGCCCGCGCGATTGCCAGCACCCGCGATTTCGTCGACAGCACGTATTTGCCGGCGGCCAAAGTGGCGGCGCGCGGCGGCAGCCTGAAGGACGCGTGGGACGCCGTGCGCGAGGCCTGCGATCCGAAGTTCTCGGATTACGCGATTTACGAACACTGTCTGCCCTTTAACGTCAGCCGGGCGTATGATGAGGCCAAGGGGATCGCGCATCCCCGGATTTGGACCGCACAACGCGACCTCGATATGTGGGAGGCCCTGCAAGGGTAGCCGCGATGGTAGCTGTAAGATATCAAACCGCGTTTCGCCTCTATCCCTACGAGAAGGTGGCCGATCAAGACGCGCCGGCGCCCCGCCGCCACCCGGTCGTTATTGTCGGCGGCGGTCCGATGGGCATGGGGCTGGCGCTCGATCTGGGCAAGAAGGGCATCGCTTGCCTGGTGCTCGACGATCATGACGGCGTCGGCCAGGGCAGCCGCGCGATCTGCTTTGCCAAGCGCACGCTAGAGATTTGTGATCGGCTGGGCTGCGGCGACCCGATGGTGGACAAAGGCGTGGTCTGGAACCTGGGCCGGGTCTACCGCGACGAAGACGAGATCTATCAGTTTAACCTGCTGCCCGAGGCGGGGCATAAGCGGCCTGCCTTCATCAACCTGCAGCAGCCTTATTTTGAGCAATTCCTGGTTGAGGAAATCCGCAATCAGCAGGCAGGCGGCGCCCCGATTGAAATCCGCGGGCAAAACCTGGTCACCGGTCTCACCCAGCACGACGACCATATCATGCTCGATGTCGACACGCCCGACGGGCCCTACCAGATCGAGGCGGCGTATCTGGTGGCTTGTGACGGGGCCAATTCTCCGACGCGTTCTATGCTTGGCCTCGGCTTCGAGGGCCGCGTGTTTGAAGATAATTTCTTGATCGCCGATATCCGAATGAAAGCGGATTTCCCGGTGGAGCGGCGTTTTTGGTTCGATCCGCCATTCAATCGCGGTGAGACCGCGCTGATGCACAAACAGCCCGACGATGTCTGGCGGCTCGACTTTCAGCTTGGCTGGGACATCGACCGCGCGGCCGAGATGGATCCTGACAAGATCGCCGGTCGCGTACGCGGCATGATCGGCGAAGATGTCGACTTCGAGCTGGTTTGGTCGTCGATCTACACCTTCCGCTGCTGCACGATGAAGGAGTATCGCCACGGGCGGATCTTTTTCGCGGGCGACAGCGCCCATCAAGTTAGCCCGTTCGGAGCGCGCGGCGCGAATGGCGGCATGCAGGATGTTGATAATCTGGCGTGGAAGCTGGCGCTCGTGCTGAACGGAGACGCGCCCGACGCGCTGCTCGACAGCTACCACGACGAGCGAAAATTCGGCGCGATGGAAAACATCAAGAACTCAAGCCGCTCGGCCGATTTTCTGACCCCGCGCAATCCTGCGCACGCGCTCTTTCGTGATGCGGTGCTCGATCTGGTCGAGCATTTCGATTTCGCGCGACCCATGGTCAATTCAGGGCGGCTCTCGATGCCGTGCACCTATGATCGCTCACCCCTCAACACCGGCGACGCGCTGCCCAACGGCCCAGCCCGCACCCGACCGGGCAGCCCGATGAGTGACGCGCCGCTGCGCGAGGGCTTTCTGCTCGATCGGCTCAACACAGGCGCGTTCACGCTGCTGGCGATTAACTGCGCCGCACCCGAGAGCGTTTTGGTAGAAGGGATGGCCGTGCCGGTGATGGCGCTTGGCCCCGACGACGACCCTGACGGCCATTTGACCACCCGCTATCTCGGTGACAATCCGGCGGTCGTGGTGCTGGTGCGCCCCGATCAGCATGTGGCGGCCCGCTGGCCCGGCTTTCAGGCCGATGCCGTGACGGCGGCGTTGCGCAAAGCGATGGGGTATCCCTAAGCCATGGTCGCGCCCGCTCGCGCGTCTTGCCCCGCTTTGGCCGCGCCGCGCGCAGCGCCCCGAACCGACGAGAACAGGAGAGAGACATGAACACTCAATCTGATCCGCGCACGATGATCACCGCCGCCTCGCCTGTTGGCACCCAGGCCGGTTACATGCCTGGCTGGGGCAACGACTTTGAGACCGAGGCGCTCGCCGGTGCCCTGCCGCAAGGGCAGAACAGCCCGCAGAAATGCAATTACGGGCTCTATGGCGAGCAGCTTTCGGGCACCGCGTTCACCGCCAACCCGCCCGAGCGCACCTGGTGCTACCGGATCCGCCCATCGGTCAAGCACTCGCACCGCTACACCAAGATCGACGTGCCCTACTGGAAATCGGCGCCCCATGTGGACCCCGATGTGATCTCGCTGGGACAGTACCGCTGGGATCCGGTGCCCACCGCTGAAGGTCTCAACTGGATCACCGGTATGCGCACCATGACCACCGCGGGCGATGTGAACACCCAAGTCGGCATGGCCAGCCATATCTATCTGGTGACGCAATCGATGGTGGACGAGTATTTCTACTCCGCCGACAGCGAATTGCTGGTGGTGCCGCAAGAGGGGCGACTGCGGTTTTACACCGAGCTGGGGATCATCGATGTCGAGCCCAAGGAAATCGCGATCATACCCCGCGGTCTGGTCTATCGCGTCGAGTTGCTCGAAGGGCCGGCGCGCGGGTTTGTCTGCGAGAATTACGGCCAAAAGTTCGACCTGCCGGGGCGCGGGCCAATCGGTGCCAACTGCCTCGCCAATCCGCGCGACTTCAAAGCCCCCGTCGCGGCCTATGAAGACCACGAAACACCCTCGACCATTACGATCAAATGGTGCGGGCAATTCCACACCACGCAGGTGGGCCAGAGCCCGCTCGACGTGGTCGCCTGGCATGGCAATTACGCGCCCTACAAATACGATCTACGCAATTACTGCCCGGTTGGTGCAATCCTGTTCGACCACCCCGATCCGTCGATCTTCACAGTGCTGACCGCCCCGTCAGGCGATCCCGGCACCGCCAATATCGACTTCGTGTTGTTCCGCGAACGCTGGATGGTGGCCGAAGACACGTTCCGCCCGCCCTGGTACCACAAGAACATCATGTCTGAGCTGATGGGCAATATTTACGGGCAGTACGATGCGAAACCGCAGGGCTTCGTCCCGGGCGGGGTGAGCCTTCACAACATGATGCTGCCCCACGGGCCCGACCGGCAGGCATTCGAGAAAGCCTCTAACGCCAATCTCGGCCCCGACAAACTGGACCGGACGATGTCGTTCATGTTTGAAACCCGCTTTCCGCAGCATCTGACGGCCTTTGCCGCCAAGGAGGCACCGCTGCAGGACGACTACATCGATTGCTGGGGCGATATCGAAAAGAAATTCGACGGCTCACCCGGCAAAAAGTAACGTGCTGACGCTTTATACCTACTGGCGCTCGACCACCGCGTATCGGGTGCGCATCGCGCTGGAACTCAAAGGGCTGGCCTATCGCTCGGTCCCGGTGAACTTGCTCGAAGGGGCACAGCGCAGCGCTGAGTATACCGCGCTCAACCCGATCGGCGGCGTGCCCACGCTGGTGCTGGAAGACGGCACCGCGCTCACCCAATCGATGGCGATCCTCGACTATCTTGACCAGGTGGCGCCCGAGGCGCCTCTGCTGCCGCGCGACCCGGTCGCCCGCGCGCGGGTGATGGCGGCCGCTTTCGTCTTCGCCACCGACGTGCACCCGGTCAATAACCTCAAAGTCGTCAACCGGGTCAAAACCCTCACTAGCGCCGACGATGCAGGCCTCGCTTGGATGCACCATTGGATGGATCAGGGGTTCGCGGCGTTTCATGCACTTATCGCGCGTGACACGCCCTTCGCCTTCGGGGATACACCGACGCTCGCCGATATCTGCCTGGTGGCGCAGCTCTACAACGCCCACCGCTGGGGTGTCGATATGAGCGGCCTGGCGCGGCTCACCGAGATCGAGGCGCGCTGCCTCGCCCTGCCCGCCTTCGCCGCCGCCCGCCCCGAGCTACAGCCCGATGCCTCCTAACCCGCCCTGCCGAAGAAAAGGACAGCTATGAGCGGTCTCATCCCCTCTTGGATCCCCAGCGCCAACACGCCCGACACCCCGTTCCCGGTGAATAATCTCCCCTACGGTGTCTTCTCTATCGGAGGATCCGCGCCCCGCTGCGGCGTTGCGATCGGCGATCAGGTGCTTGATCTGCATCTGTTGGAAGCGCGCGGCGTGATCGCGCTGCCCGGCGGCACCGTCCTGGACCAAGGCGCCTGGAATAGCCTGATGGCGCGCGGTCCTGAGGCATGGTCTGCGCTGCGCGACCGCCTGCAGGCGCTGTTGCGCGAGGGCGGCGACCCGGTACTTTCAGGGGATGCGGCGCTGCAGGCCGAGGCGCTATATCCGCGCGCGGCGGTGGTGCTGCATATGCCATTTGTGGTGGCCGAGTTCACCGATTTTTACGCCGGACGCCACCACGCCACCAATGTGGGCACGATGTTTCGCGGCCCGGAAAACGCGCTGCCGCCAAATTGGCTGCACATCCCCATCGGCTATAACGGGCGCGCCTCCTCTGTCGTGGTCTCGGGCACCGAGATCCGCCGCCCCTGGGGCCAATTGAAAGGCCCCAACGATGACCATCCCCGCTTCGCCCCATCGCAGCGATTTGACATCGAGCTCGAAATGGGGGCCATCGTCGGCACGCCGTCTTCCGGCCCGCTCAGCGTTGCCGAAGCAGACGCGCATCTGTTCGGTTATGTGCTGCTTAACGATTGGTCCGCGCGCGATATCCAAGCGTGGGAGTATCAGCCGCTGGGCCCGTTCCAAGCCAAGGCGACCGCCACCTCGATCAGCCCCTGGATCGTGACCAAAGCGGCGTTGGAGCCGTTCCGCTGTGACACGCCCGCGCGCGAATTTGCCCTGCTCGACCACCTCAAGGACGCGGGGCCAATGCTCTATGATATCGCGCTTGAGATCACGCTGGCCCCCGACGGCCAAGCGCCGAGCCGGATCGCGCAGACGAATTACCGCGAGATGTATTATTCCGCCGCGCAGCAGCTTGCCCATCACAGTACGGCGGGATGCCCGATGCGCACCGGCGATCTTCTGGGCAGCGGCACCATTTCGGGCCCAGAGAAAGCCAATCGCGGCAGCCTGTTAGAGCTCAGCTGGGGCGGCAAGGAGCCGCTAAGTCTAGCCGATGGCAGTGAACGGCGCTTCATCGAGGATGGCGACACGCTCACTCTGACGGGCGCCGCGCAGGGGGACGGCTTTACCGTTGGGTTTGGCGATTGCGTGGGCACAGTGCTGCCCGCCCTGCCCGACCCGTATCGCCGCTAAAACGACCCGACGCGGTGGCAGGCTTGCGTCAGCGTCGTTCCTCTCGGTCGTCGCGCTGACCGGCGGTCGCTATTTTGGCCATCCGAGCATTCTCCCCCTTGGCGCTGTTTCCTAAGGGCGTGTTGGCAATGTCGACAGGTTTTGCGCCCAGGGCATTTCGGCCTGCCAACGCTAGAAACCGACAACGCCGCGACGGGAAAGGCAGGCAGGCC
>JBCDGW010000125.1:0-9179 GCA_038750765.1 Pseudomonadota bacterium | reverse complement strand
GGTGGTGCGGTTTGGCGAGAAGTACAAACAATGGAACGCAGCGTTCGATGCGGGCTATGCAGCAGCGAAAGGCAAATCGCTCATCATCCTGCACGGCGCGGAGCACGCCCATGCGCTGAAGGAGGTCGATGCCAGCGCCTTGGCTGTCGCCGAAGAGCCAGCTCAAGTGGTGGCAATCCTGCGCTATGTGCTCACCGGTGCGCTTAGTCACCCGTAAATGCCTATCATCTCGCCGTTTTCCCGCTTGGAATAATCGATGAGGGTGAACCGCGCGATTTGACTCGTTTTTTGCGGTTCGGTTACAACCAACATGTCGCGGCGCGCGAATCCGCGCCCGGCGCTTCGTTGCCTTATGGGTCGTAGACTGGAGGACCCTATGAAACGCGTTTTGTTACTATCTTGCCTGATTGTGCCGCTCGCCGCCTGCGGTGGGGTGGTGTCACGGGCAGTGACGCCAGAGCCCGAAGTGGCGATCGGCTCGGGCTATCGCGCCTCTGAGGATCCGTGTCGACGGGTCGGCGCCACATCGCTTACTGAACCCTTTATCACCAGTACCGATGACTTGGTGGGTTGCCCGATTGATTTCGAGGGCCGGCCTGAATTTCAAACCAAGACCGGCGGTCGCGAGGTCACGCGCACCGAGGATTGGGTGATCTACCGGGTGCCGCTCGTGGGTGAAGGCCCCCCGCCCAGCGGTTGAGTTCCGCGCTTTCGGGGGCAGCGCGCCGCTTGCAATGCCAGGACTTGACGTTCTGGCGACGAGACCGTATGCCGCACCGTCTCGACTGAGAATCGGCTCAACATTTGGCATTGCCTAACATTCCGTTTCGATATCGACCGCTATCGGCCCGCTGGCATTCGGCCTCCGGGCTTTTGTTGTGAAAAAAGGTTCTGGGATCACGGAACCGCAACTGAGAGAAGGACATATACGTGGCTCGTATTGCCGGCGTTAATATCCCCACCGCTAAACGCGTACCTATAGCACTCACCTACATCCATGGCATCGGCCAAGCCACCGCGCGCACCATTTGCGACGCCGTCGGCATCGATCCTGCACGCCGCGTCAACGAATTGTCTGACGCCGAGGTGTTGCAGATCCGTGAACATATCGACGCCAATGTGAGCGTTGAGGGTGACCTGCGCCGCGAGGTGCAAATGAACGTAAAGCGCTTGATGGATTTGGGCTGCTACCGCGGCCTGCGTCATCGCCGTAACCTGCCGGTTCGCGGCCAGCGCACCCACACCAATGCCCGCACCCGCAAAGGCCCAGCGCGGCCGATCGCTGGTAAGAAGAAGTAAGGGAGCACAGGCATGGCACGTGATCGTCGCGCGACCAAGCGCAAGGTTTCTAAGAATATCGCTGCGGGTGTTGCCCATGTGAACTCGTCGTTCAACAACACCAAGATCTTGATTTCTGACGTCCAAGGCAATGCTATCGCCTGGTCGTCAGCGGGCACAATGGGCTTCAAGGGATCGCGCAAATCGACCCCCTATGCGGCCCAGATGGCCGCCGAAGACGCCGGTAAAAAGGCGCAGGAGCACGGGGTAAAAACCCTGGAGGTCGAGGTGCAGGGGCCTGGATCGGGCCGCGAGTCGGCTCTGCGCGCTCTGGCGGCGGTGGGCTTCAACATCACCTCGATCCGCGATGTGACACCGATCGCCCATAACGGCTGCCGCCCACCGAAGCGCCGCCGCGTTTAGCACGATTTGGATCGTCGCGCGCCGCATCGACCCAAGCGGCGCCGACAGCCATTGATATCCTCGGGCGTTTCCTGCGTCGGGTCTACGCGGGAGACAGGAATGGAGGCCACTGAGCATGATCCACAAAAATTGGCAGGAGCTGATCAAGCCCACGCAACTTGAGATTAAGCCCGGTAACGACCCGTCGCGCCAAGCGACCGTGGTTGCCGAGCCGCTTGAGCGGGGTTTCGGCCTGACGCTCGGCAACGCGCTGCGCCGTGTTCTTCTAAGCTCGCTGCAGGGTGCGGCGATCACCTCGGTGCAAATTGACAATGTGCTGCATGAGTTCTCGTCGATTGCCGGCGTGCGCGAAGATGTCACCGACGTGGTGCTCAACCTCAAAGGTGTCGCCATCCGCATGGAGGTTGAGGGGCCCAAGCGGCTGTCTATTTCCGCTAAAGGCCCGATGGTCGTCACCGGCGGTGATATCTCAGAGAGCGCTGGCATCGAGATCCTCAACAAGGATCACGTGATTTGTCACCTCGACGACGGCGCCAACTTGTTCATGGAACTGACGGTGAATACCGGCAAAGGCTATGTCGCCGCCGATAAAAACCGCCCCGAAGACGCGCCAATCGGGATGATCCCGATCGATGCGATCTATTCGCCCGTGCGCAAGGTGAGCTACGAGGTGCAGCCTACCCGCGAGGGTCAGGTGCTCGATTACGATAAGCTGACGCTTAAGCTTGAATCGGACGGCTCGGTTACGCCTGATGACGCGGTTGCCTATGCGGCGCGCATCCTGCAGGACCAATTGTCGATCTTCGTGAACTTCGAAGAGCCCGAGTCGGCGACGCGTCAGGACGATGATGAGGGCCTTGAGTTCAACCCGCTTCTGCTGAAGAAGGTGGACGAGCTGGAGCTGTCAGTGCGGTCGGCTAACTGCTTGAAAAATGACAATATTGTCTATATCGGCGACCTGATTCAGAAGACAGAGGCAGAGATGCTGCGCACGCCGAATTTCGGCCGCAAGTCGCTCAACGAGATCAAGGAAGTGCTGTCGGGCATGGGCCTCCACCTCGGGATGGATGTCGAAGAGTGGCCGCCTGAGAACATCGAAGATCTGGCGAAGAAGTTCGAGGATCAGTTCTAATCTGGTCCTCACATCCCGGGCTTGACCCGGGATCCCGCCGGCCTTCTTAAGCCGGTGGCGCGAAGATGGGTCGAGGTCTCGGGTCACGCTCGGGACCGACCCCAAGGAGAGCGCGGTGCCACGCAACGCCGTGCCGGACAAAGCAAAACTGCCCGTAGAGGGCAAAAATGGAGAAAACAAATGCGTCACGCCCGCGGCTATCGCCGTCTAAACCGCACGCATGAGCACCGTAAGGCGCTCTTTGCAAACATGGCCGGCTCGCTGATCGAGCACGAGCAAATCAAAACCACACTGCCGAAAGCCAAAGAGCTCAAGCGCGTCGCTGATAAGTTGATCACGCTTGGTAAACGCGGCGATCTGCACGCGCGGCGCCTTGCTGCGGCGCAACTCAAGCAAGATGCCTATGTCGTCAAGCTTTTCGACGTGCTTGGCCCCCGCTATGCCGAACGGAATGGCGGTTACACCCGCGTGCTCCGAGCCGGGTTCCGCTATGGGGATATGGCGCCGATGGCCATCATCGAGTTCGTTGAGCGCGACGTTGACGCCAAAGGTGCGGCCGACAAAGCCCGCGTCGCTGCAGAAGACGACGACGCGTAAGCGTTCAGCCTTTTGACCAATTTTTGAGCCTCGGCCCATGCGTGCCGGGGCTTTTGCGTTTGGCGCGGGCCGCACGTGTGGACAGCAGCAGCGGCGCCCTTAAGTCACGCCGTAATGCAACCAAAGGGCCTCTTCCGTGCTTGGCAAACTGCTTCCTCCGTTTGATCTGCAGGGCCTATTGATCGGCACTTTGCTATGTGGTTTGGGCTTGGTCTTTCTCCAGGGCGCGGGGCTGGTGAGCGGGCAATTGGCCGGCGCATCGCTGCTGATTTCTTATGTCGCCCCGGTCTCCTTCGGGCCGGTATTTTTCGGGCTCAGCGCGCCGCTTTTCATCCTCGCCTGGCACATGCGCGGGCGCGTTTTCACGTTGCGCTCGCTTTTTGTGGTCGCAGGGATCTCGGTGCTCACACCGCTTTTGTCGAGCCAAATCGCCTTTGACGCGCTCAACCCTTGGATCGCAGCAAGTATGGGCGGGCTATGCCTCGGGATGGGGTTAATCGCCGTATTCCGGCACAACGCCTCACCTGGCGGCGCATCGATCCTCGCGCTCGTGGTCGAGCAGCGCACCGGGATCAAAGCGGGGTGGTTTCAACTGAGCGTCGATGCGGCGATCTTTGCTGCCGCGGTCGCTGTGCTGACCCCCCTGCAAGTGGGGCTTTCGTTTCTCGGCGCCGCGGTGATGAACTTGATCGTGGCCTGGAATTTCCGCATCGATCAAAGCGGTAGCGGCGCCCCTTCCTAACGGCCGCGTAGCCGCGCTTTTCGTCGGGCCGCCGCTGGCCTATCGTGCGACATGGCTGATCTGTTCGACACCGACCCGCAAGACGAGGCACCCAAAGGCGCCCTCGCGCTGCGCCCTCTTGCCGACCGGTTGCGGCCCAAAACCCTGGGCGACGTCGTCGGCCAAGAACAGGTGCTCGGGCCCGAGGCACCCCTTGGTGTGATGCTGGCGTCCGGCGCCCTGTCTTCATTGATCTTCTGGGGGCCGCCCGGTGTCGGCAAAACGACCATCGCGCGGCTTCTGGCCGACGAGACGGATCTCCATTTCGAGCAGATCAGCGCGATTTTCTCCGGTGTCGCCGACCTCAAGCGCGTGTTCGAAGCGGCCAAGCTGCGCTGGCGCAATGGGCGCGGCACGTTGCTGTTCGTCGATGAAATCCACCGTTTCAACAAAGCGCAGCAGGACGGCTTTCTGCCCCATATGGAGGACGGCACCATCTTGCTTGTGGGCGCGACCACCGAGAACCCCTCGTTTGAGTTGAATGCCGCGCTTCTCAGCCGCGCCCAGGTGCTGGTGCTGGAGCGGTTGAGTGCCGAGGATCTCGAACATCTTGCGCAGCGGGCCGAGGCTGACCTCGGCCGCGCGCTACCGCTAGAAGCCGCGGCGCGGTCGGCCCTTTTGGAGATGGCCGATGGCGATGGGCGCGCGCTGTTGAACCTCATCGAACAGATCGCCGCGTGGAAGGTGGCGGCGCCGCTTGATCCTGCCGCCCTCACCGCACGCCTGCAAAAGCGCGCAACGCAATACGACAAGTCAGGCGATGCCCATTACAACCTGATCTCGGCGCTACACAAATCGGTGCGCGGGTCTGACCCGGATGCATCGCTTTATTGGTTAACGCGCATGCTCGCAGGCGGGGAGGATCCGCGCTATCTGGCGCGTCGGATTACGCGGATGGCGGTGGAAGATATCGGCCTCGCCGATCCGCAGGCGCAGCGGGTCTGCCTTGACGCCTGGGAAACCTATGAGCGGCTCGGCAGCCCCGAAGGCGAACTGGCGCTGGCGCAAGCGGTGATTTACCTGGCCCTCGCGCCGAAATCGAATGCCGCCTACGTCGCCTACAAAGCCGCCGCGAAAGCCGCGCGCCAAACCGGCAGCGCGCCGCCGCCCAAGCACATCTTGAACGCGCCAACCCAGCTTATGAAAGAGCAGGGCTACAGCGCCGGATACGCCTACGACCATGACGCCCAAGACGGGTTTTCGGGGCAAAACTACTTCCCCGAAGGCGTTGATCGAGCGCAATTCTACATGCCGGTTGAGCGGGGTTTTGAGCGCGATTTAGCCAAGCGCCTGGCCTATTTCACCAAACTGCGAAGTCAACGCGAAGGCGGTTGACAACCGCGCGTCCCGGGTAAAAACGAAGCCATGGGTTTCACAGCATTTCAGGTCGCGCTCGGCGGGGCGATAGGGGCGGTTTGCCGTTATTATGTGGGCGTGATCACGCTCCGCCTGATGGGCCCTGGTTTTCCCTGGGGCACGCTGGCGGTTAACGTGATCGGGTCATTCATCATGGGCGTTTTAGTGGTCGTGCTGGCGCAGTTCAGCGCGACGCGCATGGCGCCGTTTTTGATGACGGGGCTGCTCGGGGGCTTTACCACCTTCTCGGCCTTCTCGCTCGATACGGCGGCACTCTTTGAACGGGGGCAAATCGGCGTTGGCGCGATCTATGTTTTCACGTCGGTGGTTTTTGCTTTGGCGGCGATCGGTTTGGGGATGATCAGCGCGCGCGTGGTCTTGCAGTGAGCCGGGTGCAAAGCATGACAGTGGCGTCCGACGAGGCGGATCAGCGCCTCGACAGGTGGTTTCGGCGCCATTTCCCCCATGTCTCGCAAGGTCGGATCGAAAAGCTCTGCCGCAAAGGCGAGATTCGCGTCGACGGGGGCCGGGTGAAGGCAGCAACCCGGGTGACGCCGGGGATGATTGTGCGCGTGCCGCCGCTCCCTGATGCTGATGCGGCCCTGCCGGAGCGGCACCCTGCCGACACGATCAGCGCGTCTGATGCGCAGATGATGCAAGCGTGCGTGCTCTACCGCGATGACCATATTCTCGTGCTCAACAAACCCGCGGGCCTGCCGAGCCAGGGCGGCAGCAAGCAAACCCGCCATGTCGACGGGCTAAGCCGGGCGCTGCAATTCGGCCTTCCTGAGCGCCCGCGCCTGGTGCACCGCTTGGACAAGGACACTTCGGGCGTCCTGCTGATGGCGCGCACCCAGGCTGTTGCCAGCGCGCTGACAGCCGCTTTTCGAGCGAGGGATACCCGCAAGATCTACTGGGCTGCCGTGGCCGGTGTGCCCGAGCCTGCGATGGGGACGATCCGCTACGGTCTGGTCAAAGCACCGGGTCACGGGGCGCGCGGCGAAGGCGAGAAAATGCAGTGCCTGCATCCCCGCGATGTTGAGGCGACACCGGGCGCGAAACGGGCGACGACCGATTACGCGGTGCTCAACGCTTTGGGCAAACGGGCCTCCTGGGCTGCTCTTGTGCCGATCACCGGCCGCACCCATCAATTGCGCGCGCATATGGCAGAGATCGGGCACCCTATCGTCGGGGACGGCAAATATGGCGGATCCGGCCAGGAAAACCTGGGCGACGGCTGGGGGGCTCAACTCGGCGGCGCGGTGAGCCGCAAGCTGCATCTCCACGCCCGCTATCTCGCTTTCGCGCACCCGATAAGCGGTGCGCAGATGGCGTTCACGGCGCCGTTGCCCGATCATATGACCCGCACCTGGCAAATGCTCGGATGGGAGCCCGGCGATGTGCCGCTCGATCCGTTCGAAGAGGCGCTGTCATGACCGAGTGGAAAGCGCGGCGCTTTTGGACCAGCGCTGAGGTCAGCCCCAGCCATGGAGGCTTCGGCATCGCGCTAGACAATCGCGCGGTTCAAACCCCGGGCAAACAGCCGCTGGTGGTACCGACGCGGACGATGGCCGAAACCATTGCCGCCGAATGGGACGCGCAGGACGACATCATCGACCCCGCGACCATGCCGTTCACCCGTCTTGCCAATTCTGCGTTGGAGAAGGTCGCCCCGCAGCGCAGTGCTGTGGCCGAGATGCTGGCCGAATACGGCGATAGCGACCTTACCTGTTACCGCGCCGGCAGCCCCGCCACCTTGGTCGCCCGCCAGGAAGCGGCGTGGGATCCGCTGCTCGACTGGGCGGCTGAACGCTACGGCGGCCGCTTAATCACCGTGACTGGCGTGATGCACAGCCCGCAACCCGCGCAGGCGCTCGCAGCGCTGGCAACGCCTGTCCATGCGATGGACGCGTTTGAGCTAACCGGCTTTCACGAATTGGTGGCGCTATCGGGATCGCTGATCATCGGGCTTGCGGCCCGGGCCGCCTATCTGCCCATCGACGAGCTTTGGGCGCGCTCAAGAATTGATGAATCCTGGCAACAAGAGCAATGGGGAACCGACGAGGAAGCAGCCCAAGCCGCCGCCAAGAAGGCCCAAGATTTCTTCACCGCATCTAAGTTTCTCAGCGCTTTAACGGACTAAAACCGGCGCTGAGCGACTTATACAAATGCATCACTGCTTTACGCTAGATAATTCCCAGGCAGCCTTGACCTTGGCTGCCCAAATCGCCCAAAATCGCGACACGGGACGTGGCATGCGCCACAAAAACAAAATTGGCCGAGATCCAGGGGAAACGCCTAGGGGATGAGGCGTTGCTCCGAAAAGAGGTGGCGATGAGGACAACCGTTATACCTGCCGTGCTGGCGTCAGCCAGCTTGGTAGTGGGGGCCGGTTCGAGCTTTGCAGGGACATTGTCGGAAGTGCAGGAGCGGGGCACCCTGTCATGCGGGGTAACCACGCCCATCGCCGGGTTCGCCGCGCCAGATGCTGGTGGCACCTGGGTAGGCTTCGACGTGGGTCTTTGTCGGGCAGTGGCGGCGGCCGTGCTGGGCGATCCGATGGCGGTGTCCTTCATCGAGACCACACCTGATTCTCGCTTCGAGACGCTGGGCGACGGGTCGGTCGACCTGCTGGCGCGCAACACCACGTGGTCGTTTCACAGCGATGTGGGCCGCGACTTCACCTTTGTCGGGATAAACTACTACGACGGCCAAGGGTTCATGGTGCCGAAGTCGCTGGGCTACACCTCCGCGCGTGAGCTCAACGGCGTGTCGATCTGCGTGAAGGGCGAAACCACCTCGGCGCTCAACCTCGAGGATTTCTTCCGCATCAACAACATCGATTACCAGCCCGTCCTCGTGGACACCAACGAAGAAGCGCAAGACCTCTACCTGGCGGGTGATTGTCAGGCGTTTACCTCTGACGCGTCCGGTTTGGCGGCGACACGGGCCGGCTTCATTACGCCCGGCGAGCACACGATCTTGCCCGAGATGATCTCGAAAGAGCCGCTCGGCCCCCTCGTGCGTGAGGGCGACGACGAATGGGCCGATATCGTCCGGTGGGTGCTGTTCGCGCTGATCGCGGCGGAGGAGTTGGGCATAACCTCGACCAACGTGGCGGAAATGGCGTCGGAGCGCACAGCCAACCCTGAGATCAACCGCATTCTCGGCACCGAGGGTGAGCTTGCAGCTATGATCGGGCTTAACCCCGGTTGGGCCACTGCCGCGATCTTGGCAGGCGGCAATTACGGCGAATTGTTCGAAAAGCACATCGGAGAGAACACGTCGATCGGCCTGCCGCGCGGGCTTAACGCGCAATGGACCAATGGCGGCTTAATCTACGCCCCGCCCTTCCGCTGAGCGCCTAGGGCGGCCTCGCCCGCTATTGAAAACCAGGACTGGGCGGATATCTCCACGCGATGCGTGATGATTCCCGAGCTCTCCCCGTCCCTTCCGGCCGCCTCTCGCGGCTTTCCCGCATGGGTACGATGACTGCGAGCGTCATGGGCGGTATGGCCTGGAATGGGGCGCGCCGCTTAGCCCAGGGTGAGCGTCCGGCAATGCGCGAGCTGCTGCTGACACCGGGCAATGTCAAACGCATCGCCGATGATC
>JBCDGW010000124.1:0-9195 GCA_038750765.1 Pseudomonadota bacterium | reverse complement strand
GCGCAGGGCGCTGCGGGCCTGCCGGTCTTTGCCGGGGGCGGCGCGGGCATCGGCTATATGATGGGGGCCACGGGCGGCTTTTTGCTGGGCTTTGTGTTCATGGCGCTGATCGCGGGGCTGGCCGCCGATGCGGGCGCGACCAAACGGTTTTTGCCCACCGCGGGGGCGGCGCTCGTTGCCTCGGTGTTGATTTATGTGCCGGGGCTCGCCTGGGCCGCGGGCATGCTGGGCAAAGGCTGGAGCGAGTTGTGGCAGTCGTGGATGGCGCCGTTCCTGATGGGCGACGCGATCAAGGCCGTGATCGCCGCGCTTCTGGTGACGGGCATCTGGGCGGGCATGCGCGGTCGGAAGGCCTGAGGGTTGGCCCGAGGGTGGTGCGTTAGAGGCAGGCGCCGGGCAGCGAGGCCGTTGGTGCGGGCTTGGGTGGCGCGCTGCGCGGTTCTCAGAGCGCATCGTTGGCGCTGACCTTTGAACGAAGCGCACGCCCGGAGTAGCCGCCGAAGGCGCCGGGCAGCGGCGGGCCGTCCCGCGGGCTGCCGCTTCGTCTCAACCGGTGCTTGGCTCAGAGCGTCTTCGGATCGTCCGGATAAAGCACCACAGAACCGCGGTCGGCGCGGCATCCCCCAGCCCGCCGCTGCCTGCAACGTCGCGTCCAGCCGTCGAGCGACGTATCCGGTCGGAGCTTTTTAGGATCGTCCGGATAAAGTGCTTCAGAACCACGGTCACGGCGGCATCCCCCGGCACGCCTAATCGTTGGAGCATCGGTGCAATGCTCCAAGCGCGCCCCGCGACCCGCACCACTGCGCCTAATTCTCTCGCGGGCCAATCCGGAAAGCCGCGATCAGCTGCAGCGCTTCTTCGAATTCCGCTCGGCTCAGCGGCCACGCGTCGGCATCGTCGAGCGCAAAGGCCGGCCCGCGCTTGTGGTAGTAATTCCGCACAGTCGTCTCACCCAACTTGGTGTAGCTGAAAATCGCGATCTCGCCGCGGCTCGGATCCGCCACATAGGCGTTGCAAAACAGCACGAAAACCAGGCGCTCGGCGCTTTCCACCACAGCATCGGCCTGCACCGCCTGGCAGCTTTCGCCGTAGCGCGACGCCATCTCGTCGCGTTGCTGGCTCAGGGGGCGGTCGAGCGGGCGCTCCGCGAAGATCGCGTAAAGCTCCGTCCAATCGCTGAAGCTCTGCCCCTTGGGCACCAGCTCCCAAATGAACACATCCTGCCCGATCGGGCCCTTGCCTTGCTGACGGTTAAGCACGCTGTCGGCCACCAGCGCGCTCGGCGTGGTCCAAGGCGGGGCTTGGAATACCGACACCACATCGAATGTGGGCAGCGCGAGGGTGGGCTCCGGGACAGCATCGGGAGCGGCCTCTTGCGCGGCACCCGGCAGCGCCGCAAGCAAAGCCGACTGCAGAGCTAATGCAAAAATCGCCGCGCGCCGCATCGGCTATTCGGCCGCTGCCAAATCGTCGAGCCCTTCTTCCATCATGTCGGTCAAGGGGATCGGATAATCGCCGGTGAATACCGCGTCGTAATAGGCGGGGTTCTTGGGGTCGCGGCCTTCGGGCTCGCCCACCGCGCGGTAAAGCCCGTCGATCGAGACGAACCGCAGCGAGGTGACACCCAGATAGTCGCGCATCTGTGCTTCCGACATATGGGCGGCCAGAAGCTCCTTGCGGGTGGGCGTGTCGACGCCGAAAAAGCACGGCCACAGCGTGGGTGGGCTGGCGATGCGGAAATGCACCTCGGCCGCGCCCGCCTCCAAGATCATCTCCCTGATCTTGCGCGAGGTGGTCCCGCGCACGACTGAATCGTCCACCAAGATCACCCGCTTGCCCTTCATCAACGCACGATTGACGTTGAGCTTAAGCCTGACGCCCATATTGCGGATCTGCTCGGTGGGCTCGATGAAGGTGCGGCCCACATATTGATTGCGCACGATCCCCATCTCGAACGGGATGCCGCTTTGCTGGCTGAAACCGATGGCCGCAGGCGTGCCGCTATCGGGGACAGGGCAGACCATATCGGCCTCGACCGGCGCTTCGCGGGCCAGTTCAGCGCCGATCTCGCGGCGCACCTCATAGACCGAGCGGCCGCCAACGATGGAATCGGGCCGGCTGAAATAAACGTATTCAAAGATGCAGGGCCGCGGTTTAACCGGCTCGAACGGGCGAAAGCTGTGCACATGGTTTTCGGTGATCACCACCATTTCGCCGGGCTCAATCTCCCGCACCAGATCAGCACCAATAATGTCGAGCGCGCAGGTCTCCGACGCGAGCACGGTCGCATCGCCCAGCTTACCCATCACCAATGGCCGGATGCCTAGCGGGTCGCGCACCCCGATCAGCTTTGAGCGCGTCATCGCCACGATGCTAAACGCGCCTTCCACCTGACGCAGCGCCTCTTTCATCCGGTCAGGGATCGTGCGGCCCATCGAGCGCGCCATCAGATGGATGATGCATTCGCTATCGGACGAGCTTTGAAAGATCGCGCCGCGCTCGATCAGATTGCGCCGCAACTGCCGTGCATTGGTGAGGTTGCCGTTATGGGCAAGCGCGGCGCCACCCATGGAGAACTCACCGAAAAACGGCTGCACATCGCGGATCGCGGTATTGCCCTTGGAGCCGGCAGTGGAGTAGCGCACATGGCCGATGGCGAGCCGCCCGGGCAGGGTTTGCATCAATTGCGTGTTGGTGAAGTTATCGCGCACATAGCCGAAGCGGCGGGCCGAGTTGAACCCGCTCTCCGGGTCGTAGGCTACGATGCCGCCCGCTTCCTGGCCGCGATGTTGCAGCGCGTGCAGGCCGAGGGCCACGAAATTGACCGCTTGGTCAGGACCGATAATGCCAAAAACCCCGCATTCTTCATGCAGTTTATCGGCGTCAGGATCGTCGTGATGGGTCGTCGGGGCAGGGTCGAAAGGCGCGGTCTGAGGCGTCGCGTCGTCATGCATTGCGGAGGCTCCGATTCCTCGCTGGCAGCAGATGCTGGCGTTGTAGCGGCTTGGCCAAGCGCTGTCACCTGCAAGAGACAGCGCTGCGGTGGTTTTTGCAGGGCACGAGATCGCGGGCCTGACTAAACTGGGCACAGGCTTGACCGATGGGCCCAGGGCCTACCCGCGCGGCGGGATGGTGAGGCCCTTGGCGACCGCTGGGCGCGCCTCGAACCGCTCGATATAGGCTTTGACGTTGGGAAACGACGCCATGCCCACCACATCACCCGCCTTGTAGACGCCCTCCAGCGCCCGCAACCACGGCACGATAGCGATATCAGCGATGGAATAGGGCCCGGCGATCCAGTCACGCTGGCTCACCTGTCCCTCAAGCACCCCCAAAAGGCGTTTGGCCTCGCTGATATAGCGCTCACGCGGGCGCGGATCGTCGATGTCTTTGCCAGCGAACGCCACAAAGAACCCGAGCTGCCCCAACATCGGGCCAACACCGCCCATCTGAAACATCAGCCATTGGATGATCTTTGCCCGCTCGGCAGGCGTCTCGCCGATCAGCATGCCCGCCTTATCCGCCAGATAGATCAGGATCGCGCCGCTCTCAAACAGCCCTAGCGGCGCGCCGCCCGGACCGTCGGGATCGATGATCGCGGGGATCTTGTTGTTGGGGTTGAGCGAGAGAAATTCGGGGCTTTTCACATCAGCATCAGCGAGGGTGACCGTGTGCGCCTCATAAGCGATGCCGGTCTCTTCCAGCATGATCGAGGCTTTGACGCCATTGGGCGTGGGGTAGGAGTAGAGCTGCAATCGGCTCGGGTCCTGCGCGGGCCAGCGTTGCATGATCGGGAATTGCGCGGGGTCGAGGGGCATGGGCGTCTCCATGGGCTTCTGCAACGATATCGTTGTGCCGACAGCTAGGGCAGGGGCGGGGTCGGAACAAGGTGCCGCTGCGGCGCGTAATGCGTGGGGCGCACGCAGGCGCAGGCCTGACACCCCTGCGCGACGACCCGGCTTGACAATGTAGGCACCGAGCCCGCATCACCCAAAGCGCCCATGGAGCCCGCTATGGTTTTGAAAGCCCTTAATCTTTGCTTGCTCATCCTAGTCCCGGTGGCCTGGTTCGCGCCGCTGATACGCGCCGGTTTGCTACCGCTTTTCGGCCTCTCTGAAATCTCGGTGATCTCAGGTTTGCAGAGTCTGTGGCGTTCGGATGTGGCGCTGGAGTTGATCGTGACAGGCTTGGCGCTGTTTGCGCCCTATCTCAAGACCATCGGCTTGGCACTGGTGCATTTTGATCTGGCCTCGCCGCGCCTTTTGCCAGCGCTTTATATTTTGGGAAAGTTAGCAATGGCCGATATCTTCTTGATCGCGCTCTACATTGTTGTGGTCAAAGGGGTCGGGATGGCAACAGTCGAGACCGCCTGGGGCCTCTATCTGTTCAGCCTGTGCATCTTGGCCTCGCTCACAATCGGCTTGTTTACCGAGCGGCAGACAGCGCAGGCCAGTTGAACGCCGTGCCGCCAACGGGCAAGAAGCGCCATGGCCAAACCGATGACATTCACCTGCACCGCCTGCGGCAGCGCCCATAGCAAGTGGTCGGGCCGTTGCGACGCCTGCGGGGCTTGGAACACCATCGTTGAGGAGGCGCCGCTCTCAGCCGGGCCGAAAGCCGCCAGCCTTGGCGGCAAGCGCGGCGCGGCCATCGTGCTCTCAGATCTGGCCACCGCCGTGGCCCCGCCGCCCCGGACGATATCGGGCTTGGGCGAATTAGACCGGGTCTTGGGCGGGGGGCTGGTGCCCGCCTCGGCCATCTTGGTGGGGGGCGATCCGGGTATCGGGAAGTCTACATTGCTTTTGCAGGCTGCTGCAGCTTTCGCCGGTAAGGGGTTAAACACGCTATATATTTCGGGTGAGGAGGCCTCGGCGCAGGTGCGCATGCGGGCGCAGCGGCTGGGGCTGAGCAAAGCGCCCGTCAAGCTGGCGGTTGAGACCAACCTGCGCAACATTCTCACCACGCTGGAAGCCGAAGCGCCGGGCTTGGCGATTATCGACTCGGTGCAGACGCTTTGGGCCGATACCGTCGACAGCGCGCCCGGCTCCGTCGCCCAGGTGCGCGCGGCCGCCCACGAATTGACCACCCTGGCCAAGCGCAAAGGCTGTGCCGTGGTGCTGGTGGGCCACGTCACCAAAGAAGGCCAGATCGCGGGCCCGCGGGTGGTCGAACATATGGTGGACACAGTGCTCTATTTCGAGGGCGAGCGGGGCCACCAGTTTCGCCTATTGCGGGCGGTGAAGAACCGGTTCGGCCCCGCCGATGAGATCGGCGTGTTCGAGATGACGGGGCAGGGGCTGGCGCAGGTGGCAAACCCCTCGGCGCTGTTTTTGTCAGAGCGGGGCGAGACCGCGGCGGGGTCGGTGGTGTTTGCAGGCATCGAGGGCACCCGGCCCGTGCTGACCGAGTTTCAAGCGCTCGTCGCACCCACCCCCCATAGCCAGCCGCGCCGGTCGGTGGTGGGCTGGGACGGCGCCCGCCTGGCGATGATTCTCGCGGTGCTTGAGAGCCGATGCGGCATCCCCTTCGCCGGGCTCGATGTCTATCTTAACGTGGCGGGAGGGATGAAAATCGCCGATCCAGCAGCGGATTTGGCTGTGGCCACCGCGCTACTTTCCGCCCGCGAAGACACAGCGCTTCCTGCCGATACTGTCGTTTTTGGCGGAATCAGCCGATCAGGTGCCCGGCGCCCGGTTGGGCAGACACAGAGCAGGCTTAAAGAAGCTCAAAAACTAGGATTTGCCACTGCGATCGTGCCGAAATCGTCAAAACCTGGCGGCGCGGGCTTGACGCTGCGGGTGATGAGCGATCTGACGCAGGTCGTCGGAGAGGTATTCGGGGCCGGGTAAGCCCCCATTAAGAGGGTCGTGATGGAAGGGTTTACGCTCGTCGATGGCGGTGTCGCGCTGGTGGTCGTGTTATCGGGATTGCTGGCCTATGCGCGCGGGTTCACCCGTGAGGCGATGGCGATCGTGGGGTGGATCGCCTCGGCGATTGTAGCGTTCCTTCTTGCCGGGCGGGTCGAGCCGCTGGTCAAAGAGATCCCGTTCGTGGGCGAGTATTTGCGCGGCTCGTGCGAATTAGCGATCATTGCTGCTTTCGCGGCGGTTTTCGCCATAGCACTGGTGCTGATGTCGATCTTCACGCCGCTCTTTGCCTCGATGATCCAACGCTCCGCGCTGAGCGGGATCGATCGCGGCTTGGGCTTCTTTTTCGGGGTGCTTCGCGGCTTGCTGCTCATCGCGGTGGCCTTCGTGGTCTACGACCGGGTCGTGATCAACGAGAGCCTTGAGATCGTCGACAACTCCCGTACCGCCGAGATTTTCGGCAATGTAAAGGACACCATCGATGAACAAATCCCCGAAGATGCGCCGGGCTGGATCGTACAGCAATACGAGCTTCTCGTCTCCAACTGCGAAGCGTAGCGGCGGGTTCGAGGCGGCGCGCTTTGTTACGTGGGTGGCAGAGTTTGGCGCCCAGGCCGCTCAGCGCAAAGCGGGGGGCGCACGGTGGTAAAACGCCCGGATCAAACCACTGCCGTAACCCCCAAAACAGCTCTTGTGGAGCCCAGCGCTCAGACCCAAAAACAGTCGACGCTGATGCTGGTGCGGCGCCAATCGCCCGATTGGGAAGCGTTGGCCGAGGAGTTTCGGACCCGTGGCCGGGTGGAACCGGCGCGCTACCTGCCCGCGACACCGATTGCCGGGTTTCCGCCCGACCTGCCCAGCCTGATCGACCGTTGGAACCGCACCTTAGCGATCGATTTCTTTACCTTTCGCTGGGCGGTGGCGTGCTTGTCGGAACAAAACGTGGCGCGGGTGCAATACGCCCAGCGCTGGCAATATGACGACCCGGCATTGTTTGACGCGATCCAAGCCGCCGCGCCTGCGACGGTGATGTTTTATGACGACGACGATTTCTTTGCCCCTGATGCGGTGGATTTGCTGCGCGCGGATATTGGTCGGAGCGAGGCGCTGGTGTTGCCGCTGTTGCGGCTGGGCGATGCCACGTTCACCTTCTCGCCCGAGGAAGTGACGCCGCGCCATGTTTGGGGGGCCGTGCGCCCGTTCGACATGACGTTCCAGAGCAATAACTACGCGCTGTCGGGGCGGCTTTTCACCACCCCGCAGGCGATCCACGACTGGAAAGATCACGTGGAGGCGTCGGCGCGGGCGGTGTCGATGGATATGCCGGTAGGTTTTAGCGACACCCTGGTCAGCGCGACGGTGAAGACGCCCGCTTCTGCTTCGATGTTGCGCGCGGTGTTTGGCCGTAAAGCCACGCTCCGGCGGGTTTTGGGACTCAACCGCGGCTATCGCGAAGGGTTTGAGCAGTTTAGCGCCGGGATCACCGCGGCCATCGCGCCCGAGCCCGCCTGGGCAGCCACAGTGGCCGCGCAGATTGTGACGCTGTTGCAGCTTTGCGTGGCCCGCGACGGGGTGCCTTTCGATATGAAGCGGTTCTTGGACGGCGGCTGACGCGAGACCGGTCGTTTGGGCGGCTGGGGAGGCCGCGCGGCGTTGAGTATCGCGCTAGCGCTGACCTCTGAACGACGCGCCCGCCTGGAGTAACCGCTAGTGGCGCCGGGCGGCGGGGCGTACGTTGGTTTATTTGGGGGCTGCCGCTTCTTACCCGCCAGTGCCCCGCTCAGTGCGTCGTCGTTTCGTCGGGATAAAACACAGTACAACAACTGTCGGAGCGGCATCCCCCGGCCCGCCGCTGCTTGCACTGTCGCGTCCATCCCTCGAACGAAGGAACCGCCGGGGACGCTGGGGGTTTATTGCGCGACGCAGATTCCAGAGCGAACCGTCAGCGCTGCCCTCCGAACAAAGCACCCGCCCGGAGTAATCGCCGCAGGCGCCGGGCAGCGGCGGGCCGTCCCGCGGGCTGCCGCTTCGTATCAACCAGTGCTTCGCAAAGAGCTTCTTCGGATCGTCTGGATAAAGCACTTCAGATCCACCGTCGCAGCGGCATCCCCCGGCCCGCCGCTGCTTGCACTGTCGGGTTGAATTCTCGAGCGACGTGACCGCTTGTGACGCTGGGTGTTTATCGCGCGGCGCAGTTGTCCGAGCGAACAATCAGCGCTGCTCTTCGAGCAAAGCACCCGCCCGGGATAACCGCCGAAGGCGCCGGGCAGCGGCACGCCGTTTCTTATCCGCCAGTGCCTCGCTCACGGCTTCTTCGGATCGTCAGGGTAAAGGGCTTCAGAACCACGGTGAGAGCGGCATCCCTCGGCCTGCCTTATCGTTGGAGCATATTCCCAGGATAACCGCCGTTGACGGATGACATTGATCGCACGGGAACTGCTGTCGCGCAAAGGCGCTGCCCTCCGAACGACGTGCCCGCCCGGAATAATCGCCGCAGGCGCCGGGCAGCGGCGGGCCGTCCCGCGGGCTGCCGCTTTGTGTCCGCTAGCGCATCGCATCGAGCGTCTTCGGTTCGTCGGGATAAAACGCAGTAGAACATCGGTAGGAGCGGCATCCCCCGGCCTGCCTCATCGTTGGAGCATGTTCCCGGGATAACCGCCGTTGACGGGTGGCATTAATCGCGCGGGACTAGCTGTCGGGCAAAGGCGATGCCCTCTGAACGAAGCACCCGCCCGGAGTAATCGCCGTAGGCGCCGGGCAGCGGCGGGCCGTACTTTGGTTTATTTGGGGGCATGCCGCTTCTTATCCGCCAGTGCCTCGCTCAGTGCCTCTTCGGTTCGTCGGGACAAAACACACTAGAACAACGGTAGGAGCGGCATCCCGGGCCCGCCACTGCTTGCACTGTCGCGCCATGGCCTCGGAACAAAGCACCCGCGCGGTGTACTTGCTGGCAGCAGCGGGCTGCAACGGAACTGGCGTTATCGTGCGTGGCGAGCACTGGCACGTACCGTCGAACACCGTGCGTCCCCGAAACAACCGCTGGGGCAGATCAACGGCTAGAACGGCATCCCCCCGCCCACCGCTGCCGGTGAGCAAGACGCGCCGTAGCCGCGGCGACACCCGCGTCACTGCTTGAGGCGCCGCCTGCCACAGTCTACCAAACCCAAACACTGCCCCTGATGCCGGCCGCACCGGCACACGACTGAAGAAGGAGACCCGCGTGAGCGACAAGACCATTCTCGTTGTGGGCACCTATGACACTAAAAACGACGAACTCAGCTATATGGTCGAGCGGATCCGCAGCCTGGGCGGGGGTACCCGCTCGATG
>JBCDGW010000123.1:0-9391 GCA_038750765.1 Pseudomonadota bacterium | reverse complement strand
GGTATTACGGCGGGCTGCCCGGCATCGACAGCGCTGACTACCTGCTGGTGCCGCTCTGCCCGACATCGCAATCGGTACGCAAACAGATCCTTGCCGAGATCGAGGAGCGGGGCATCGTGGCCACCGAATTGCGGCGCGCGCCGCTCGATATCCTCTACGATCTCGAAACGCCCGCCACCCCGTAAACGCGCGCTCCTTCTTCTTTTTACAAGTACCTCGGGGTGCTCGAGGGGCAGAGCCCCTCTTCAGTGAACACGCGCGCCGCTCAAACGCTGCCGCCCTCAACCCGCGCGGCGATCTTTTTGCGCAGCAACTCGATATGGACCCGCGCTGTGAAAGCGACATCGCGGTAATGGACCGGCAAGCGGATCGAGGCGATCTCCTGGTCGATCTTGCTCAGCGCATCGTCGAGCGCTGCTAAGCGCTCGGGGGGTGCGCCTGCCGCTTCTTGCTCGATCTCGCGTATCGCCGCGTAGTGGCGCACAACCCGGTGGCGTATCTGCCAAGAATAGAGCCCCGGGATCGCGCGCAGCAGCGGGAACAACAAGATCAGGATCGGCACAATCAGGATCGCGAAGCGACTGATTTGTGCCACCACCCAATAGGGCAGATAGCTGTGCAGCGGGTTTGGGCCCGAGTTGATCAAATCGCGCGCTTGCGCGTTCACCGGAAGCGCCAGCCCCTTTATCCTGGGAAACTGCCCCGCGGCTTGCAGCGGGTCGGTGCTGCTGTGGATTTCCCGGGCGGCCTCGACCAACCGGTCCACCAGAGAGGGGTGCAGCTTCGGCGACGCGGCCAGCGTCGCCACCATCGTCAAGAGCGGCAGCGTCTCGGGCGGCAGCGGCGGATCGAAAGACAGCGCGCCTGAAGGCAGTGGCGTCACCGCGCTTTGGGCCAATTTGCGTGAAATCGCCACCAGGTGGTCAAGCGATAACATCTGTATTTCAGGCGCGGAAAACAGTGGCTTGAGATACGGCGCCGAGATCGGCGCGACAAAAACCGCCATCTCCACCTCGCCTGCCAGCAGCGCATCTGCCGCGGCTTTGCCGCCGAGCGGGCTGGGGTTGACCGCCGACGGATCGAGCCCGAGTGCGCCGGCTAAGCTTTCAAAGGCTGCGCGCGTGCCAGAGCCCGGCGCGCCAATCGCCGTTGTCACGTTGCTCCAGCGCCCGGGATTGCTCGATACGCTCGCGTCGCGACGCACGAAAAAGAACATCGGCTCCAAAAACAAGGCGGCCAACGCTTGCAAGCTTGGATCCGCGGAAATGCCGCCCTGAAGCAGCGCCACCTCAGCGCCTCCTTCAAAGAGGCGTTGTGCATTTTCCACCGAGCCCGCGGTTTCCAGAACATCAACCGCGATCCCATCGCGCGCCAGGATCGACCGGTAGCGCTGCGCCAACTGCCAATAGCCGCCGCCTTCGCCGCCTGCCGCGAAAGTGAGGGTTTTCGGGGGAACGAGGTCGCGCATGATCAAGACAATCGCGGCGATTGCCAGCGCTGCCGATATCGCAAACACCCCGATGCGCATCGCGTAACCCCTTTCGTTCAGGGCTACGATGCACGCGCCAGCGCACAGTGCAAGGGCAGGTCGCTAGGGGGCGGCGCCGGACGCCACAACGAGAAGATAAAATCCAAGCGCCGGGCCAAGCGCCAAGCCCATCGGAAAATCAGAGCGGGTCCACGACACCCAATCCGCCGTGCGCGTGCGCCAAGCGGCGCTGCGCCGGAATGCCCGGTGGGTGACAAAACCGGCCAGCAGCGTCAGCGCGAACAGAATAAAGAACAGGCCTAAATCCTGCAGCACGATAAACGGCGCCATGGCTGCGGCGAACTTTGCATCCCCCGCGCCGACAAGGCCTAGCTGATTAAGCACAAAGCCAATCGCAAGAACGACGCCCAATTGCGCAAGCCTTATCGGGTAGTCGGTGATCGGCACCGCGATAAGGCCGATCACGACAAACACCGCCGTCAGCGCCAGCACCGCTTTGTTGGGGATCTTCATGAACTTCATGTCGTTCCACGCCACCCAAACGCAGATGGGCAGCACGAATGGCAAAAAGATCAGCGCTTGGAGCGCGGCTTGAGACATGAACGACTTTGGCGCGAACGCCCTCCTTACTCGCACGTGGCTGTAAGCCAGCGTTTGATGGTCAAATTATGACCTACCGCCGGAAAAACTGCGCCGCGCGGCGCGTCTGTGGCGCATTCAACCGATGATGTGGCGCCTAACCGGTATCGCGCCAGCGCCCGCCCGTCAGCCCGCCATCTTGCCCGCGCTGGTAAGGGCGGCTAAATCCCGCATCGAAGGAGCCCAAATGCCACGCTTTCTCAACACTGGCGATGCCGATTTCGAGACGGAATTCACAGCGCTTCTCGCCGCAAAACGCGAAGACAGCCCCGATGTCGACGATGCAGTACGCGTCATTATCGACGACGTGCGCGCGCGCGGCGATGCGGCAGTGATCGATCTGACCGCGCGCTTTGACCGGCTCACGCTGACGTCTGAGACGCTCGCCTTCTCAGCCGAAGAGATCGACGCCCATTGCGCGGCTGTGCCCGAGAATGAGGCCGAGGCGCTGGCGCTGGCGGCGGAGCGCATCCGCGCCTACCACGCACGCCAATTGCCGCAGGATGCGTCGTGGGAGGACCACTCAGGCGCGCGCCTGGGCTGGCGCTGGGGCCCGGTAAGCGCGGCGGGTCTCTATGTGCCGGGCGGGCTCGCCTCCTATCCCTCGTCGGTGCTGATGAATGCGATCCCCGCCCAAGTCGCCGGGGTCAAGGACATGTGCATTTGCGCCCCCACGCCGGATGGTCGTGCCAATCCGCTGGTGCTGTTGGCCGCGCGGCTAGCCGGGGTTGAGCGGGTTTATCGGATCGGCGGCGCGCAAGCCATCGCCGCGCTGGCCTACGGGACCGAGACCATCGCCCCGGTGGACAAGATCACCGGCCCCGGTAACGCCTATGTCGCCGCGGCGAAGCGGCGGGTGTTCGGCAAAGTGGGCATCGACATGATCGCCGGGCCCTCGGAGATCTTGGTGATCGCCGATGCCACCGCTGATCCTGATTGGGTCGCGGTCGATCTGCTGAGCCAAGCCGAGCATGATGCCTCCGCGCAATCGATCTTGATCACCGATGATCCTTCTCTCGCGCAGGCGGTGGCTGCGGCAGTGGACAGGCACCTAGAGACGCTGGAGCGGCGCGCAATCGCGGGGGCCTCTTGGCGCGACTTCGGCGCTGTGATCGTGGTGCGCGATCTGGCGGAGGCGGCGCAGCTATCGGATCGGGTGGCCCCCGAGCATCTGGAGCTTTGCGTGTCTGAGCCACGGAAACTGGCTAACGCTATCACCCATGCGGGCGCAATCTTCCTCGGGGCTTGGACACCCGAAGCCATTGGCGACTATGTCGGCGGGCCAAACCACGTGCTACCCACCGCACGATCGGCGCGATTTTCATCAGGCTTGAGCGTTTTGGACTTCATGAAACGCACGACCCTGGCCGAGATGACGCCAGCGGCGCTGGAGGCGATCGGTCCTGCCGCTGAGACACTGGCAAACTCAGAAAGCCTTGAAGCCCATGGCCTGAGCGTGCGCGCCCGGCTTGACCGGCTTAACCGACGCGGCGCCGCAGAATGAGGCCGCGCGATGAGTGATGTCACCATGGATCTGCGGAGCGTTGAGATTGACGACAGCGCGCTGCCGCCCCCCACACCGAAGATCGAGCAAGAGCGCCGCGTCGCGATCTTTGATCTGCTGGAGGATAATTCGTTTCGATTGCCAGGCCGTGCCGGCACAAAAGTGCCTCCGCCGCCCTATGATCTGCGCCTGGCAATCCGGGAACGTCGACTGGTGTTCGACCTGGCGAATGAGAGCGGTGCCGTGGCGGAATTTCACCTCTCGCTGGGGCCGTTTCGCCAGACGGTGAAAGACTATTTCCAGATCTGTGAAAGCTACTTCGACGCTGTCAAAACCCTGCCGCCCAGCCAAATTGAGGCGATCGATATGGCGCGCCGCGGCATCCACATGGAAGGGGCGCGCCTGCTGCAAGAGCGTCTGGAAGGCAAAGCCGAGATCGACATCGACACCGCGCGGCGCCTGTTCACACTGATCTGCGTTCTACACTGGGGACGCTAGAGCGGTGCCAGACAGCATCCCCTCCTCGGTGTTGTTTTGTTGTGATCACAACGCCGTACGCTCACCAATGGCCGAGGGGATCACCAAAAAGCTCTACGGTCAGGATATCTATGTGCAATCGGTCGGGGTTTTGAGCGATTTGGAGATCGACGGCTTCGCTGTGGCGGTCTGCCAGGAGCTGGGGGTTGAGCTTTCCCGCCACCGCGTGCGCAGTTTTGAAGAGATGGAGCAATGGGGCGACGATTTATCGGGCTTCGATTTGATCATCGCGCTCTCCCCGGCGAGCCAACGCCAAGCGCTTGAACTCACAAGGATTTACCATCTCGATGTCGAGTATTGGCCGATCCTTGACCCCACTGGGCTCGGCCACAAACATGACCAAAAGCTCGACGCCTATCGGCAATCACGCGACCAGATCCTGGAACGGATCAAAACCCGTTTTGGCACGACCAACAATCGCCGTCGCGGCTAGAATGGGTCGGCTTTTCCCACCGCGATCGGCTGACAAGACCTTGAAGTATCCCTTAAACGGGCGCATTTAAAGGCGCGCCCGGCGATCCGGGCAGTGCACCAAAAATGGAGTGACCATGGCCAAGGAAGAACTGCTCGAATTTCCCGGCGTCGTTAAGGAACTCCTGCCGAATGCGACGTTCAGGGTCGAGCTGGAAAACGGCCATGAGATTATCGCCCATACGGCAGGAAAAATGCGCAAAAACCGTATCCGCGTTCTAGCCGGTGATAAGGTACAGGTGGAGATGACCCCCTACGATCTGACCAAGGGGCGGATCAACTACCGCTTTAAGTAGCGCGCGCCCGTGCGGCTGATCCTCGGCTCGGCCAGCCCGCGGCGCCGGGAATTGCTGGCGCAAATGGGCATCGAGCCGGATGCGGTATCGCCGCCGGATATCGATGAGACCCCTCGGAAAGCCGAATTGCCGCGCGCCTATTGCCAACGCATCGCCCGCGAGAAAGCCGCCGCGATCACCGGCAATCTCGGCGACATCGTGCTGTGCGCCGATACCACCGTGGCCCTGGGGCGCCATATTCTCGGCAAACCCCGCGATCGCGATGACGCGGCTTCGTTCTTGCAGCGTCTATCCGGGCGGCGCCACCGGGTGATCACCGCTTTGGCGGTCCGTTCTGGCGGCCAGGTCTGGCAACGCGATGTCGTCAGCCAGGTGCAGATGAAGCGGCTTTCCGAGACCGAATTGCAGGGCTATCTCGACAGCGACGATTGGCAAGGCAAAGCAGGTGGCTACGCGATCCAAGGCCCGGCTGGCACGTTCATCCCGTGGATCCAAGGGTCATATTCCGCGATCATGGGGCTGCCGATATACGAAACCGCGGCGCTGCTAACGGCGGCGGGCTACCCGGTTTGGGCGCGATGAAGGGTAGCGTCATCGCCCTTGGGCACTGGCAGGGGCGGAAGGCAGCAGCACGGCTTGTTGACGGCGTGCTGGACGATTTGATCGTCGATCCGCCCGACGAAACACCGCGTCCCGGGGCGATTTACAAAGCCATCGCCGGGCGGGCGATGAAAGGCCAAGGCGGCGCTTTCGTCACGCTGCCAAGCGGCGCCCGCGGTTTTTTGCGGGCAGCCAAGGGTAGCGGCGGGGCCGCGCAAGCCGGACGCGCCCGCCTAGTGCAGGTGGTCAGCTATGCGGAACCGGCCAAAGCGGCGCCGATGACCGACAGGATCTTGTTCAAAGGGCGTTACGCCATCGTTACCCCCGGATCGCCCGGCATCAACGTCTCGCGCCAAATCAAAGATGACGACCGCGCTGACGCGTTGCGCGCCTTGGCCCATGAATACGCGGGCGCTGCCGCGGGCATCATCCTGCGCTCACGGGCGGGAGAGGCCGACGATACCTTAGTCGCTGATGAGATCGCAGCCCTAGCAGAGGCCGCGACGCAATTGATGGCGGATGAGGGCAGCGCGGCTTCCTTGCTGCTCGCGGGGCCTGACGCACATGAATTGGCCTGGCGCGAGTGGCCCGACGCCGACCTTGTGGACGACAGCGCCGATGCCTTCGAAGCCCATGGCGTGTTCGATGCGATTGACGCGGTGCTCAGCCCGGGCGTTCCGCTCGGTGGCGGCGCGCATGCTTTCATTGAGCCGACGCGCGCCTTGGTGGCTGTGGACGTGAATACCGGCGGCGACACCTCGGCGGCGGCGGGTCTGAAGGCGAATATCGCGCTTTGCCGCGCCCTGCCCCGCGGTCTTCGCTGCCGCGGCCTGGGCGGTCAGATTACGGTTGATTTCGCCCCGATGCCCAAGCGCGACCGCCGGCAAGTGGAAGGCGCCCTGCGCGCGGCATTTCGTTCAGATCCGGTTGAAACCGCGCTCGTCGGTTGGACACCGCTGGGACATTTTGAGCTGCAACGAAAGCGCGAACGCGCGCCGCTCAAATGGTCGCTCTCTGACGCGCCTGCGGCGGGCAAAAAAACCTAGACAGTGGCAGGCATGGCTTATAGACAGCGCCGACCCGAGAGGCGCAAGCCCTCACCCGTGCCCGGGTAGCTCAGGGGTAGAGCAGTGGACTGAAAATCCTCGTGTCGGTGGTTCGATTCCGCCCCCGGGCACCATAACAAGCAAAAAGTGACTTGATTTCAGAGCCTTGGTCGTGTCCGCTGCATCCATGCCCACTCTGAATGGCGGGCAACTTCTGCCTTAATTGTCAGCGGCGGCAGACAAACACTCTAACACGTACAGCGCCGAAAAAGGCGCGGACGTTCGTTTGACGCTCTTGGAGGCGGCGCGCCGGGGGACAGAGGCGACGATGCCCTATATCCAGGCGCTTGCGGCGTAATGTTCTCAGAAAACGGCGTTATTCCCGTCAATGGGTGAGCACCAACGGCGCAACTTGCAAGTATCTCTGGTGACGTTTTGTCCGTGATCCCGGTCACCGTGCCCCACGCCACTCAAGGTCTGTAGGCTCCGGCAAACACAGCGGCCTGAGGCCATGAGCCCGAAACCCCGCTTAGCTCAACTCTGTTCGATACCCTTTCACAAGGCAAAGCGCATCCTTCGGCTTGAGCCATCCGCGTTGGTTTAGACAGTGATCTCGACCCTGCCAAGGACCCGGACTTAACCGTTTGGCGCAGTTCATTGGGCGCCCGTTGGCGACAGGGCAAAGATGGTGAGGAGCCAAAACTCGCGATAGGAACCCTGATCGAAGGACGGGGACGCCAGGCAAACCATTTACAAGTCTTGCTCCGCTTTGCATTCGGCAAGACGCGTCGGGTCAGGTCCGATTGGCGCACAGAGCTCAGTCCCGAGGCGTAAGCCTGCTTCAAGGCCGAAAGGTAGGCCAAAGGTTGCCTCGCAAGGCCGTTATCCCTCGCCCGATCAGGCGCGATTACACGATTTACAAAAGGTTCACCGAGCCGTCACTGAGCTGTTACAAAAGCACCTAATGCCCACACCGGTGCAACTTACAGTCACAAGGGACACTCATGAAATTCTTCGCATCACTGACTGCAATCGCAGCGCTAGCGACCGCAACGCCGGCGCTGGCAGAGTTCAAGCTTGGCGACCGTTACGTCGACAATGACGGAGATCTAATCGCAGACATCCCGACCGAGGCGTCGGAATTGATCGACCCTGATACGCTCATCTTCGCCTACACTCCGGTGGAAGACCCCGCCGTTTATGCTGAGGTTTGGGCGGGCTTTCTCGAGCATTTGTCCGAGGCAACGGGCAAAAACGTGCAGTTCTTCCCGGTTCAGTCGAACGCTGCCCAGATCGAGGCAATGCGCGCCGGCCGTCTGCACATCGCGGGCTTTAACACCGGGTCGAACCCGCTGGCCGTGGCCTGTGCCGGGTTCCGTCCATTCGCGATGATGGCCGCCGCGGACGGGTCGTTCGGCTATGAGATGGAGATCATTACCTACCCAGGCTCGGGCATCGAAAGCGTCGAAGACATCAAAGGCGAAACGCTTGCCTTTACATCCGAAACCTCAAACTCGGGGTTCAAAGCGCCGTCGGCGATCTTGGCAGCTGAGTTCGGGTTGACTGCCGGGACAGATTTCGAACCCACCTTTTCGGGCGCGCATGACAGCTCAATTCTTGGCGTTGCAAACCAAGATTACATCGCGGCGTCGATTGCCAACTCGGTCAAAGGTCGGATGATCGATCGCGATGTGGTGTCCGCGGATCAGCTCGTGACGATCTACCAGTCACAGACCTTCCCCACCACCGGTTACGGGACCGTCTACAACCTGACGCCCGAGCTTCAGGAGGCAATCCGCGAGGCGTTCTTCAGCTTCGACTGGGAAGGCACCGCGCTGCAGGAAGAGTTCGGCCGCAACGGAGAGGACCAATTTATTGAGATCAGCTTCCAAGAAGACTGGTCCGTCATCCGCACCATCGACGAGGCCAACGGCGTCGTCTACGAGTGCAACTGACACAAAACAATGTCTGAGATAGGGCACCAGGCGGCGGCAATCGCCGCCTGTGGCGACCAGCCGCCGAAGGGTTCGACATGCTAACACTAAAGGGTCTGTCAAAGACCTATAAGACCGGGGACGCCGCCCTAAAGGATGTGAGCCTCGAAATTCCCAAGGGCCAGATCGTCGGACTCATCGGGCCGTCCGGCGCAGGAAAATCCACCCTCATCCGCTGTATCAATCGGCTGGTCGAACCAACAGGCGGCAAGGTGCTTTTGGGGGATGTGGACCTTGTGAACATCGGCAAGGCCGATCTCAGGCGTCAGCGGCGCCGGATCGGCATGATCTTTCAGGAATACGCGCTGGTCGAGCGGTTAACTGTGATGGAGAACGTGCTCTCAGGCCGTTTAGGCTATGTGCCGTTCTGGCGGAGCTTTCTGCGTCGTTACCCGGGCGCGGATGTAGCGCGGGCGTTTCAGTTGCTCGACCGGGTTGGGTTAATGCATCAATCCGACAAACGGGCGGATGCCCTATCGGGGGGTCAGCGCCAACGGGTTGGCATCGCGCGCGCTTTGGCGCAGGAGCCAGAGTTGCTCCTCGTGGACGAGCCAACCGCGAGCCTCGACCCCAAGACGTCGCGCCAGATTATGCGTCTTTTAACCGAAATCTGCGGCGAGCGTGGGCTACCCGCCATCGTCAACATCCATGACGTTCCGCTCGCTCAGCAATTCATGCAGCGGATCGTCGGCCTTCGCGCCGGTCAGGTCGTCTTCGACGGGCCGCCTGCGGACCTCACCGAAGCCGTTCTCACGACGATCTACGGCGAGGAGGATTGGAACGCGATGCGCCAGGGCGACGAGGAACAGCAAGCT
>JBCDGW010000122.1:0-9502 GCA_038750765.1 Pseudomonadota bacterium | reverse complement strand
TCGCAATGCCGATCTCGCGCAGATAAGACTGCATCGCACCCGATAGCGGCACCAAGTCGGGCTGTTGCGGGTAGATCATCAGCGTGACCGACAGGGTCTCACCGTCGCGGGTGCGGGTGTCACCTTCGCGCACCCAACCCGCCTCATCCAGGAGCGCGTTCGCTTCCTCGGGGTCGAAGCGGTAGTTTTCAACCGCCCATGGAAAGCGCGGGTTATAGAGGCTGGTCGCCGGGATCTTGGCTCCGTGGAACACCGCGTTGGCCAATTCTTCGTAATTGACCGCCAGCATCACCGCACGCCGCACCGCCATTTCTTCGAACGCCCCGTTGGTGACATCCATGAACGACAGAAACCCGCCGGTCGAGGGCGCGCCCAAGGCCAGATTGACATTGGGGGTGGAGGCAAACACCGGTGCTGCGGAGATTGGCGGGTAGAGCGCGATATCGACCTCGCCGTTTTGCACCGCGAGAATGCGCGCGTTCACATCCGATACGAAGCGCAGCTCGACCCCTGCCATCGCGGGCATGCCCTGCCAATAATCCTCGTAGCGCTCTGCGATCATGCGCTGATCGTTGAGATCGACCAGTTTGTAGGGCCCGGTATGGATGCCTGCGCCTTCAAGCGCTTCGTAATCTTCGCCCGCGGCCAGCACCGGCTCGACATCGATGATCATCAAGCGGCTCTCATGGGCCAGAATGCTGGGCAGTTCCGGCACCGGCACACCCGTCTCCACGGTGATTTCAAGCGGCCCGGTTTGGGTGAAGGTGGCCTCGGCCGGCAGCACCGACTGGGTGCCGCTGTTGCGCTCGCGGTGAAAGGCGACGGCCTCGAGCACCGCAGGCACATCCATCGCCCGTCCGTTTTGGAACGTCACCCCGTCGCGGATGGTGATCACCCAGGTAGTGTCGTCGGTACGCTCGACGCTTTCCGCCAGCCAAGGGGTGATGGTGCCGTCGGGCTGAAACTTCATCAGCAATTCGCCCTGGCCAAATTCTTGCATCCAAAAACCCTGGCTAACCGGGTCCATCGACCGTATCTGGAAACTTGTAGCCATGTTGATGATGTCGTCCGCCATCGCGGGCAGAGCCGTCAGCGCGCTCGCGCCGCTCAGCAAAACAGATCGTAGGGTCATTGGGGGGTTTCCTCCAAGTTGGTCATGTTAGGGGGGATCGGGTTAGCGCGGACAGCCCGCGCAGTATGAAATCTGAGGTCTTCGGCGCTCTCGCCGCGCACCAGCACCTCGCGCACGAACCGGCGCGTCGCTGCCAGATCAGGCAGGCGAAACCAATTCCCGTGGGGGTAAAGCGCCAGGATCGGCCCGCGATTGCACGGAAAGATACAGCCCGTCCGCGTGGTCAGGCAGCGGTCGAAAATGCCCGCCGCCTTCAGCTCGTCTCGCAGCATATGGCTGAACGAGGCGGCGCCGTGGATGGTGCAGCGGGGGCCGGTACAGACCAGCAGGTGAAAGTCAAAATCTGGCGGATCGGTCCAGCCGGGCTTGCCGAGGCGCGGTTTTACCCGGTGATCGATCGGCTTGGGTTGTTGCCCTTGGCCCAGGCTGGCTGCGGCCAGTGCGGCCAGCGCATCGGCATCTGTTGCCGGATCGGGGCCCAATTCAACCTGCGTATCGCTATTGTCGCCGCGCATGCGCCAATCGGCCAGCACGCCGGGCAGCCAAGCGAGCAGGCTTTCCGGGAACGGTACGCCAAGCGGTTGCATGCGGATTGCGCGGAAGCCCTCGGCCCGCATCGCGTCCAACGCCTCCACCAGGGTGGGCTCGCTGTCTTCGAGGCGGATCAACTGCGCGGGCATGCTTGCGGCGTCCGCCGCGCTCAATGCAGCACTTTGCAGACGCTCAAACGCGCGCTTGCTCAGCGCATAGGCCGACACCACGAACAGCACCGCCTCGCCTTGCACCGCACGCGCTAGCGCATCGGATGACCCAGCTTGCTGCTCGCCCGCGCACGCTCTGGCATGCGCTGCCCCGCTTGGTTGAGAATTGACGGCGTCCATCCTGCCCTCCGCAGCGACGCGCGGGGTATGGGCAGGCGTCCGATCATATCACGGTCAGATACCGCGTGATCCATCTCGGCTCTCCCTCCGGGGCACCCCGCCCGGGTCAGTTGCTATCGCGATGGCAGGTCTCCTGACTTGCGGGTCGTTGCTCCCCCGAGCCTTCCCAGCCGACCAAATTACAGGTGGCTCAGTGGCGTGCTTCGGGGTGGCTCGTCGCTTACAGTTGCGGGGGCAGTCACGGATTTGGTGCCTACTGGCTACGCCGCACCGTGTTCCCTTTTCATCTCGCTTGCCTTTGGCGTTTGAGAACCATCGCAGTTACAAGAAATGAAAATTAACGTATGGTCAATGGCGGAACGCATGTTGGGGCAAACAGCGCGTCATCGCTCGATTGTCAGAGCGGAGCGTTGTTTTGAAGCCAGCCAAACACTTGTCGCGGCCCGATAAATAGGACAAACCTATCATCAGGACGCGCTGCCAGGGTCCGCGCGTCGTCGATAGCGGGCCGCAACCAATCAATCATCAGAGCATCGCATGGAAGCATTGAGCAGAAGGCTCATCATAGCATCGAGCAAAAGGCTCATGAGAGCATTGAGCAGAGGGCTCATCAAAGCATCGAGCAAAGGGCTATCGTGAATGACGCGTAACCTGATTTATGGCGCCTGGCTTGCCGCCGCGGTGGTGATTTTCCTCCTCGGTATCACCTTGGGCGATCGCAATGCCGCCTCCGAGGCCGAGGCCTACACCGCCCCGGGGCTTGAGCCGATGACGCTCGCCGATGCGCGCGACAATTTCTACCGGTTAGCCCCTGCCCTGCTCGGCACTATCTACCAGGCCTTCGCGCTGACCCAAGAGGATGAGATCTACGACACCCTCGCCAGCGTGACCGACGGCGACGCGCTCGAATACCTCTACCTGGAGCGGGCCAGCGCCCTCGCCCAAGGCGGGCTGCAAGAGGGCGATCAGACAATCCATGAGATCGAAATGGTGCGCGCCAAGACACAGGTCGACGGTCCGGGGCTCGCCATCGACGCGGTTTGGCAGGTGATCGGCACTGTTGGCCACGCCGAACATATGCATGTGCGCGGCAACACCTATAGCGCTGATTTACAGGTGATGCCGGTGGAGGGCGCGTGGCGGGTCACCGGGTTTGTGCTGCGCGAGGTCAATCGCGACACAGCGGGCGAGACTTTCTTGGCGCCCGAGGAGAATGAGTGACTGTTGCTGTCGAAGACATTCGCTTCGGCTATGGGCCGGATCGCTTCCGCCTCTCCGTGCCCGAGCTTACCCTTGGCGCCGGAGACCGCCTTGCCATTGTCGGGCCCAGCGGCAGCGGCAAAACCACGCTGTTGAACCTGATCGCGGGGCTGCTACGGCCGCAATCGGGGCGCATCACCGTCTCCGGCACCGAGGTTTCCGCGCTGTCTGAAGCAGAGCGGCGCCGCTTCCGCGCCAGCCATATCGGCTTTGTGTTCCAAGATTTCGCGCTGCTCGATTATCTGCCTGCGCGGCAAAACATCCTCTACCCGTTTCGCATCACCCCTGCCCTGACGCTGGATGCCGAGGCCCGCGCGCGCGCCGACGCGTTGGCCCAGGCCTGTGGCATCGGCGACAAGCTCGACCAGCATCCGCCCTCGCTGAGCCAGGGTGAGCAACAGCGGGTCGCGATCTGCCGGGCTTTGGTGACGCGTCCGAAACTGATCCTGTCCGATGAAGCGACAGGCAATCTCGACCCGGAGAGCAAGGCACGGATCTTGGACTTGCTGTTTGAGCAAGCCGCCGAAGCGGGTGCGGCTGTGCTGGCGGTGACCCATGATCATGAGTTGCTGCCCCGATTTGAGCGGGTGCTTGATTTCGCGCAATTCCGGACCGGGGCTGCCGCATGAACGCGCTCTATCTGGCCTATGCCTATCTGCGCTATCATTGGGCGCGCAGCCTGGTTTTGGTGATTGTAGCGGCGTTGATCCTGTTCGTGCCTGTGGCGACGCAAATCCTGCTCTCTACCAGCGAACGGGCCCTTGTCGCGCGCGGCGAGGCGACCCCGCTTTTGCTGGGCAGCCGCGGCTCTCAACTCGATCTGACGATGGCTGCGCTCTACTATGCCGATGAAAGCCCGGCGCCGGTGCCGATGCGCGCGGTCGAAGAGATTTGGGACAGCGGCCTAGCGATGCCGATCCCGCTGCACACCGCGTTTTCCTCCAATGGGTTCCGCATTGTCGGCACCACCCTCGACTATTTCGAGTTTCGCGATCTCACCTTCGCCGAGGGCCGCGGCCTGACGTTCCTGGGCGAGGCGGTGATCGGCGCCGCTGTGGCCGATGAGCTGGGCAAACGCGTTGGCGACACGCTGGTCTCGGCGCCCGAAAACCTGTTTGATCTCGACGGCGTTTACCCGCTGGAAATGCCGATCACAGGGATCCTGGCGCGCACGAACTCTCCCGACGATGAGGCGATCTTCGTCGACATTAAGACTGCCTGGGTAATCCAAGGGATCGGGCACGGCCATGAAAACGTGGTCACCCAAGCCGATATCGATGCCGGAAGCGCTGCCCTGGCGAACGCGGCGGTGGTTGAGTATCAGCGCATCACGCCCGACAATATCGAGAGCTTTCACTTTCACGGCGACCAAGACGGGTTTCCCGCCTCGGGCGTGATCGTGGTGCCAAACGACACCCGCGCCGAGACGATCCTGAAGGGGCGATACCTCGATGCGGAGAACGCCGCGCAACTCATCGACCCCGCAACCGTGATCCAAGGGCTGGTTGACCGGATCTTTCGGATCAAATCGCTCCTCGACGTGGTGACGGGCATTATCGCGGTGGCAGCGCTCGCGGCAATTGGGCTGGCGGTGTTCCTGTCATACCGGCTACGCGCCCGCGAAATCACCACAGCGGTCAAACTCGGCGCGCGACAGGGCATGGTGTTGCGCCTGTTGGCGGCAGAAACTGTCACGCTGCTTTTAATCTCCGCAACTATCGCTGCGCTAGGCGCGTATATAGTGAACCGTAACGCCGAAGAATGGGTGGGCTGGTTGCTTGCTCTGGGCGCGTAAACAACAGGGAGTTACCATGAAGAACCGTCTTTTTACCACGTCGCTTGCCGCTTTGATCGCGGCGACGCCCGCCCTCGCCCATTATGGCATGATCATCCCCAATGATCCGATGATTTCCCAAGAAGACGGTCGCAGCGTCGCGCTGACCATGTCGTTCTCGCACCCGTTCGAGATGGATGGGATGATGCTCGATAAGCCGGTGGCTTTCTCGGTAACCCATGAAGGCACCACCACCGACCTGCTCGGCGGTCTGGAAGACGCCACCGTGATGGAGGAGCAGGGCTACACCCTTGACTATCCGCTGGAACGCCCGGGCACCTATGTGTTCGCGATGGAGCCGCAGCCCTATTGGGAGCCGGCCGAGGACGCCTTCATCATCCATTACACTAAAACCTACGTCACCGCCTTTGGCGACGATGAGGGCTGGGACACCGAACTGGGCCTGAAGACCGAGATCGTGCCGCTGTCCAAACCGTTCGGCCTGTGGGAGCACAATGTGTTCCAGGGCATCGTCAAGATGGACGGTGAAGCCGTGCCTTATGCTGAGGTAGAAGTGGAGTTCTTCAATGACGGGGCGGGCGCCACCGCGCCGGATGAGTTGATGATCACCCAAACCGTCAAAGCCGATGCCGACGGTGTCTTCACCTATGCACCGCCCGCCAGCGGCTGGTGGGGTTTTGCCGCGCTTAACACCGCTGACTACACCCTGCCCCAAGACGGGGAAGACAAAGCGGTTGAGCTTGGCGCCGTGATCTGGGTCCATTTCGAAGAATGGACTGGCCAGTGAGCGCGCCCCTGAAACAGGCCGTCGCGCTCGCCGCGTTGGTTGCTGCTGTTCCGATTGGAGCAGCAGCGCACGGCATGGTGGTGTTCGCCTCGGTCGATTGCGAGGCCGTGCTGGTGGAGGCCAAGTTCTCCAACGGTCGGGCGGTCAGGAAGGGCGAGGTGCAGATCAGCGACGGCGCGGGCGACTTGCTCACCACGGTCGAGATCGGCGCCGATGGCACCGCCGCGGTCCCCCTCGACAGCTTGGACTATTCTGAAGGCCTGCTCATCGTGGTCGATACCGGCGACCATGACGATTACTGGATCCTGACGCCGGAAGATATCGCGCGCAAATGCGGCAGTTGAGGATGATCGCGCGCGCCGCCGCCGGGGCCGTTTGTTCGGTGCTGATGCTTTGGGCAGGCGCGCTTGCGGCGCAAGAGCGTCCCAGCATCGTTGCGGTGAACTATCCGCTCAGTTACTTCGCCGAGCGCTTGGCTGGCGCCGAGGCGGATGTGACGTTTCCGGTGCCCGGCGATGTCGACCCCTCATTCTGGCGCCCCTCGATTGCCGATATCAGCGCGATCCAATCGGCGGATTTGATCTTGCTCAACGGGGCGAGCTTTGCCAGTTGGATTGACCGGGTGTCGCTGCCGCGTTCGAAAATCGTGAATACCGCGTCGGGCTTTACCGATCGCTTTATCAACACCGAGAGCATCACCCACAGCCATGGCGATGGCGGCGAGCATTCCCATGAGGGCGTGGCCAGCTATACCTGGCTCGACCCCGCTTTGGCCGCGCTGCAAGCCGAGGCGATTGCCGCGGCGCTGATCGCGCGCGGTATTGTCCCCGAGGCGGAGATCGCCGCCCGGCTGGAGGCGCTCAAGGCGGATCTCGAAGCGCTCGACACCACCGCGCGTGCCGCGCTGGCCAGTGCGGAAGACGTGGTCTTCATCGCCACCCATCCGCGGTATCAGTACTTTGCGCGCGCCTACGGCTTGCGCGTGCTGTCGCTGGAATGGGAGGCCGGGGCCTCCCCTGACGCGGCGCAACTGGCCCAGTTGAGCAGCATGGTGGCCGAAAGCGGTGCGCGGGTGATGATCTGGGAGGCGGCGCCGCCACAGGCGGCGCGTGCGCAGATAGCTGATTTGGGGCTTGAGAGCGTGGTGTTCCCCCCGCTCGCCCACGGGGTCGCGGGAACGGGCTACATCGACGCGCTGAGCGCGGTGTTCGCCGACTGGTCGGCCTTGGAGATGCTGGGCAACTAAGCGCCCCCGGTGGCTCAACCCGGACGCTGGGTTGCCGCGCTGCCCCGGCGAACCGCTTGCGTGGCCTGTAGAGAAGCCTCCGGCGGAGGTATTTGGAAAAAGAAGAAGCAGCGGGCGCGCGAAATTGCGGCCCGTGAGCCGGTATCCTGTCGGTTCTTTTAGCGTCGCGCAAAGCCCCATGGGCGATGACGCGCGGGTAGGCTTTCCTTTTGGGTCCACTGCGCCTAGTTTGCGATGTCATAAAACGAAGACACAGGGAGTCTGTTTATGAAAAAGCTTCTTCTGGCCTCCGCCGCGGGCGGCGCCATGGTGGCGGGCGCGGTGCTCGCCGATGGCCATGCCACTGAGGTGAAGATCGGTATTATCCTGGGCTTTACCGGCCCGATTGAATCGATCACCCCCGACATGGCCGCGGGCGCGGAATTGGCGATGAGCGAAGTCAGCGAAAGCGGCATGTTGCTCGATGGCGCCGTCGTCACCCCGGTGCGCGGTGACAGCACTTGCATCGACGCCGCTGCCGCGACTGCCGCCGCCGAGCGTTTGATCACTGCCGAAGGCGTGGCCGCGATCATGGGCGCGGATTGCTCAGGCGTGACCGGCGCGATCCTGTCGAATGTGGCCATGGCGAACGGCGTGGTGATGATCTCGCCTTCCGCCACCTCGCCCGGCCTGTCGACCGCTGAGGATAACGGCCTGTTCTTCCGCACCGCTCCTTCCGATGCCCGCCAGGGCGTGGTGATGACCGAAGTGATCATGGATCGCGGCATCATGGAAGTGGCGCTGACCTACACCAACAACGATTACGGCAAAGGTCTGGCCGATGCTTTCCAGGCCGCGTTCGAAGAAGCCGGCGGCACCGTGACCATCTCCGCCGCCCATGAAGACGGCAAAGCCGACTACTCGGCTGAAGTGGGCGCGCTGGCCTCTGCCGGGGGCGAAGTTCTGGTGGTGGCAGGCTATGTCGACCAGGGCGGGCTCGGCGTGATCCGCAGCTCACTCGATTCGGGCGCGTTCGACACCTTTGTGCTGCCCGACGGCATGTTCGGCGACAGCCTGATCGAGAATATCGGCGAAGAATTGGAAGGGTCGTTCGGCCAGGTGCCGGGCACCGACAGCCCCGGCAACGCAACCTTCGTCGAGCTGGGCCAGGCCGCCGGCTTTGATCCGACCAACTCGTTCAGCGCAGAAAGCTACGACGCAGCAGCGCTGATCATGCTGGCGATGCAGGCGGCGGGATCGACCGATTCCAACGTCTTTAAAGACAGCGTGATGGATGTGGCCAATGCCCCGGGTGAAGAGATCTTCCCCGGTGAGCTGGGCAAGGCACTGGAGATCCTCTCCAATGGCGGCGACATCGACTATGTCGGTGCGACGGCGGTGGAGCTGATCGGCCCTGGCGAAAGCGCGGGCAATTACCGCGAGTACAATATCGAGGGCGGCACCCAAGCCACCGTCGGCTTCCGCTAAGCGGCAACAACGACCCAAACAGCCCGGACCCGCTCCGGGCTGTTTAGCTTAGGACGCGCGATGATCGTTGTTGACGGCCTTGAGAAACATTTCGGCGGCTTCCACGCTGTCGATGGCGCCTCGCTGAGGATCGAGACCGGCTCGATCACCGGCCTGGTCGGGCCCAACGGCGCCGGGAAGACCACGCTCTTCAATGTGATTGCCGGGGTGCTTCAGCCCAACATCGGCCGCGTGACCATGGATGGCGAGGATATCACCGGCCTGCCGCCCCACGACCTATTCGACAAAGGCCTGTTGCGCACGTTCCAGATCGCCCATGAGTTTGGCTCGATGAGTGTGCGCGAGAACCTGATGATGGTGCCCGCCGGACAATCGGGTGAGACGCTGTGGAACGCGTGGTTCCACCGCAGCCGCGTCGCCGAGGAAGAGCGTGCGCTGGCGAAGAAGGCCGATGAGGTGCTGGAGTTCCTCACCATCGACCACTTGGCTGACGAAAAGGCGGGCAATCTTTCGGGCGGGCAGAAAAAGCTGTTGGAGTTAGGCCGCACGATGATGGTGGATGCCAAGATCGTGTTCCTCGACGAGGTGGGCGCCGGCGTCAATCGTACGCTGTTGAACACTATCGGCGACGCGATCCTGCGGCTCAACCAGGACCGCGGCTATACGTTCTGCATGATCGAGCACGACATGGAATTTATTGGCCGTCTGTGTGACCCGGTCATCGTCATGGCCGAGGGCAAGGTGCTGGCCGAAGGCACGATTGATGAGATCAAAGCCAATGAGCAGGTGATCGAGGCCTATCTGGGCACCGGGTTGAAAAACAAGGATACGGATAAGGCACCGGCATGACGCTCTCGGCCCCTCTCTGCACGGCGCGGGCTTTGGGCCATCCCCGGGCAGACACGTGGCACGACGACGGTGGAGGCGATCCACC
>JBCDGW010000121.1:0-9580 GCA_038750765.1 Pseudomonadota bacterium | reverse complement strand
GTCGTTGGGATAGCACTGCGCCGACCGTCGAACGAAGCGCCGAACCGGGATGATCGCCCAAGCGCCAGGCAGCGACTTGGTGAGCGACCGTTACCGTGTGTCGCCTTGGCGCTGCCCTCGGAACGACGCACCCGCCCGGGATAACCGCCGAAGGCGCCAGGCAGCGGCGGGCCGTCCCGTGTTTTGTCCTGGGGGCATGCCGCTTCCTCTCAACCAGCGCTTCGCGTCGAGCGTCTCCGGATCGTCCAGATAAAGCGCTGCAGAACAACGGTCAAAGCGGCATCCTACGACCCGCCTCGTCGTTGGGATAGCACTGCGCCGACCGTCGAACGAAGCGCCGAACCGGGATGATCGCCCAAGCGCCAGGCAGCGACTTGGTGAGCGAAGGTTACCGTGTGTCGCCTTGGCGCTGCCCTCGGAACGACGCACCCGCCCGGAGTAACCGCCGAAGGCGCCAGGCAGCGGCGGGCCGTCCCACGGGCTGCCGCTTCCTCTCAACCAGCGCACCGCGTCGATCTTCTTCGGATCGTCCGGATAAAGCACCGTAGAACAACGGTCACAGCGGCATCCCCCGGCCCGCCACTGCTTGAACCGTCTTGCGTAACCGTTGAGGAAAGCATCCGCTGCAGTATTCGACGCGCACGGGCCAGCTTTGGGCCTTGCTGCACTCTAGACGCGGGCTGCCGCATCCTCTCACTCAGCGCATCGCCAACAACGTCGTCGGATCGTCCGCATAGAGCACGGCAGAACGCCGCAGACGGCGCAAACCACCCCAAGCCTAAACCGACGCACCCCCCGGGCGCGCCGCCAGATGCGCCTCCAACGCGGCCAGCCCGGCGTCCAGGCCTCTGCGTCCGAAGCCCAAGCGAAAACGGTCAACCGGCGTCGGGCCAAGCTCAGAGCGGTAAATCAAGCCCGGCAGCAGCAGCACCCCGCTTTCCACCACCAACGACTGGCAAAACGCCTCCACCCCCTCGGGCCCGCGATAGCGCGGGAACCCCGTGCACGCGCCATCGGGCCGTTGCCAATCGAACAGGCCCTCATGGCGGGCGAAGAACGCATCCCATTTCGGCAGGTTTTCGTCGACGATCGCACAATTACGCTGCAACAACGCCGCGCGATGGTTGAGCGCAATCACCGCCAGACGTTCGCTCGGCCCCGAATTGCAGATCGACAGATAATGCTTCATCCGCTCCATCCGCGACAGCAACGCCCGGTCCTGGCAGGCGATCCAGCCGATACGCAGCCCCGGTAGCCCATAGGCTTTCGACATCACGTTCAGCGATAAGCCGCGCTCATAAAGATCAGCGATTTGCGGCAGATGCACCGCGCCGCTGGGGCCGAGGCCGCGGAAGATCTCGTCGTGGAGAATATAGATCCCATGGGCGCGGCAAAGATCGATCAGCGCTTGGTAGCGCTCTAGCGGTAAGATCGCACCGGTTGGGTTATGGGGGAAATTGATCGTCACAAGCCGCGTATTGGGCCGGATCGCCGCTTTGACCCGGTCGATATCGAGCGCCCAGCTCGCCTCGGGGTCGAGCGGCACCCCCGTGGCCTCGCAAATCGATAGCGGCAGGCTCTCATGGCTTTGATAGTTCGGGGTGACGACGATGGCGTGGCTTTGGGCGTCCAAGAGGGCGCAATTGGCCACGTAAATGCCCTCACTGGCACCGGCGAAACAAAGGATGTCGTCGGCCCCGCGCGCCTCGTAGGTACCCGCAATCGCCGCGCGCAGATCGGGCGCGCCAAAGGTCTGGGTATAGCCCAGCCACATGTCCTCGAAGGCAGCCCGTTCGTCGGGCGTCGCCAGCGCCAACAAATCCCGCAGCGATACGCTCTCTGCATCCGAGGCCGTCATGTGGTAGCGGGCCTGGAACTCCCATTTGGAAAAATGCGTCTCAAGGCGGAAATCAGGCAGGTTTTGCGTCATAACAGCGTCCTTTACAGCCCTTTAGAACGCAGCCCAACGCATAGTGCGGTAAGGTGAATATCCATAGCGGGAGAGAAGATGGTGGGCGACCCTGGAATCGAACCAGGCATGGGTCTCCCCGGCGGAGTTACAGTCCGCTGCCGCACCTTGCAGCACGTCGCCCTTAGGCGTGCCGGGATATAAGGGCGACCCGCAGCCGTCAATGATAAATGCAGCGCGGTAAGCACTTGGCGGTATCCGGGCAATCGGGCACGATAATGATGCAGCGCGGCCCGGGGCGGCAAATAGGTGCTGCCACTATTAGGCGGGGCGGCCACGTGCGGCGTCATCGATCCGCGCTTTCGAGAGCGGCGCAGCTAAGCAGCGCGACTGGGTCGGCAGACTGGGACAGTCCAAACAACACAGTCCAAAAAGGGCAGCGCAATCAGGCGGCGGCCGCGGGCTGAGACGGAAAGAAGCGCCCCTCACCCATCGACAGGCCCGCCTCTCAGATACAACGCCGCGCACGCTGCGAAAACCATTTCACACTTTCACGATTGCGCTCTAGGCACGCGAGGTGAAACCATCAGAAAGCGGGCCGGGTGAAAAAGCCGAAATGGGTGATCGAGAAAGAACAGGCCCGCCGCGCGGCGGGGCGTGAGACGCTTTGGCTATTCGGTCTGCATGCGGTGCGTGACGCGTTGGCCAATCCAGCCCGCACCGCGCTGCGCCTGATCGCCACCCAAAATGCGCTCAATCGGCTGGGCCCCCTGCCCCCAAACCTCGACATCACGCTCAGTGACGCGCGCAAATTCGCAGCACCCCTCGATCCGGGGTCGGTGCATCAGGGCGCAGCGCTCGAGGTGCGGCCGCTCGACTGGGGCAGCCTCGCTGACATGTGTGCGCCGCGCGACGATAGCGCCTGCGTGGTGGTGCTCGACCGGGTGTCCGACCCCCATAATGTGGGAGCGGTCTTACGCTCGAGCGAGGTGTTCGGCGCCCAAGCGGTGTTGGCCCCGGCCCGCCATGCCGCACCAGAAACCGGCGCGCTCGCTAAGGCCGCCTCTGGCGCGCTGGAACGCCAGCCCTATTTGCGCGTCGCAAACCTGGCGCGCGCGATGACCGATCTCAACTCTTTAGGCTACACCACCATCGGCCTGGCGGGCGAAGCCGAGACAGACTTGGCCACTACCTTGCAAGCGCCGCTCGGACCGATTGCGCTGGTGCTCGGTGCCGAGGGGCCTGGCCTGCGCGAGAAAACCCGCGAGACCTGCGATAGGCTGGTGCGCATCGGCGCAGCCGGCGCGTTCGGCTCGCTCAACGTCTCGAACGCCGCTGCGGTGGCGCTTTATGCGGTTCATCAACGGGTTACCCCCAGAGTGACGCACTGAGTCGTTCTGTCCGACCGGCTGCTGAATAAATGGAAATAATTGGCCTTTTTTGCCAGCTTCGTGCCGCTTTTCGATTTATCCCCGAATTCTCCACAAAAAATTTTATCCACCGACTTTCTGGGAAAAGCCTGAAAAGCGCGTCATTTCATGGGCGTATACCGCAGGGTCAAGCGTTAGGTAAGCGGTGCTGCCCTTTGGCGGCGGCGAATACCGGGTGACGCACGGGCACCCAAATGCTTACATTCCCGCTATCCGGGTGCGGATTGGAACGCCGCGCCCGCTTCACTGTCCCTCGTTCCGCGACTTGCGCCCGGCCGTCACTGGCCCGGGCGCTTTTTTTGTCCCGTGCGGACCAGGTTTCACCAGCCGATCCACGCATCACTTACGGTTTTCGACCTGCCCGGCGGCGCGCAAGTCCTAGTCAGACGGTCGCATAGCTAAGCAGTCCCGTCAGCGACGCAAACGTACCGTGCGCACAATCGGCATAAACCAGCCGATCGCCGTCAGTGCACCCGCGTTCCAGCGCTGTCAGCATCGCGAATAAGAACAGGCTGCTCGGTCACCCGCCACCGTTGCGCGGCGGTAAAAAAGACTAACGCAAGCCCAAACCCCAAAACGTACCCCAGAAAAACCCCAAACCAGAACATGGCACTCCACCCCGACGTTTCTGTTGGATTTATTTGTCTGTTACCACGGCTGTAATATCGCACCAATTTCGCCCGCTTGCAAAGGCTTGCGCGCATCGTGACCATAACAGCGGGCTAAGCAGGCATAAGGCGCGATTTGGGCCTCAAAACACTCGCCTTAACAGCGGCTCAAACACGCGCCCAAACACTGGCCTGACGATCCCGCGCTTGGGTCTTGCCCTCGCGCGACACCGGCGGCACAAGACCGCCATGAGCACTGGGCTATTGAATGTGGATCTGGCCGCTTTGGCCGATAACTGGCGCGCCTTGGAGCAACGCTCCGCCGCGACTGTCGAAACCGCGGCCACGGTCAAAGCCGACGCTTATGGCTTAGGTCTGGGCCCGGTGGCCCGCGCGCTGGCCCATGCGGGGGCGCGCAGCTTTTTCTGTGCCGTCGCCGAAGAAGGCGCCGCGATCCGCCAAGCTCTGGGCCCCGGCCCGCGCATTTTCGTCTATGGCGGGCATATGGCGGGCGATACCGACATGTTCGCTGATCTCGGGCTCATCCCGATGCTCAACTCAATCGAGCAGCTTACCCGCCATTTCGAGGCCCTGCCGGGAACCCCTTTTGGGGTACAGCTTGATACAGGGATGAACCGGCTTGGGCTCGAGCCGTTGGAATGGCAGGCGGTGCGCGATCTGACGATGCGCCAAGGGCCGATCCTGGTGATCTCGCATCTCGCCTGCGCCGATGAGCCGGAAGCGGCGATGAATGCCGAGCAATTGGGCCTTTTTCGCGAGATGACCAACGGGGTCGGCGTGCCCCGCTCGCTGGCGGCAACTGGCGGCACGTTGCTGGGGGCAGATTATCATTTTGAGATGACGCGGCCCGGGATCGGGCTCTATGGCGGTCAGCCTTTCGGCGATGCAGCGGCGGTGGTGCGTTTGTCGCTGCCGGTAATCCAAACCCGCGACGTGGCCGCAGGCGAAGCGGTGGGCTATGCGCGCAGCTGGATCGCGGCGCGGGAGACGCGCCTGGCAACGGTCTCGGCGGGCTATGCCGACGGGGTGCACCGGGCGCTATCCAACAACACCGCACTCTACCATGGGGCGATCGCCTGTCCGGTTGTAGGCCGGGTGTCGATGGACCTGATTACGGTCGATATCACCGATCTGGACCATGATCCCGGCGCGCTCGACCTGCTCTCGACAATGCAAGGGATCGATGACTTGGCGGAGGCGGCAGGCACCATCGGCTATGAGATCCTCACCAGCCTCGGCCCGCGTTACACCCGGCGCTATGTCGGGGCGGCGCTGTGAGCCTTCTCAACCCAGTGGCCGCGCTCGGCCGCTCGGTTTTGGCGTTGTTGGCGGCGATTGGGCGGATCAGCCTCTTCGTGGCTGAAACCGTCAGTCATCTGGCCAGGCCGCCGTTTTATTGGCGCGAATTGCTGAACCAACTCATGGTGATCGGCTATTTTTCCCTGCCGGTTGTGGGCCTGACCACGCTCTTTACCGGCGGCGCGCTGGCGTTGCAGATCTATGCCGGGGGGGCGCGCTTTAACGCCGAAGCGGTCGTGCCGCAGATCGTGGCAATCGGCATGGTGCGCGAATTGGGTCCTGTCTTGACCGGGTTGATGGTGGCCGGGCGGGTGGCAGCGGCGATCGCGGCAGAGATCGGCACGATGAAAGTGACCGAACAGATCGACGCGCTGGTGACGCTTTCGACCAACCCGATGAAGTATCTCACCTTGCCGCGGGTGGTGGCGGCGACGCTAGCCCTGCCCTTATTGGCGGCGGTGGGTAACACGATCGGGATTATGGGCGGCTATCTGGTGGCGGTGAACGCGCTGGATTTCAACGCCGCCACCTATATCCGCAACACGGTCGATTTCCTCCAGGCCTCCGATGTCATCTCGGGCCTGGTGAAGGCGGCGGTGTTTGGTTTTATCGTGGCCACGATGGGCTGCTACCACGGCATGCGCTCGGGCCGCGGCGCGCAAGGCGTCGGGCGCGCGACCACCGATGCGGTGGTGTCAGCGTCGGTGTTGATCCTGGCGGCGAACTTCACCCTCACATCGGTGTTTTTCGGCACATGATTGAGATGCGCGGCGTCCATAAAGCCTTCGGCGCGAACAAGGTGCTGCGCGGTGTCGATCTGAGCGTGCCTAAAGGCTCGTCGATGGTGATCATCGGCGGTTCAGGCACGGGTAAATCGGTGACCATTAAGTGCGTGCTGGGGTTGATCACGCCGGACCAAGGCCAGGTCCTGCTGGACGGCGAGGATGTGCGCAAGGCCAAGCGCGACGCGTTCTTGGCGCGATTTGGTATGCTGTTTCAGGGTGGCGCGCTGTTTGACTCGCTGCCCGTGTGGCAAAACGTGGCCTTTCGCCTGCTGCGCGGCAGCCTCAAACGGCCCAAAGACGAGGCGCGCGCGATTGCGATTGAGAAGTTGCGCCGCGTCGGATTGAAGCCCGAGGTCGCCGATCTCTTTCCCGCCGAACTGTCGGGCGGCATGCAAAAGCGGGTGGGCCTGGCGCGGGCCATTGCCGCCGAGCCCGAGATCATCTTTTTCGATGAGCCCACCACCGGGCTCGACCCGATCATGTCGGGGGTGATTAACGCCCTGATCCGCGAAATCGTGGTGGAGATGGGGGCGACGGCGATGACCATCACCCACGATATGGCGTCGGTGCGCGCCATCGCCGATCACGTGGCGATGCTGCATGGCGGCCAGGTGCGCTGGACCGGGCCTGTCGACGAGATGGACCGCTCAGGCGATCCGTATCTGGAGCAGTTCATCACCGGCTCCGCGGCAGGGCCGATTGAGGCGGTGCGATAGGTGCGGCGAGGCTTTGGGCTGGGGTTGGTGCGCTGAGCTAGAGAACCAAAGCGCTTCCGTATTCCAACGATGAGGCGGGCCGGGGGATGCCGCTGCGACCGTGGTTCTGTAGTGGTTTATCCCGACGATCCGAAGACTCTCTACGTGATGTGCAAGCCTCAATCAAACGGGAGCGCCATTGGACGGTCGGGCGCCGACGAAAAGAACCAAAGTGACCTCTGCTCCAACGATGAGGCGGGCCGGGGGATGCCGCTGTGACCGTGGTTCTGCGGCGCTTTATCCGGACGACCCGAAGACGCTCGACGCGATGCGCTGGCTTCGACGAAGCGGCAGCCCGCGGGACGGCCCGCCGCTGCCCGGCGCCTTTGGCGATTATTCCGGGCGGGTGCTTCGTTCTGAGGGCGCCCGTTGATGTCGCGCAAAAACCACCCTGTGCTCCAACGATAAGGCGGGCCGAGGGATGCCGCTGTGACTGTTGTTCTGCGGTACTTTATCCGGACGACCCGAAGACGCTCCGAGCGATGCGCTGGCTTCGACGAAGCGGCGGCCCGTCGGGCGGCCCGCCGCTGCCCGGCGCCTTCGGCGATTATCCCGGGCGGGTGCTTCGCTCTGAGGGCCGCGCTGACGGTTCGCTCTGACGCCTGCGCCGTGCGATAAACACCCAGCGTCACAAGCGGTCACGTCATTCAAGAATTCAACCCGACAGTGCAAGCAGTGGCGGGCCGAGGGATGCCGATGTGACCGTTGTTCCGAAGTACTTAATCCGGACGATCCGAAGACGCCCTGAGCGAAGAGCTGGCTGATACGAAGTGGCAGCCCCCAAATAAACCAAAGTACGGCCCGCCGATGCACGGCGCCTGCGGCGATTTTCCCGGGCAGGTGCTTCGTTCGCAGGTCAGCACGGACGCGATACGCCCCCCGCGCATTCAGCGATCAGCCCGGGCGGGCGCGTCATTCCACAGTAGCCACCAAGCCATCCAGCCAAAGACTATGGCCGCAGAGCCCTGCTCAGCCCCCGACCCCGCCTGTCATCTGCACAATCCCGTCTGCCACCCAGCGATCCAAGATCGCCAGCGCCGCCTCGGCAAACGCGTCATCGTTGATATGGCAATCCAGCTCGGAGAACCCAATTGGCGGCGTCATCACCTTGCGCATCTCAGCACAAAAAGCAGCAAACGCCTCTGGATCATGGGCCTCTTGCCCCTCGCGGTCCCATTCCTCGATCCCGTGATTGGTCAGGATCACTTCCACCGGCGCCGCAGCTTTGCTCAGGCGCCGCGCCATTTCGCGGGCGGTCTCGCGCCGCTCGTCCGCATTGAGCGCGGCGGATTTGATCAGCCGGTTATGGGCGTGAAAGGGCCGGTCTCGGTAGCGTTCGGGAATGTCTTGCCAGCCCGCGAAATCGATCAGATCCAGACAGCCCGGCGCGACGATCTGCGGGATCCCCGCGCGCCCGGCATTCAGCATCCGGTCTTCCCCAGCATTCACCACCGACCCGGCGAGCAAATTGCCCAATTCGGGCAAGGCGAAATCCATCACGCAAGCAAACCCTCCCGCGCCGGCAATCGCCTCGTAGGCCATCCCGCCCATGCCGGTGGCGTGGAAGATCGCCACGTCGAAGCCGCGCGCCTCGAGGGCGGGTTTCAGGCGCTTCATGTAGGACAGGCACGACGAGCCGAGCGACGTCATCCCGATCAACGGCCGGACAGCGCGGGGCGGCTCCACCGCGCGGGCAGCACCCAGCACCGCGCCCGCGGCTTGGCTGAGCGAGGACTTGCACACAGCGTTCAGCCCGTAGAGCCCCCCGGCCCACAGGATCATCTGAATATCGGTCGATAGCCGCTGCGGCTCGATCAGCGGCGAGAACGAGACCGTGGACACCACGTATTTGGGCACGCCGAGCGGCAGCGCCTGACAGATATCGAGCGCCGTATCGGTGCCCATCGTACCCCCCAGCACCACGACACCGTGGATCTCGCCGCTCTGGTGCAGCTGCGCGGCGAGCGCGCTGGCCCCTTTCGCCATGATCTGCATCGCTGCGTTTTCGTTACCGGTCGCGATTGCGGCGTCGATGGAACTTTCCGCAGCTTCGGCCACAGCATGTTTTGAGATATCGGTGGGATGCGCGGGCTCACCCAAAACCGAGATATCCATCGAGCGGGTACCCCCGCCCAGGCTGCGGATCCGCTCGACCATATAGCTGAGTTCGTCGTTTTTAGTGTCATAGGTGCCCACAACGAGAATGGTCTTGTCGCTCACGCGGGTCTCCTTCTTCAGTCGGGTGCCGGTGCGGCCGGCATCAGGGGCAGTGTTTGGGTTTGGTAGACTGTGGCAGGCGGCGCCTCAAGCAGTGACGCGGGTGTTTAAGCGGTCACGGCGCGGTTACGACGCGTGTTGGTCTGCAGCAGCGGCGGGCGGGGGGATGCCTTTCTAGCCGTTGCTCTGCCCCAGCGGTTGTTTCGGGGAGGCACGTTGTTCGATAGTCAGTCGTCAAAGCAAGACTTAAAACCCGCCGGGATTCCAACGATGAGGCGGGCCGGGGGATGCCGCACTTCGGGTTTTCTGCAGTACATTATCCCGACGATCCGAAGACGCTCTGGGCGAGGCACTGTCGGATAAGAAGCGGCAGCCCGTGAGGCGGCCCGCCGCTGCCCGGCGGCTGCGGCGATTACTCCGGGCGGGTGCTTCGTTCGGAGGGCATCGCCTTTGCCCGACAGCTAGTCCCGCGCGATTAATGCCACCCGTCAACGGCGGTTATCCCGGGAACATGCTCCAACGATGAGGCAGGCCGGGGGATGCCGCTCCTACCGAT
>JBCDGW010000120.1:0-9783 GCA_038750765.1 Pseudomonadota bacterium | reverse complement strand
GGGCGAAATAGATCGGCACTTCCAGGCCCCAACTGGCGCCCCAGCGTGCGCCCGCCTGCGCCATCTCGCTATAGGCGGGCGCCATCTTAAGCGGCCGCCCTGCCGGCAGTTGCTCATTGGGGTAGGTCATCACGAACCGGCGCGAATAAAACTGGCCCGTGGTCTGTTTGATGTATTCCTTGTTGGAGGCAAAATCCCCGTAGCGGGCGATGTCCATCGACCAGCTATCGGTCTCGGTCTCACCGTGGATGATCCATTCCGCCAGGGTCTTGCCGACGCCGCCGCCTTGGAGGAAGCCCGCCATCACCCCGCAGGCGAGCCAGTAATTGGGCACCCCCTGAACCGGGCCCACCAGCGGGTTGCCATCGGGCGAGAAGGTGAACGCGCCGTTGACCCAGTTGCGGATGCCCACCTGCTCCAAACAGGGGAACCGTTTATAAGCCATCATCAGCTCGTTCTCGATCCGGTCGAGATCTTCTTGCAAAAGCTCGATGCCGTAATCCCACGGCGCGCCATCCATCATCCAGTGCTGATGGTTGATCTCGTAAATCCCCACCAAGATGCCCTGCTGGTCCTGGCGCATATAGGTGAAGCCTTCGAGATCCACGGTCATCGGCAATTCGCTCTCAAGCGCCGCCACTTCCGGGATCGTCTCGGTCAGCAGATAATGGTGCGCGAGCGGCGAGACCGGCAGATCGAGCCCCACCATCCGCCCCACCTGCTTGGCCCAAAGCCCGCCGGCATTGATCACATGCTCCGCGGTGATCGTGCCCTTTTCGGTGACCACCGACCAGGCATCGCCTTTCCAGTGCAGTTCCAGCACCCGGTTATGCTCGATCACTTCAGCGCCGCGCATCCGGGCGCATTTGGCATAGGCATGCACCGTGCCGGTGGTGTCGACATAGCCTTCGCGATCGGCCCAAAGCCCCCCATAAACGCCGTCGACATCCATGATCGGGCAGCATTCTTTCACTTCTTCGGGCGTCATCAGCCGGGTGTCATCGATCCCGATGGACTGAAACACGCGATAGGCCGATTGCAGCCATTCCCACCGGTCAGGCACCGCCGCCACCGTGACACCGCCGGTCATATGCAGGCCGATGGATTGCCCCGATTCCTTCTCGATCTCCTGGAGCAGGTCGATGGTATAGGCCTGCAGCGCTGCCATGTTGGGGTCCGCATTGAGCGCGTGCACCCCGCCCGCCGCATGCCAGGACGAGCCCGCCGTCAGCACGTTGCGCTCGATCAGCGCCACATCTTTCCAGCCGAACTTTGCCAAATGATAAAGGACCGACGCCCCGGTGACGCCGCCGCCGATCACGACCACGCGGTAATGCGATTTCATGGTGCTCCCTCCCAGGAAAACCGGTGTTTGCGGAGAGCGTAGACGAGGCCCCCGTCAGAATGGAGCGCAAATGCGACCTCAAAGTGCCGCTTTTGGCTAACACGACGCGCGCCTGGCGCCCCCGACCACGGCAGTGCGGACGCCGCTTATGCACCGGGCTGCGCTTCTTCTTTTCCTAAGGCTCTTGACGAGCAATCCTGCTGGTGAAGGGTTTTTCTATGAACAAGAAGAATGGCTTATCTCGGTATAGGCGTTTAAAACTGGTCGAGGCATTCTGCGCCGATCTCACAGCCTCCCAAAGCGCGGCGCTGTTGGGCCTGAACCGCAACACCGTGAACCGCTACTACCGCCTGTTCCGCGCGCGCATTCACGCCCACCAGCTCTCCCTCAAAGAAAAGATGGCGGGCTCGGTTGAGGTCGATGAGAGCTACTTCGGACCCGCCCGCCCACGGGGCCAATACGCACCCAGAAAGCGCGGACGCGGCTCCTCAAAGCAGCCTGTCTTCGGCATCTTAGAGCGCGACGGCCGTGTCTTCACTGAGATCGTGCCAGACGTGAAAAAGAAGACATTACAACGGATTATCAGGGGCCAGGTCGCCCTCGATGCCACCATCATCTCGGATGGCTGGCAGGCCTATAACGGGCTCGTTGATGTGGGCTACGACGCGCATCTGCGGCTCACGAAATACTATGACGGGCCGACCCGCTTTGCTGATGGCGACGTGCATATCAACGGCATCGAGGCCTTCTGGTCCTTCACCAAACGCCGCCTCGCAAAGTTTAATGGGGTGTCAAAAAACTTCGAGTTGCACCTGAAGGAATGCGAGTGGCGATGGCGCAAGGATCGCGATACCCTCAAGCGCGAACTCTGGTTATTGCTAGTCAAGAGCCTTCCTAAATACCTCCGCTGGAGGCATTAAAAGTTTCCTGAAAAGTTTCCTGCGTCCGGCGGTTCAGTCCGCCCTGAAGTGATGAGCGGCGCGCCTTATTCCACCACCAATGTCTGCGTGTGCAGGATCGTCGCACCCTGACCCAACACATAGTGTAGTTCATAGGTGCCGGGCGTGTCGGGCAGATCCAGCCGCGCCGGGCTGCCGCCGCGGGTACGCAGGCTCAGGGCAGCGCGGTTCGCGCCCTCAAGCACCAGTTGCAGCGTGTCACCGCGGTAATCGGGGCCTTCCCAGCTTACCTCCAGCGTGGTGCCCGCTGCGGCGCTCGGCGGCAAATCAAAAGCGGCCGTGACCGGGGTCAAGGTGATCGGCACGCGAGCCAGCACAACGCGGCTATTTGAGGTCATCACATAGCGCAACTCATACGTCCCCGGCGTCACCGGCAAGACCAGTTCGGCAGGGCTGCCATTGCGGGCATTGGCGTAGCTGAGATAGCGGTCATCCGCTTCGCCTGCGGGGGCGATAGCAATCACGTCGCGGGTATAGCCCGGACCTTCCCAAGACACCTCGATGGTGCTGCCCATGGGCGCCTCCACCGGTCCGCTTACGCTGGCTTCAACTGCGCTGACGCTGATCGGGATCCGCGCAATCGGCGTGCGGTTTTGCGCCATGATATAGACCAGGTCATACTCGCCAGGCTCCGCGGGCAGGGTTACCTCCAGCGGGTTGCCTTGCCTGGTATAGCCGTAGCTGATCGATCGATTTTCGCCGGGCTCCGTCACCGCGATGAAATCGTTGCGATAATCCGGACCCGCCCAGTCGAGCGTAATCGTCGCCCCGGCGCGCAGCACGTCCGGCGCGGGCGGGGTAATGCTGGCCTCAATCGCCGAGACAGTGATCGGCACCCGGGTCAACACCTTCCGGTCTTGGGCCATCACATAGGCGATCTCGTAATTGCCCGGCTCTGACGGCAGCATCAGGCCCAGCGGTGTCCCCTCGCGGCTATAGGTATAGGTGACGCTCTTGTCGTTCTCATCGAGCACCGCGATGAAGTCGTTGCGATAATCCGGCCCGGTCCAGGTAATCTCCAGAGTTTCACCGGCGTTGAGCGGGCCATCGCGAAAGCGCAAATCCGCACCGATATCGCTGACGGTGATCGTCTCGCGGGCAATGATCGTGCGGTCTTGGGCGACCACGTAAGCCACCTCGTAGGTGCCAGGCTCGGTGGGCATCACCAGACCTAAGGGGCTGCCCTGGCGCGTATAGGTGTAGTTGATGGTCTTGCCGTTCTCATCCAGCACCGCGATGAAATCGTTGCGGTAATCCGGCCCTGTCCAGGTGATCTCCATGGTTTCGCCTGCTGTGCCCTCGGCGGCGAAATCGAGCGTTGCCGCCACAGCGCTGACGGTGATCGGCTGGCGGGCAATGATCGTGCGGTCTTGGGCGACCACGTAAGCCACCTCGTAGGTGCCAGGCTCGGTGGGCATCACCAGGCCGAGCGGGCTGCCTTGGCGCGTATAGGTGTAGTTGATGGTCTTGCCGTTCTCATCGAGCACCGCGATGAAATCGTTGCGATAATCCGGCCCGGTCCAGGTGACTTCCACCGTCTCGCCCGCCGTGCCGTCCGCCGGAAGGTCTAGCTGGGCTTGGGTTTCTTCGACCGAGATCGGCTGGCTCGCCAGTACCGTGCGGCCTTGGGCTTGCACATAGGCTAAGGTGTACGCACCCGGTTGCACGGGCAAAACCAGGCCTAACGGGCTGCCTTGGCGGGTATAGGTGTAGTTGATCAGCTTTCCGCCCGCGTCGAACACGCCGATATAGTCGTTTTGATAATCGGGCCCGGTCCAATCGACGCTAAGCGTGGCCCCGGCAGCACCGGTCGCCGCGGCGTCGAGCGCGGCCAAGACATCGACCACCTCCACCGGTTCGCGGGCGATGATGCGGCGCTTGTTCGCCATGACATAGACGATGTCGTAGCTGCCCGGCTCGGCGGGCATCACCAGATCGAGCGGGCTGCCTTGGCGGGTATAGGTGTAGTTGACCACCTTCTCCGCGCCGCGCGGGACCACCGCGATGTAATCGTTTTGATAATCGGGCCCGGTCCAGTCGATCGCGACAGTTGCACCGGCGGCAGCTTCGCCCGGAGACGTGAGCGACGCCGTGATCTCGGAGACGGTGATGGGTAGGGTTTCCAGCACGCGTTTGCGCTGGCTCATGATATAGGCCAGCCGGTACTCGCCCGGCTCAGAAGGCAGCACCAGGCCGAGAGGAGAGCCTTCGCGGGAATAGGTGTAGCTGATCGCGCCCTCGTCATCGACCGGGATCACCGCCAGATAATCGTTTTGGTAATCGGGGCCGGTCCAATCCACGCTCAGCGTGTTGCCCGCGATCAGCGCGCCTTCATAGGCGATGGTGGCGGTCACCTCCGTCACCTCGATCTCTTGGCTGGCCAGCACTTTGCGCCCGTCGCGCAGCACATAGCGGATCTCGTAGCGCCCCGGCTCGGGCGGCAAGGTCAGGTCGAGGAGCGGGCCCTCGCGCGTGTAGGTATAGGTCTCGGCCTTATCGCTGTCGGGGCGCGACACCGCGATATAGTCGCTTTGCTCATCGGGCCCGGTCCACTCCACCGGGATGGTTGATCCTGCGGGGGCGCTGTCCGGCCCCAGCACCGTGGCCAGCGGGCGATATTCGGGCAGTTCCAGCGTCACGGTTTTGTTGACGCTGCCGACGCCGAAGCGCTCCTCGGCACGGGCCCCATCTGCAGGCCGGGTGACGGAGACCGTATAGGTGCCCTTGACCAGTTCCAGATCCAGGCGCGCGGTTTCCTCGCCGGTTAGGATCGCGCCGTCGGGACCGCTCAGATCCCAGATCAGCGGGTCGGTGATCCGCGGGCCGTTGCGCCCATCGATGGCAACTGCGCGCACCTGCACCGCTGGCGGGGGCAAGTCGGGCAGGGTGAGGATCACGGTTTGCGAGGCATCGACGACCGAGAAGTCAGCGCTGGCTTCGGCGCCGTCCTCAAGGCGCACGACCCGAGCGGTGTAGGCGCCAGGCATCGCTTCGATCATAGGCGAGGCGTCGCTGTCGTCTTGCAAGATCAGCGCACCGCTTGCGTCGCTCACCGACCAGGCGAGCCCCGCAGTGATGTCGAGCCCGTTGGCTTTGGCCAGGAACGTAACCGGATAGGGCCGCACAAGCTCGGGCAGGGCGATGGTCAGCACCGCGCCGCGGTTGTCGATGGTGATCTCGCCGGTGCCTTGCGCCCCGTCCTCGTCGCGGGTGACCGAGGCAGTGTAGCGGCCCGGCGCCAGCATCAGCACCGGCCGCGCGTTGGTCTCGTCGTTCAAAACCGGGATGCCGAGCCCGTTGGTCAGGCGCCAGCGCAGGCCGGTATCGATTGCGGGGCCGTTCTCGCCATCGGTGGCGCGCAGGGTCAATTCGAACTCCCGCACCAATTCGGGCAGGGCGATGGTCACCACTTGCGCGCTGTCCTCAAGGCTGACTGTGGCGCTGCCCTGAGCGCCGTCGATGCTGCGCGTGACGGTGGCCACATAGCCGCCCGGGGGCAGCGTCAGCGCCGGTGCCGCTTCGGGCGTGTTGGCCAGGATCGGCGTGCCGCCTGCATCGGCGATATTCCAGCTAAGACCTGCGGTTATCTGCGGCCCGCCATCGCCTTCGATAGCCTGAAAGCGCACTTGCACGGGCAGCGCGGGCTCGGCCACGGTTTGCAGCGCATTGGTTAGTTCCGACGCGTTCGACGCGGTCAGGAAGGTGCCGCCAGTCTCTTCGGCAAGGCATTGCAACTGGGCCCGCGCGGCAGGGTCTTCATCCACATCGAAGCCGATCACATGGGCGGTGAAATCGACGCCTAATTGTTCAAGCTGCTGACCCACCGCGCAGGGGTCCACATTGCAGGTCTCAATCCCGTCGGAGACTAGGATCACGGTTGCTTTTTCCTCGGTGAACCGCAGCGCCTCGGCAGCCGCCATAACCGCAGCGCTCAACGGGGTTTTGCCGCGCGGGTTGATCCCGTTGACCGCATCGATAATCGACGGGGCGGTGTTCAGCCCCGGCGCGATCAGCGTCTCGATATCGTTGCAATCGCCCTTGCGGCGGTGGCCATACACCGTGAGTCCGAGAGATTGCTCAGGCGGGAACGAGCCCAGAATGCCGCCGATTACCTCGCGGGCGATGACGATCTTGTTGACGCCGTCGATCTGCCCCCACATCGAGCCGGAACCGTCCAGCACGAGGATGGTGCTGGGCCGCTCCTGCGCGGTGGCGGCGCTCGATAGCGTCATGAGGCAGGCGATAAGCGCAAAAAAGGTCCGCAAGATCAATGCTCCGAGCTGAAAAGCGAGTCGTCTGCAGCGTATAGGTCCAGACTTTGGCACGAAAGCGGCGCAGTGCCGCGTGATGAGAGACGCCGCCGCGTTTGACATGAAAGACCCCGCCGCGCGCAAAAGGCTTGGCGGGGACAGGGTCCGCGCAACGCGGGTCCGCGCTTGTTTCCTGTGGGCTAGCTGCCCAGGCGGCGCGCTAGTCTAGCGCCCCCGCTGTTCTGAGCGCTTGGTACTTTTCCTCGTCCCACCACCAGTAATCGACACCGCGATCATAGGGCGGCTTCTCGTCGGGTTTGCCGAAGACATCCCAATAGGCCAACCAATGGCTGCCTTTGTACCAGTTGGGCACCCAGATATGCTTTGCGCGCAGCACCCGGTCGAGCGCTTTGACCCGCACCTCTAAATCTTCGAGGGTTGGCGCCTCGATGATCTGTTCAATCAGCGCGTCCACCACCGGGTCGGCCACGCCAGACAGGTTGAGCGTGCCGGGGCTTTGGGCGCCCTGGGTGCCAAACAGTGTGCGCAACTCGACCGAGGGGCGCAGCGAGAGCACCAGCCGGGCGATGGTGACGTCGAAATCGAAGGTCTCTTGCCGCTGCACCTCTTGCGCCGGATCAACCCGGTTATACACCGCGTCGACGCCGACCCGCGTGAGGTTCTCGACAAAGGGCAGCAAGATCCGCTCGAAGGCGGCGCTGTCAGAGACGATCTCGATGGCTAGCGGCTCGCCCTCGGCATTCACCCGCATCCCGTCATCGCCCACTTCCCAGCCAGCCTCATCCAACAGCCGCCCGGCCCGGCGCACCGCTGTCCGGTCGATCTTGTTCGCTTCGGTAAAGGCAGGCGGCGACACCGCCTCTTCGGTGAAGACGCTTTCGGGCAATTGGTCGCGAAACGGCTCCAGCACGGCCAATTCCGCCCCTTCCAGCGGCCCGGCGGCCTGCAGGTTGGAGTTTTCCCAAAAGCTGTCGGACCGATTATAGCTGCCGTAGAACAGAGTTTTATTGGTCCATTCAAAGTTGAACATCATCGCGATCGCTTCGCGCACCCGCGGGTCCTGAAACTTCTCGCGGCGCAGGTTCATGTAAAACCCTTGCGCGCCGGAGGAACGGCTATCGCTGATCTCCTCGCGGATCACCCAGCCGTTATCGAGCGCGGGAAAATCGTAGCTCGTGGCCCAAATCGCCGAACTAAACTCCTCATGCAGCAGGTATTCACCCACTTTAAGCGCCTCGAACGCGGCGGTGGTGTCAGCGAAATACTCGTAGCGGAAGCAATCGAAGTTGTTCTTGCCCACATTCACCGGCAGATCGGCGCCCCAGTAGTCGTCGTCGCGGCAATAGGTGATGTTGCGGCCAGGATCGACATCGGTGATGCGGTACCAGCCGGACGACACCGGTGGCTCAAGCGTGCTCTCGGCGAAGGGCACATCCGCGTAGTAATGCGCGGGCAGGATCGCGAGCGTGCCGAACACCTGCGCCAGGTCGCGGGTGGCCACCCCTTCCTTGAATGTCACCTTAACGCGGTGGTCGTCCAACACCTCAGCGCCCGCCACGTCTTCGACCAATAGGCCGAAGCGGGGGCTCGCCTCGGTTTGGAACATCTCCAGCGTGAACACCACATCCTCGGCGGTGATCGGATGACCGTCGGAAAACCGCGCCTCGGGCCGCAGATTGAAGATCACCCACGAGCGGTCATCGGGATATTCGAGGCTTTCGGCGATCAGCCCGTAATAGGACGATGGCTCATCGAATGCGCGCGCCAGCAGCGAGTCGTGGATCCTGACCAGACCCTGGGCCGGTTCGCCCTTGAGGATATAGGCATTGACGCTGTCGAAGGTGCCCGAGGCGCCCTGGCCACGAAAGCTGATCGTGCCGCCTTTGGGGGCGTCGGGATTGACGTAGTCGAAATGGGGGAAGTCAGCGGGATATTTGAGGTCGCCGAAAGGCGAGATGCCGTGGGATTTGGTCACGTGATCGTCTGCGATTGCGGGGCCTGCGAGCATCATGAGCGCGGTGGCAAAGGCAAGTCTGGACATCGGGTCGACGGATCTCCCAGTTGAATGCGATGGCGGGAGTGTAGCGTGTTTCCGCCTCGGTGAAAGACACGCCGGTGTGACCGATTGCTCCGCTTGTCGCGTGAGGTGGATCAGAGAGACGGCTTTGCCGCTGTGGCAGGTGCGGGCGTTGCGCCAGGCGCTGGTGCGCGTGTCTTGGCACGGTCGGGCGCTTGGTCGGTTGGGCCGATCACCGGGGTAAATCGGCGCAGCCGTAGAGCGTTGGTGACCACAAAGATCGACGACAGCGCCATCGCCCCCGCGGCCAGCATCGGCGACAGCAACAGGCCAAACGCCGGATAGAGCAACCCAGCAGCCACCGGGATCAACGCCACGTTGTAGCCAAAGGCCCAAGCCAGGTTTTGCCGGATGTTGCGCAGCACCGCCTGCGATAAGCGCCGCGCGGTCACCACGCCCGCCGGATCGTCACCGATCAGGACCACGTCGGCGGCGTCCATCGCCACATCGGTGCCGCTGCCGATGGCGATGCCGATATCAGCCTCGGCAAGCGCGGGCGCATCGTTAATCCCGTCACCGACAAAGGCCACGGGGCCATCTTTTTGCAACGCGGCGACGATGTCGCGTTTGTCGCCCGGCATGGTCTCGGCATGGATTTCGGTGATCCCCACTTGTGCCGCGACGGCCTTGGCCGCGGGGAGACTGTCGCCTGAGATCATCGCCACGCGCACGCCATCCTCCCGCAACGCGGCCACCGCCTCAGCGGCGCTCTCGCGCACCGGATCCGTGATGCTCAGCATCGCCGCGAGGCGTCCGTCGATGGCCACGAACACATCGCTGCCTCGGCCTGAGGGTGCGGCGTCGAGGCCCAGCTCTGCCATGTAGCGCGCCGAGCCCACCGTCACCTGATGCCCGGCCACGGTGCCGCTGACCCCGAGCCCGGCATGGGCGGTCACATCTTGCGCTTCAAGGCGCGTCGTTTCGTCTGCGCTATCGGCGGCTGCTTTGCAAATCGCCCGGCCAATCGGGTGTTCTGAACGGGCTTCTATAGCGGCGGCCAGACCCAGTAGCCGGGCGCGGCTGAGGTTTGGGTCATGCATGATCACGTCTGTCACGCGCGGGGTGCCCGCGGTCAGCGTGCCGGTTTTGTCGAACGCGACCCATGTCGCCCGCGAAAGCTGCTCCAACGCG
>JBCDGW010000119.1:0-9853 GCA_038750765.1 Pseudomonadota bacterium | reverse complement strand
GGCGAGCGTCATCGGATCGGCCAGCGGCAGTGGATCATCGGGCCCGGTGCCCGGCGGATAAGGTGGGCGCGTGGCGAAGGCGGATAGCGGTTCACCCGCCATCAGCCGCGCCGCGATTGAGGCGATGGCGCTATCGGTGGCTTTGGCCACGAACGGCACGGTGCGCGAGGCGCGCGGATTGACCTCGATCAGGTAGACCGTGCCGTCTTTGACCGCAAATTGCACATTCATCAGCCCCACCACGTTGAGCGCCAAGGCCAATTCACGGGCCTGTCGGGTCAGTTCCGCGACGATCTCGGGCGCAAGGGTGTGGGGCGGCAGCGAGCAGGCGCTGTCCCCTGAATGCACGCCCGCCTCTTCGATATGCTCCATCACCCCCGCGATGTGAACCGCGCTACCGTCGCACAGGCAATCGACATCAACTTCCGTGGCGCCGTCGAGGTAGCTATCGAGCAGCACCGGGCTATCGCCAGAGACCACCACCGCGTCAGCGATGTAGCGCTCAAGCGAGGCGCGGTCGCGCACGATCTCCATCGCACGCCCGCCCAGCACATAGGAAGGGCGGATCACCAGCGGAAACCCAATCTCGTCGCCCGCGGCAATCGCATCCGCTTCGGTGGCGGCAATCGCGTTATGGGGCTGCTTTAGCGCTAGGTCATGGACAAGTGCCTGAAAGCGTTCGCGATCTTCGGCAAGATCAATTGCGTCAGGCGTTGTCCCCAAGATTGGGATGCCTGCATCGTGCAAAGCATTGGCCAGTTTCAGCGGCGTCTGCCCACCAAACTGAACGATGACCCCGTGCAGTGTGCCGTTTTCCTGCTCAACACGTAGGATCTCCATCACATGTTCAAAGGTCAGCGGCTCAAAATACAGACGGTCCGACGTGTCGTAATCTGTGCTCACCGTCTCAGGATTGCAATTGACCATGATCGTCTCATACCCCGCCTTGGACAGCGCAAAGCAGGCGTGACAGCAACAATAGTCAAACTCGATCCCCTGGCCGATGCGGTTCGGGCCGCCGCCGAGGATCACCACCTTGGTGCGATCAGACGGGCGCGCCTCGCATTCGGCGTCCCCCATCGCAGGCACTTCGTATGTGGAATACATATAGGGCGTTTGCGCCTCGAACTCCGCGGCGCACGTGTCGATCCGCTTGAACTGCGCCATGACGCCTAAATTGTGCCGGGCCCGGCGCACATTGTCTTCGTCCCGCCCGGTCAGCTGGGCGAGGCGCGCATCGGTGAAGCCCAGCATCTTAAGCTGTCGCAGCCCGGCTTCCTTCATCGGCAGGCCCGCCTCGGCAACCCGCGCCTCCGCCTCGACGATTTCGCGGATCCGGGCCAGAAACCAGGGGTCAAACGCGGTGGCCGTCTGGATCTCATCGTCGCTGAGCCCGTGGCGCATCGCCTGCGCGATCACCCGCATCCGGTCCGGCGTTTGCCGCGACAAAGCCGCGGTGATGGCGGCCTTGCTGTCGGCGGGTAACGAGCCCTGCCTCAGCGTTTCAGGCGTCAGCCCGGGAATTTCGATCTCATTGAAGCCGGTCAGCCCCGTCTCCAGCGAGGCCAGCGCCTTTTGCACGCTCTCATGGAATGTGCGCCCAATCGCCATCGCCTCCCCAACCGACTTCATCGCTGTGGTCAGGTCTGGTTCGGCGCCGGGAAATTTCTCAAACGCGAAGCGCGGGATTTTGGTGACGACATAATCAATGGTGGGCTCGAAGGACGCGGGCGTGACCTTGGTTATGTCATTGTCCAACTCATCGAGCGTGTAGCCCACGGCCAGTTTCGCCGCGATCTTGGCGATGGGAAACCCCGTGGCTTTTGAGGCGAGCGCTGACGAGCGGCTCACGCGCGTGTTCATCTCAATCACCACCATGCGCCCGTCCGCGGGGTTCACCGCCCACTGAACGTTGGAGCCGCCGGTTTCCACGCCGATCTCGCGCAGGACGGCAATCGAGCCGTTGCGCATGATCTGATATTCCTTATCCGTCAGCGTAAGCGCAGGCGCGACGGTAACCGAGTCACCGGTGTGCACGCCCATCGGGTCCACGTTTTCGATGGAACAGACGATAATGGCGTTGTCGGCGCGGTCGCGCACGACTTCCATCTCAAACTCTTTCCATCCCAGCAGGCTCTCATCCACCAGGATTTGCGCCACCGGTGACGCCTCAAGCCCACGGCGACAGATCTCGCGATACTCTTCGCGGTTATAGGCGACACCGCCGCCCGTGCCGCCCAGAGTGAAGGCCGGGCGGATGATCGCCGGCAAACCCACATCTTCAATCGCGGCCATCGCTTCGTCGAGACCTGCGCTGATGTCGAACTTCCCGTCGCGCTTCGGCGCTGAAACGATGGTGGCGCGGGGATTTTCCAGGCCGATCCGGTCCATCGCCTCGCGGAACAGCTTGCGATCCTCTGCCATCTCAATGGCATCGCGCTTGGCGCCGATCATCTCGACACCGTGCTCGCGCAGCACACCCATCTCTTCAAGCGCGAGCGACGTGTTGAGCCCCGTCTGCCCACCCATCGTCGGCAGTAGCGCGTCAGGCTTTTCCTTAGCGATGATCTTGGCGACGATCTCGGGGGTGATCGGCTCGATATAGGTGGCGTCGGCCATCTCTGGATCGGTCATGATCGTGGCCGGGTTCGAGTTGACCAGGATCACGCGGTACCCCTCTTCCCGCAGCGCCTTGCACGCTTGCGCGCCGGAATAGTCGAACTCGCAGGCCTGACCGATCACGATGGGCCCGGCGCCGATGATCATGATGGATTGGATATCGGTCCGCTTTGGCATGGGCCCCCCGCCAGTGATCGATCCCAAAGGTGAGGACCGCGCAAATCGTCGCGGTTATAGAGCGTGGGTGCCTACGCGCAAGAGCGGCAATGCCGGTGAGCGCGGCGCGAGCCGAAGGGTTTTAGGCGATGACCAAAAGGCCCCAGCCAGCAAGCCCCAACTGGATGAGTTGAATGACCACAGACAACCCGTGAAGCCGCTTGAAACCCGCCTGATCGCCAGCATCGGAGGCCGCATTGATCTGCAACATGAGGATTTGACGGGCATAAAGCGTGCTCACGCAGATCACCGCGAACAAGCCCGCCGCGGTCACCGAAACCGTGACGGCGAGTGCTGTGGCGACGCCAGACACCGCAATCACCGCCAAATAATAGTAGGGAAAGGTGCCGCGCAGCAGCGGACGCACCTGCGCCATCGGTAGCTGCTTGAACAGGACGGGCGCGAAGCCAAAGCTAAAAAACGTCATGCCGCCCAGGAGGATAGCGGCGGTCAAAACAGCAAGTGAGGCAAGCATGCGGGGCTCCTTCCAACGCGGGAAATGTGGCAGCGCGCGGCCTTGTCAACCAGCGGCGCGACCCTCCTCAGGTTTGCGAGGCGACGGGCAACGCTTGGGTTTCGGCCCCTGCCCGGCTAAAGCCTAGTGCAACCAATCGCGGCGACGCTCTGATGCATCCGCGCCGCGATCGTGAGCAAAACCCATGCAGGAGGGAGGCCAGTCATGTCCGACAATGACGCTTACACACCACCGAAGGTTTGGACCTGGGAGGCTAAGTCTGGCGGGAAGTTCGCCAACATCAACCGGCCAATATCGGGCGCCACCCACGACAAAGACCTGCCCTTCGGCACCCACCCGCTGCAACTTTACTCGCTGGCCACGCCCAACGGCGTCAAGGTCACGATCATGCTCGAAGAATTGCTCGAGGCCGGGCATGAGGCGGAATATGACGCCTGGCTGATCGATATCGGCGAGGGCGATCAGTTCGGTTCAGGCTTTGTCGCGGTCAATCCAAACTCAAAGATCCCTGCGCTTGTTGACCGCTCTACGCAAACGCCCACCTCCGTTTTCGAATCTGCCGCAATCCTGATGTATCTGGCGGAAAAGTTTGACGCGTTCACGCTCACCGATCCTGCGAAACGGCCCGAAATGCTCTCATGGCTGATGTGGCAAATGGGCTCGGCGCCTTATCTGGGTGGCGGTTTCGGCCACTTTTACGCCTATGCGCCCAGCCGCTGGCGCTATCCGATTGATCGCTTCTCGATGGAGGTAAAGCGCCAGTTGGATGTCCTCGACAAACACTTGGCGCAGCATGAGTGGATGGCCGGCGGCACCTATTCCATCGCCGATATGGCGATTTGGCCTTGGTATGGCGGGCTGGTCAAAGGATGGCTCTACGACGCTGCGGAGTTTCTGGACGTTGCCTCCTATAGCCATGTGGTGGCCTGGGCTGACCGGATTGGCGAGCGACCCGCGGTGAAACGCGGACGCATGGTCAATCGCATGCACGGTCCCAAATCAGAGCAATTGCGCGAGCGTCATGCGGCCAGTGACTTTGACACCCGCACGCAAGACAAACTGGACCCTGACGCATAGTGGCGCAAGACGACGCAATCGCCGCTGTCTTGATGGACCTGGCCAAGCGGCGCGGGCCAGAGAAGAGCTTTTGCCCTTCCGAAGCCGCGCGGGTGATTGGGGATGAGTGGCGCGACTTGATGCCCGATGTGCGCCGCGTCGCTGCAGGCTTGCCGCTTTTGGCCACGCAGAAGGGGCACCCCGTCGACCCGCTTACTGCGCGGGGCCCGATCCGGCTTCGCCTGCATCCAGAGCAGGATTAATGGCGCGTCGAAGGCGGGATACCGCGCTTCCCGCGCCGTTTCTCAAACGGGTAGCGCTGCGTGATCCCGATGATTTGCCCGAGGGTTATCCGTTTGATCTGCCCTGGCTGAACGAGGCGTTTGAGTTGTCTTTCGAAAGCCCTGTCACGATTTTCTGCGGCGAGAACGGCACTGGAAAGTCGACGCTGATCGAGGCAATCGCCGCTTGTGCGGGATATGACGATGCTGGCGGTGGTAAGGGCTATCGCGCCGTCGATCACAGCGAGGCGCGCGAGATTAACGGTGGTCTCCTTGCGCCGCACTTACGGGCAGGTTGGCTTCCCAAAGTGACGGATGGGTGGTTTTTCCGCGCGGAGAGCTTCTTTTCAGTGGCGCGCTATCTCGACGCCGTGAGCAGTCCGGCCGCTGATTTTCTCTCCCATTCGCACGGGGAGGGGTTCTTGCGGTTGTTTGATGAGCGCATGGGTCGGCAGGGCTTTTACCTGATGGATGAGCCGGAAAGCGCGCTGTCGCCGCGGCGGCAACTGGATCTGCTACGCCTGCTCGCCGCGATCCAAGAAGAAGCCAGTTCACAGGTGATCATGGCGACGCATTCGCCGCTGTTGATGGCGGTTCCGGGCGCGGCGCTTTGGGGCTTTAGCCGCGGAGGGATTGTGCCGATTTCGCTTTCCGACACCACCCATTTCAAGCTCTACCGCGCTTTCATCCGAGACCCCGAAGGCTTTGCCGACCAGGCTGTTCGGGGCGATCTGAACGATATCCCATGAGCGCCTGCGCTGTGCTTGAAACACCGACGGGGCCGTTTTGGATCCGCGTCGCGGACGGGGCCGTTTCTGCGAGTGGATGGGGCTTTCAGGAGGCTGAAGGCAGGGACGCGGTTTTGGCGCAAGCCGTCAGCGAAGTGCAGCGCTACTTCTCGGGTGAGTGTCTGCAGTTCACCGTTCCGGTCGCGCCTGCGGTGGCGGGGTTCACCGCGCGGGTGCTGGATCAAATCGCGGCAATTCCTTACGGCGAAACGAGGGAATACGGCGACATTGCCCGCGCGCTCGGCGCTCCCGCGCAAGCCGTGGGCCAAGCCTGTGGCGCCAATCCGATACCGGTTCTGATCCCATGCCACCGTGTCTTGTCTGCTCGGGGGTTAGGCGGGTTTTCCGGCGCAGGCGGGGTTGAGACGAAAGTGGCGCTGTTGCGGTTGGAGGGCGCCGCATCGCTCCTGATTTAGGGCGCGGCCTCGGACGGCACCAATTGCTGCACGATCCCTGCGAACACCAGGTAAAGCGAGGTTAGGATCAAGCCCCAATGCACCCAGATCTGCGGGTCGAAATCGACCCAAGCCGCCCAGCCAGCGAAGCCTACCCAGGCCAACGCCACCGGCAGCGACACCGAGCGCCAGCGATCCGTGCGCACCGGATGAATGAACTTGAGCGGCGTAAACATCGCCGCAGCCAGCACCGCGACAATTGCTAGGATCGTCCAGAAATTGGGCTCTAGCGCGAACATCACGATCACCACCATATTCCAGCAGCCCGGAAAGCCCGCGAAAGAATTATCCTTCGTTTTCATGCGGGTATCGGCGAAGTAGACAACGCTTGCGAACGTGATCACGATGATCGCAATCCAGCCGGTCCACCCCGGCAAAAGGCCCGACTTAAAGAGCGCGTAAGCCGGGATGAAGACGTATGTGAGATAGTCGATGATCAAATCCATCAACACGCCATCGTATTGCGGCGCATTGGCTTTGACGTTGTATTTGCGCGCGAGCGGGCCGTCGATACCGTCTACTGCAAAGGCCACCACCAGCCAGGTGAACATCAAGCCCCATTTCTCGTCATGGGCTGCGAGCATCGCCAGCATTGCGAAAACGGCGCCTGTCGCAGTGAGCATATGCACGCTCAAGGCTTTAAATCGCACGGTCATAGCGCCGTCATGGCGCAAGCATGGGCCATTTTCAATTGCAACGCATGCAACGCGCCTGGCCCGTGGCTGCAGCGCAATGCCTAGGCCTTGGGGTGCGCGCGGGCGTAAACCTCCATCAAACGAGATTGGTCAACAGCGGTATAGGCTTGCGTCGTCGAGAGCGATGCATGCCCCAACAACTCTTGGATCGCGCGAAGATCGCCGCCCGCTTCCAGCAGATGGGTGGCAAAGCTGTGGCGCAAAGCATGGGGCGTCGCACTGGCGGGAAGGCCCAATTGCAGGCGCGCTTGCTCCATCACTTTCTGCACCAGCCGCGGGTTAAGCGCGCCGCCCCGCACACCGCGAAACAGGGGTGCGTCGGGCTCCATCCGATGCGGGCAGGCCGTCACATAGGCGTCGACCGCAGCGCGCGCGACAGGCAGTATCGGCACCAAACGCTCTTTGCGGCCCTTGCCCCTAACGCGCAGCACCTCTGGCAGCGGATGATCTGCGCCGGTGAGCGCGAGGCCCTCACTGATCCGAAGCCCGGCGCTGTATAAAAGCGTCACTACCGCCGTATCCCGGGCCGCGACCCACGGTTTTTCTGATTGCAGATCAACGGTATCGATCATCTTGCGCGCTGCTTCAGCGGTCAGCGGTCGAGGAAGTTTGTTTTGAAATTTGGGGCTTCGCGCCTGCAAAACGGGTGTGGGGTCAAACCCTTCCCGCTCAGCAAGCCAAGCGGTGAAGCCTTTGACCGCCGACAGCGCACGTGCGAGCGATCGCGCAGACAGGCCAGCGCCCCGCGCATGCGCCATCCAGGCACGCATATCTCGCACCCCTACCGCGGCGAGACCGGCAACCCCGGTCGGCCCGCCCAGATGCTCGGTTATAAAGGCCAAGTACCCGGTGACGTCATGACGATACGCGGTCACTGTGTGATCTGCGGCATTATCGAGCGCGCGCAAATGCGCAAGCCAGCCTTCCAGCGCCTCGTGCAGCGCTGGTGAAACAAGGATCACGCCAGCCAGCGCCGCATCGCCCGCTCGAAAACACCGGCGAAAAACGTCAGCAGATCCGTGCCTTGGGTGGGCTTAAATTGATGCGGATCCTCTGCGCCAAACACCAGCATACCCGGCAAGCGCCCCGGCCCGAGATCAAGCTTGAGACAGGCCTCCGAGCGGATCCAATCGGCGCGGTCGCGGTAAACCAGATCATTCGTGGGCTGAACCTGACGCAAAGTGACCGTCCGGATCGGCACATTGCGGCCGCCGGTCAGGTATTGGTCGACAAAACCCGGCTCTGCGACAAGCAAAATCTCCCCGAGTTTGTGCACCGCCGGATCGCTGTCGGACACCGGAGATTCCAAAACCAGGCGCAGCGCATCCAAGCGCAAGATTTCGGCGATCTCGCCGCGCAGATTGCCTAAGAAATCCTCAAAGCCAACAGGATCGAGCATTTTAAGGACCGCGCGGTGCACGATATTGGTGCCGGCTAAGTTCTCATAGGCTGCCGCGATCACATGGCGGTGGGTCTCCTCCAGCCGCTCAAGACGCGATTCAAGCCGCTCCATCGCGATGCCGCGCAGGTCCACGATGTTATTGCCCATGACCTTTTCATTTGCAGCGACAAGCGCCTGCATCAGATCAGGATCTTCCAAAATTAAATCCGGCTCGGACAGGAGTCTGCTACGCAGATCCTCCGAGATCACTGCTGTCTCGCCAGCCATGCCTGCCTCATTTTTGTTTGGCGGCACCTTCTTTGGATGCGCACCCCTGCTTTTCACACTGTGTGCACAATCAGCGCCGAGGCCGTCCAGCGCTTTGTGGGCGATTGGCGCGTAACTGGCATGGCGGGTGGCGAGGGCGCCACAGGCATAATCGAGAAGGGATTGTTCCGTCGCGCGGGACGGGCTTGGCGCCGGGTTGGCAGCAACTAAACGAAGCGGGCTCTTGGAACGGGTTTGCAACGGCATTTTCCTAAAAATTGAGCCATACCGGCCACTACAACGAGCCGCGTATCCCGTGCAGAGGCAGCGATACCGCGATGAGGCTGAATACCGGCTTAATACGGCGCAATTTTGGAAAATCTGGTTCAAATTTTTTGGGGCCACGCGCGAGGATGGCCCCAAATGCAACGTGGAGGTGCCGCCGTCAGAGGATTTTCTGACCGGTCTTAGCCCAATCATCGAGGAAGGCGGCCAAGCCCTTATCGGTCAACGGATGCGCGGCCATCTTCCGGATCACATCGGGCGGGGCCGTCGCCACATCCGCGCCGATTTTCGCAGCTTCGGTCATATGGTTGGCCGAGCGGATCGATGCGGCGAGGATCTGCGTCTTAAAGCCGTAATTGTCGTAGATCTCGCGGATATCGGCGATCAGGTCCATACCGTCGATATTGATGTCATCGAGACGGCCGACGAAGGGAGAGATAAACGTGGCCCCCGCCTTTGCCGCCAGGATCGCTTGGTTGGCGGAAAAACACAGCGTCACGTTGAGCATGCGTCCCTCATCCGAGAGCACTTTGCAGGCCTTTAGCCCAGCCCAAGTGAGCGGCACCTTGATCGTGATGTTGGGGGCGATTTTAGCCAATTCGCGCCCCTCGGCGATCATCCCATCGGCGTCTGTCGCCACCGTTTCAGCGCTCACCGGCCCGTCGACCATGTCGCAGATTTCTTTGGTTACCTCTTTGATATCGCGACCGGATTTCATGATGAGCGACGGGTTTGTCGTGACGCCGTCAACCATGCCCAAATCGTTCAACTCGCGGATCGCATCGACGTCCGCGGTATCGACAAAGAATTTCATCTTAGAGTACCTCGAGGTTGAAGAGTCGTGCCGACCCATGACAATCGCGCTGATAGCGCAAACACGCTCCCTGCTTAGGGGGTTTTGGAAAGATACACCATGGCGGCGGCTGATTGCAGCGCATTTGTTACCGGGTGTCCGTGGCCCCGGGCGCGGGGCGGTTGATGGGCGAAGATCTGAGCTTTTTCGCGGAGGGCGCGCTTGTCGGTGTTCTGACAGCGCAACCGCTTGATCGCCTGCTCGACTACAAAGCGCCCGAGGGCGGGTGTTTCTTAGGCGCGTTTGTCGAAGTGCCGCTCGGCCCGCGCACCGTGCTCGGGGTTGTTTGGGGGCCCGGTAAGGGCGATTACGATGCTGCCAAAGTGCGGGCGGTGCGCCGTGTGTTAGATGCCGCGCCGATGCGTGACGAGATGCGCGCGTTCTTGATGCGCGCGGGCGAGTACACGCTTACGCCGATGCCCTCGATGTTGCGCTTAGCGACGCGATCACCCGGGCTTGGCGACCCGCCATCGATGCGCAAG
>JBCDGW010000118.1:0-9960 GCA_038750765.1 Pseudomonadota bacterium | reverse complement strand
TCGCTGAACTCGATATGCCTTTGAGCGTGTTTCTCCCGAAATTCGATGCCTTCCTGTCGCGGCATTGTGCCAAAGAAGGTATTGCGGTCGAAGATGTGGACATGGCCACATACTTCTCTGACGGGCTCGTCCATCTGGCGCGAAAGATGCAAACGCTAGGTTTTTTAGGGCGCCACGGGCACGTCGTGAATGTGCTCGACTACATGCTTTGGTTCCCAGCGAAGGACGTTACCCTTCTATGGATCCCGAAAAACTCTTGCACCTCGATCAAAGCGTCGCTGCTGAAATTTGAACCGGAAGCGGTACAAGCGAAAATTAGACCCGAGCGTTTTCACGAGACGGTGGAGAAAAACTTTGGTGTTCCACTCAAGACCTTCGTCGATGACACGTTCGGGCCACTTACTGTCTTAATCCGGCATCCGTTCGAGCGGCTGGTGAGCTGCTACATAGATAAGTTCGTCAAGCCTGTAAAAAGTGGGGAGCCGTTTGAAGAGTTTGTGTATGGGCATATCAAGGCGGCGCAACGACATCTGTGGCTTTTTGGCAGAAATCTCGAGCTGTCGCTTAGCTTCGCGGAATTCGTTGACTATACGCTGGTTTCTCCACCCTGGACACTTGACGCACATTGGCGTCCGCAAGCAGATTTTCTATGCGGCCTCGCAGACCGGCCTGGAACCCGGCTTGTTCGATCAAACAATTTTGTGCGCCTCGCAGAGATGATGGGCGTCGCCTCTTTGGGCGAGCGGCGCAATGCTACCAGCGGCGGGCGGTTCCTCGATGGCGAGCGAGTTAGCGGCTGGGCCAGCTCGATCTTACCGAATGACCTCGCGCTTGAAGAAATCGAGACTTACAACGCATTTTTTAGCGAAACCCTGCTTGCGCGCACAAAAGCCGCCTACGCAGAAGATCTGAAACTGTTTGAGCGGGCGGCATAGCCTGGATCCGGATTGAGCCACGCAAGCGCTCAACGGTCGTGAAGTGCCAAAGACTATCGGACCGAAAGCTGCCTAGGCATCATCGCCCGATGGCTGGTGGCGCTTGATGGTTGCGCCCAATCCGCTAAGCGAGGCGAGAACTGCGGCGTCAAAGCGCTAGGCGAAGGTATCGCGCCGCATGAAGCTAAGACACCTCGTTTGCCGGGTTCGACAAAATTTAGAACGCGCCCAAATCTGCGTGTCGTGTCGCGACAGAGGCGGGCACCAGGACCAAGGGGCGGCGGCAGAAGGGTCCGATCGCTCATCATCCCCCCACAGGCCGGGGCTTGACCCCGGCGACGCGCCCGCGCACATCGGCAGCTATAGAGGGGGGCCGCTCGCGGGAGTTTGGGAGGGATATGAGCGATTTCTTGGGGGTGTCGCACTCATTAATGGGCCGCAGGTGGGTCGGCCTGGCCCCCGAGGCAGTGCGCTTGGCCGAGGCGATGGCGCAGGAGACCGCCCTGCCCGAACCCCTTTGCCGCACGCTGGTGCGCCTCGGCGTCGCTGGTGCCGATGCCCGCGCCTATCTCGCCCCGGCCCTGCGCGACACCCTGCCCGACCCGCGCGGCCTGAAGGATATGAGCCGCGCCGCCGAGCGCTTTGTGCACGCGTTAAACGCCCGTCAGCGTATGGCCGTTTTCGCCGATTACGACGTGGATGGCGGCACCTCCGCCGCGCTGCTGATCGACTGGCTCCGGCAAATGGGCCGTGACGCGACGCTCTACATCCCCGACCGCATCGACGAGGGCTACGGGCCTAACCCCCCGGCTATGGCCGACTTGGCCGCCCGCCATGACCTGATCATCTGTGTCGATTGCGGCACCCTGAGCCACGACGCGCTAAAGGCGGGCGCTGCCGCCGATATCATCGTGCTCGATCATCACCTCGCGGGCGAGACCCTGCCCCCCGCGCTGGCCGTCGTGAACCCCAACCGTCTCGATGAGGATGGCGCGCTGAGCCATCTATGCGCCGCGGGGGTGGTGTTTTTGATGCTGGTCGAAGCCAATCGGCAATTGCGGCAAGCGGGGGCGAAACCGCCCGATTTGCTGGCGATGCTCGATCTGGTGGGGCTCGCCACCATCGCGGATGTGGCGCCCCTGCGCGGGGTCAATCGCGCCTTCGTGCGCCAGGGGCTGAAGGTGATGGCGCGGCGGGCGCGGCCAGGCTTGGTGGCGCTTTGTGACAGCGCCCGGCTCGACGTGGCGCCCAGCAGCTACCATCTGGGCTTTGTGCTGGGCCCGCGGATCAATGCGGGCGGCCGCATCGGCGCCGCGGATCTGGGCGCGCGACTGCTCTTGAGCCAGAACGCGCAAGAAGCGGCAGCGTTGGCAGACCGGCTTGACCAGCTTAACAGCGAACGCCGTGAGATCGAAGCAGGGGTGCGCGCCGCAGCGATGGCTCAGGCAGAGGCGCGCGGGCTCGATGGCCCGCTCGTTTGGGCTGTCGGTGCCGGTTGGCATCCTGGCGTCGTGGGCATCGTTGCCGCCCGGCTGAAAGAGGCCACGAACCGCCCCGCCGTGGTGATCGGCCTGGAAAGCGGTATCGGCAAGGGCTCTGGCCGGTCGGTGCCAGGCATCGATCTGGGTGCGTGCGTTCAGCGGGTCGCGGCCGAGGGGCTTTTGCAGAAAGGCGGCGGCCATCCGATGGCAGCAGGGCTTACCGTGGAAGAAGCGCAAATCCCCGCAGCGATGGAGCGGCTTGCGGCCTTGCTGGAGCGTCAAGGAGCCCGCAGCGTCGGGCCGCGCGATCTCACGCTCGACGCGCTGGTGATACCCGGCGCAGTGACCGTGGCGTTGATCGAGCAATTGGAGGCCGCCGGGCCGTTTGGCGCCGCCGCACCCGCGCCGCGCTTTGCCCTGCCCGATATGGCGGTCCATCAATGCCGCCGGGTTGGGGAAAATCACCTCAAGGTGACCGTGTCGGACGGGCTCGGCAAACGCCTCGATGCCATCGCCTTCAATGCCTGCGACACCGATCTCGGGGCAGCGCTCGAAAGCCATGGCGGGGCGCGGTTTCATCTGGCCGGACGGCTCGATATAAACCACTGGCAAGGCCGCCAAACCCCGCAACTGCGCCTCGAAGACGCCGCGCGCGCGGGAGGCTAAACGTGGCGGCGTGACGGGCAAGATTTCCCTTGCTCTCGCGGCTGCCTTTGCCTAGACCGACCCGCACACAAACGCGTGGCCCGTTCGTCTATCGGTTAGGACGCCAGGTTTTCAACCTGGAAAGAGGGGTTCGATTCCCCTACGGGCTGCCACTTTTCCGTTCGCACCGTTTGATGACCCCGATCTTCCCCTTCGCGCGTGGCGCGCAATTGCGGATAGAGGGCTCAGCCTCAAGAGAGCGCGTCGGGTTTCCCGCATCACATCGCTGGACACATGACATCCGTGCGCCAGCCAACGCCAGCCTGCGGAACCAAAGTGCGGGATCGGCGTTGGCGGCGTATGGATAGCATTTTCAATTCCGCCAATGGCGTTATAGGCGAGCTTTCGACCCAGTTTTCCGGCTGGGGTGGCGCCGCGCTGGATGCGATGCCGCGGGTTATCGTGGCGCTGTCGGTCATCGCCGTGACCGCCTTGATCAGCGCTGCTGCCGCGTTCTTGATCCGCCGTGTCGGCGCCCGCGTCCGGTTGCGGCGCAGCCTGGTCGACGTCTTCACCCTGATCGCGAAGGTAGCGCTTTGGCTGACCGGCACGCTCATCGCCCTGACCGTCGTCTTTCCCACCATCACCCCGGGGCGAGCACTGACCACGCTGGGGCTCGGCTCTGTCGCCATCGGTTTCGCGTTCAAAGACACGTTTGAGAATTTCCTGGCCGGCATCTTGGTGCTGCTGCGCGAGCCGTTCCGCATTGGCGACCATATCGAATGCGACGGCGTCGAGGGCAAAGTGGAGACCATCACCATCCGCGACAGCCACATTCGCCAAACCGACGGGCAATTGGTAGTGGTCCCTAACGCGCAATTGTTTCAAAACCCGGTTACCGTGCGCACCGATCAAGACATCCGCCGTACCAGCATTATCTGCGGTATCGCCTATGGCGAGGATGTTGATGCCGCGCGCGACGTGATTGCCGAGGCTGTGCGCAAGGTTGATCTGGTCCGCGATGATGTGCGCGATATTCAGGTTTTTGCCCACGCTTTCGGCGCCTCCTCAATCGATTTCGAGATTACCTGGTGGACGGGCTCGCAGCCTTTAGACATTCGCTCCAGCCGTGACCGTGTGGTCGCCGCGGTCAAGGCAGCCCTAGACCAAGCTGGCATCGAAATCCCGTTCCCCTATCGGACCCTTACCGTTAATGGCCCGATCCCGGTGCAGAGCGTTGGCGAGCAGGACCGATTTCGCGATCAGGCGGAAGCCTCTTAGTGTTTTCCGACGGTGCTGACACGCTGCGCCGCACAGCACGCCCTGCTGCGCTGGCGCTCACCCTGGCGTGCCACGCGCCCGTCATTGCGGCGGTCTTTGCCCCGCCACTCGTTTGGGCGTTGATCGAAAACGTTTGGCCGCTGGCGATCGCGCTGGCGGCACCCTGTTTTTTCTGCATCGCCATTTGGCTGCCGATCCGCCGCTATCCGCTACCGAAAGATCTCACCGCGCTCGAAGCGATGATGACGCTGGCGATCTTGTTTCTGGCAACGGCACTGTTGGCGACGCCCGCTTTCATGGCGCTGGGGATGCCACCCGCTTTCGCTGTGTTTGAGGCGATCAGCGCCATTACCACCACCGGCCTCTCAGTGGCCCGGGCGCCTGATGATTGGCCGTTTGCTGGCCACTTTTTACGCACGTGGATGCAATGGTCAGGCGGGTTGGTGATGGCGACGGCGGTGATCGCGCTGCTGTTGCCGTCAGGTCTGCCTGCGCGCCGACTGGGTAAAGCGGGCATCGACGACACGGACCGGATTGCCTCGACGCGCGCGCAGGCGCGGCACCTCCTGGGGGTCTATGTGGCGCTGACCTGCATCATGGCCGTGCTGACGATGCTGGTCATCCCCGGCTGGCGCGAGCCGCTGGTGCTGACCTTATCGGCGATATCGACCGGCGGCTTCGCGCCGCGCCCCGATAGTTTGGCAAGCTACCCGCCGCTCGGTCAGGCACTGGTCTTGACCAGTTGCGTCGTCGGCGCGGTGTCGCTTCTGGCTTTCGTGCTCGCCTTTCGTGGCCGCTGGCGGGAAACCTGGGCGTTGGGGTCGCTGCAACGCCTTGGCATCGCTTTGCTCTTGGTGGCCGCGGCGACGCTGATATTTGCCCTGCTGACCGAAGCAGATCCGCTGAGCGCTTGGTCAAACAAGCTAGCCAATGCCATCTCCGCGCTGACCACGGCTGGGTTCTCCACCGCCGCCATCCCCAGCAGCGGCGGCTTTTTCATCGTGGTGCTCGTTTGCATGGTGATCGGCGGCGATGTCGGATCAACCGCGGGCGGTTTAAAGCTGCGACGGATCGGCCTGATGCTGCGCATGGCCCGGCAAACCCTGCGGCAACCCAGCCTGCCCGATCATTCGGTGGCCCCGCTCAGGCGCGGCGGCAAGCGCGTCCCGCAAGAGCAGATGGTGGGGCTTGTGGGCCTAGCGGTGCTCTACGCCACCACCGCGGGCCTTCTCTGGATGCATTTCGTCTTCCGCGGATATGACCCTGCTGCATCCTTGTTCGAGGTGCTCTCAGCGCTCTCCACTGTCGGTTTGTCGGTGGGCCTTGTCGGGCCCGATCTGCCGGCGGATTTGGTGCTGTCGCTGAGCGCTGCCATGTGGCTAGGGCGGTTAGAGTTTGTCGCGGTACTGGTTTTGTTTATGCCGCGCAATTGGATAAGGAGTTAACCCATGCGTGTTGTCATTCTTGGCGCATCGCGTTTCGGCGCAGCCTTAGCGCGCCATCTGATCGAGGCCGAGCACGAGGCAATCCTTATCGACAAGGATCAAGAGCGCCTCGATGCGTTGTCGGAACAGCTCGATTGCGGCTTTATCCGCGGTGACGGGACCAGCCCCAGCATCCTGCGCGAGGCCTTCCAGGATGAGCACGACGTTTTCGTGGCAATCACCAACGCCTCCGACGTCAACATCTTGGCATCTTTGGTGGCGCGGTCTGTCGGGTTTGGCCGCGTGATCCCGCAGATCACCTCGGCTGACCTGATGGATGTGTGCCAAGAGATGGCGCTGGAAGACGTGATCAACCCTCATGCAACGGTTGCCGAAAGCATCGTTGCCGGGATTTTGGACACCTCTGAAATCGACCAAGAGACGCTGTTGCACAACGAGTTGGCGATGAAGCGGGTTCATGTGCCTGATCGGCTTGCCGGGAAGGTGCTTAGAGACGTGGCGTTGCCTGAAGGGACGCGCCCGGTCGCGCTGACGCGTGATGAACGGGAGGCTTTCTTAGAGCCCGACACGCAGCTCAACAAAGGTGATTTGTTGCTGTTTGCGACCGAATGCGACGCGATTGACGCGCTTACAGACACGTTTGCCGAATAGCGCGAGGCCGACGGTTCCGCATCGGTGCAAGCAGGGCGCCCCCTCCAGCGCGCCCGCTAGCTCCACACCAAGCCCGGTGCGCGACGTATGCGCGGGGTGAGGCCTGTTTGCCGGCACGCGATTATCGCCAGCACAGCGCCCAGCACATTGGCCAAAACTGCCGCGCCGAGGATACCGGTAAAGCCAAACATAATCACGCCAATCCAGGCGCAAGGCAGGTAGATCGCGAAGGTGCGCCCAATGCTGACACTCATCGAGTGCAGCGCTTTTGACCGCGCGTTCATCGCTGCATTCGCGGTCACAACGATGCCGTAGCCGAAGATGCTCCAGCCGACGACGCGGAAATACTGCGCGGTGTAGGCCGCCGCGTCTGATTGGGTGGCGATGGTTTTGGCAATCGGGTCGGCAAAGATGAACAGAACAGCGCCGAGAGCGAGGCCGTAGATCGCGCAGAACAGCCACGATTGCAGCACCGCCACGCGCGCGCGGTCTTTCTCGCCCGCGCCCCAATTTTGGCCGACGAGCGGTCCGATGCCCGAGGACAGCGCGAATAGCACCACCAAAGCAATCGATTGCACCCGTGTGGCCGCGCCAAAGCCCGCGATGGCCGCATCACCCAACCGGCTGACAGCCGCGGTGACCAGGGCCATGCCCGCTGGATTAACAGCGTTTGAGAACGCGGCGGGGGCGCCCACTTCGGTGACGCGTTTGATGCTGTGGGCGAGATCTTTGCTCAACGCACCGCAGCGTTTGAGATAGCCCGCGCGGACCGCAAACCCCACCGCGGCGATGACAGCGATGCCCCGCCCGATCAGCGTCGCCAGCGCGGCCCCTTCAGTGCCCAGCGCCGGGATCGTGCCGTAGCCAAAGATCAGTAGCGGGTTGAGACCCAGGTTGATAACAGCGCCCAGGATCATGAAGAGCGAGGCTAGCGCAGCGCTGCCATGGGCCCGAAACAGCGCGTTGGTGACCATCAGCCCCACGAGGAGCGGAAAAGACAAAGTCCAGTAGGGCACATAGGCCTTAATCTCGGTCAAAACCGCATCGCGCGCGCCCATCAACCCAAAGAGCCAGGGGTGAACCAGGTAGAAAACCAGCGCGACACTCGCTGAAAGTGCCAATCCCAGACCGAGACCATGCAGCGACATCCGCGCGATCCGCGCCTCGCCGTCGTCGCGCCCAATCGCTTGCGAGATCGCCGCGTTCGCCCCGGCAGAAAGGCCGATAGAGAGCGATGTGAGCGCTGTCGTGACCGGGTAGATAAAGCCCACCGCGGCCAACGCTTCCTCGCTCACCTGCCCCAGAAAATACGCATCCGCGATGCCGACCGACAAAACCGCGAAAATGCCCAACGTCATTGGCGCGGACAGGTAGATAAGGGCCTTCCAAACGGGCCCGTTGACAAGGGAAGGACGGGGCATGATGCCTCTTGCTTTGGGAGTGATTGTCGGGGGGGTGCGGCGCAAAAAATCGCCCCGCGCAGAACGCAGGGCGACAGATCTTCGCGAAATCGCCGTTAGATGCTGGCGAGTATCTTATCGACCTCGGCGCGCACATTCTCTTTGGAATCGCCCAGCTTGGTTTGCAGATAGCCCTCAAGCTTCTCGCGATCGCCTTTCGCGCGCTCCAACTCGTCATCGGTCAATTCGCCGTAAGCCGCTTGCAAGCGCCCTTTGATTTCCGACCATTTGCCTTCGATCTGATCTCTATTCATAGCGATTTCTCCTTTCAGGTTGGGCAACGCGCCAATGGCTAAGCGGTTCCCGAAAATCGGCGTGAAAGTTTAAGTCAGACTGCCGTCATACCGCACCGGCACGGTGATCAGGTGAGGGGTGTCGCCGGGCTTGGCCTGAGTGAGGGCCTGCTCCAATGCGCCGGCATTTTCGCACGCCGTGAAACGCCAATGAAAAGCGCGCGCCAGGTGATCCCATTCGGTGCTGGCAAAGCTGAGATCGGTGTCGTCCCCGGTTTGCGATTGGTGCTTTTGCTCGATCAGCCCATAGCCGCCGTCGAGCCACACTACCACCGTTACCGAGACGCCAAGACGCGTAGCCGTCTCCATCTCTTGCACGTTCATCATCACGTCGCCGTCGCCGCAAACCGCGATCACCCGCCGCTCTGGATAGAGCTGCGCCGCCGCAATCGCGCCCGGAAGCGCGAGGCCCATCCCTGCCAGCCCATTAGCGATCAACACCTGCCCGGGGGCCTGCGGCGCAAGCGTTCGCGCGATGGAGAGTTTATGCGTGCCAACGCCGGAGAGCACGATATCGGACGGGGCCAGTGCCGCCTCGAGTGCGGCCACCAACGCACCATCGCTTGCGGGGCTTTGCGTTGCGCCAAGGCGGTGTTTGGCGCGGTCCTCACGCAACGCGTCACGCGCCTCTACGGCTTGCGGCCATAACGACCAGGTCCGTCCGTTCAGCGCGCGGGTCAGCTCTTCGAGACTGTGCTCAACATCCCCCACCAGCGACGCCGCGAGCTGCCAACCCACATCGGCTGGCGGCACCCGCGCGCTGACGGCGATGACCGGGATGCGGCCATGATCGGTCAATTTCGCGGGCGAGTACTCCACCGGATCAAGCCCCACAGCGAAGATCAGGTCAGCTTCGGCAATCGCGCCGTCGATGTGATCCTCGACAGGCAAACCGAACGTGCCGATCTGCGCAGCCGCGTCGGAGGGTAAAATCCCTTTGGCCATGAAACTTGTCGCCAGCGGCAATTGCGTGCGGTCTAAGAAGCGGCGCAGCGGCTCCACCGCCCCGGCCCGAAGTACACCTGCCCCCGCCAGTACAATCGGCCGCTCCGCGCGGTCAAGCGCGTCCGTCGCGGCGGCGATAGCGTCCGCGGGTGCCAGCCCGGCATGGGACAGCGGCAAAACAACGGGCTCCCCAGGCGCCTCGGCATCCGCCAGGTCTTCAGGCAGGCTCAGATGCACCGCCCCCGGCGCATCCCCTTGTGCGATACGCAGCGCCTCTGCGACAGCGCCGCTGATCTCACCCGACATCATCAATCGCCGCGAGTACAGCGTCACCGGCTCGAACAACGCCTCTAAATCAACAACTTGGTGGCTGTTGCGCCCCTGTCCAAGGCGGTTGCGCGCGCCCTGCCCCGTTACCGCGATGACTGGCGCCAGATCCAAAGTGGCATCCGCCAGACCTGTCACAAGGTTGGTCGCACCTGGGCCGAGCGTGGCCAGGCAGGCAACGGGTTTGCCGGTGAGACGCGCATGGACCGAGGCCATAAACGCCGCGCCCTGCTCATGCCGGCACAACACCAAGGCAATCGACGACGACGCCAACGCATCCATCAACGCGATGGTTTCCTCCCCAGGCAGCGCGTAGCAGGTGTCGACCCCGTTGGCTTCGAGGCTGTGCACCAAAAGCGTCGCCCCGTTTTGCGCCGTGCTCATATAGCCCCCATCGCCGTGATCGCGTCGGCCACCTTGCGGAACGCGGCGATGTTTGCCCCGCGGGCATAATTCACCCGGCCACTGGACCGACCCTCTTCGTAGGTCACCGCGTG
>JBCDGW010000117.1:0-10169 GCA_038750765.1 Pseudomonadota bacterium | reverse complement strand
GATGACATGGCGCGCCTCTCAAAGCGGCCGAAGCGTGTCTATGCTGATACACGCGCGTTTCTGCGGCGGCGCATGGATTACGGCAACAGCGAAGCGGTGGCGCGTGCCTTGGCAAATCGCGCGCTGCGACCCGTAGAAGGCGGTTATGCCGTGTGCGCCGACCCGCGTTTGCAGGCGGCTTCGGCTGTCAAGATGAACGACGGCCAGATCGACGCGGTGCTGTCCGCGTTAGATATGCCGGTGCTGTCGCTTTGGGCTGCCGATGGCCTGGGCCAGACGGCATGGGCAAAGGAGATCCAGAAAAGGGCGCGAAAGCATGTCCGGCGCCTCGAAACCGACACTGTGCCGGGCGACCATCACGGCCATCTCGATTTGGCTCACGCGCGCGGACTGGCCGACAGAATCTTGCGGTTTCTTGCTGATTATCCCGCAGCAAACACGTCATAGAGCAGTCGCAGCGCGATCAGAAAAAGCGCCACTTCGATGATCGTGAAGTAGACCCTCTCGGAAAGCGTCTGGGTGATGCGATAGCCAAGCCAGGCCCCCAGCAACGCCATCGGCGCCAAAAACAGAACATTGCCAAAGCTGGCCCAGGTGATTTGACCGGCCAAGCTGTAGGGCGGGATTTTCATCAGGTTGATCGCCGCGAAAAACAGCGTTGAGGTCCCGGCGAACACCATTTTCGGCAGTCGTTGCGGCAGGATATAGGCTTGATAGGGCGGCGCGCCTGCGTGGGCGATGTAGCTGGTCAACCCTGCGAGCGACCCCCAGAACAGCCCGACCGATAGACGCGCGGGCCTCGGGGCCGTCCGTGAGCGCAAGCGCCGCAAGATCCGATCGATCAAGGCATAGAAAACCACCGCCACAACCGCGAGTTTGACGGTGTCGCTGGATATGGAGGTGACCGTCAGAAAGCCGATTAACGTGCCCAAAGCGCCAGCGGGCATCAGGATTTTTAGGTTCTGAGCGGAGAACTCGCGCCGATAAAGCCAAACCCCATAGGCATCGCTCAGGATGTAAAGCGGCAGCAACAAGCCCGCGGCCATCGGCGGCGGCATCGAGAACGACAGGATCGGCACCGAGATCATCGATATGGCGGGCAGGCCACCCTTGGACATCCCGACCGAAAGCGCTGCAATCATCGACGCCGCGATAAAGGAGAAGCTTAGATCCATCATCTATCTAGGGTGCCGTCCAATCGACGCCTTTCGCTTCGCGTACTACAAGACGTCCCTTGGGATAGGGTCGCATCAGCGTCGCGGCGGCCGCCTCATCGTCGGCGAGCCAGGTTTCAACGTGCTCGGGGTCGAGCAGGACGCCCATGCGGTCATGGATTTTGATGACATCGGGGGACGGCGGGCACGTAACGGTAGCGACCTGATGCACCGACGTGCCCCCTGGCCCGGCCCAGACATCGCAGATCGCCGCGAAGGCCAGCAAACCGCCACCCTTAGGCGCGATCCGCCAGGCGGTTTTATGGCGCGCGCGCCCTGTCCATTCATACCAGCCGTCTGCAGGAACAATCGCGCGCGATGTCCCTTCATAGGCGGATTTCTGGAATACCGTTTCGGAGCGGGCGTTGATAATGGTCTCCATCACCGGGCGCCCGCGCGCATTGACTCGCCCTACTGGGATCATCCCCCAACGCATCGTCACGATCTCGCGCGCCGCCGTGCAAACAAAAACGTCCTGTCCGGGCGCCACGTTGAAGCGCGGCGGCGACGGCGGCACGGTAGGTGTCGCGCCGAAATGCTGCGCGATCGCGTCAAGCGGCGTGGTCAGGAATAGGCGGCCCGGCATGGCGCAACGGTGCACGAAGCGCAGATCCGCGCCAAGCCGGAATTGGACGCGCGTGCGTTATGCGGCATCCGCGATGGCGAGCTGCCCTTCATTCAAAAAGCAATGGGTATCGAAATCGCGCAGGTCTACCGGGTTTGGCATGCGGATATCGTCTGCAGTGGGCATCGCTTTTTCCGTCAGCTCAAACGCGCGATCAATCTGCGACAGCACGATCCCCGTGGCACCGCTCGCGCGTACATGGGCACGCAACGCTTTTATCTGCGCATCAAGCCGCGGATGGCTTCGCCGTTGATCCAAGAGTTGCAGGTAATCGACAACGAAAACAGGCTGCGGCGGGGCCGACGCTAGCCGATTAACGATGTGGTCGGCGTTTATTGCATCGGATGTATCCACCGCCACGGATTTGGCTTGCGCGGTGAGGCCCAACCGATCGAAGGCTGATGCGACGCCGCGTTCGTGAAAGTCGAGCGAGAAAAACCAAGCGGGTCGCCCTTGTGCCGCCAGACGCGCCAGCAACTCCAAACCGAGCATGGTTTTGCCCTGCCGCGGCCGCGCGCCGAGCAGCACCATCTTACCGGGTGTTAACTTGCCTTGAAGCGCCTCGGCAGATCGCGATTTATGCGAGGCGAAAACGAGGTGGCTCCAAGATTGAAAGCCCTCACTGTGCGCGACGGCATCAAGCGCCTTATGTAGGGGCATGCCCTGCAAGCGGGCCTGGCGTTTTGCACGGCTTTTAAGAACGTGAATGGGAGCAGAAAGGGTCATCGTCGCGGATCCTCTCGGTTCGAGCCGATGAAGCAACCCCTCCTTATGCGCGCTCGAATGAGACAGTTCCGGTGATGATCGCTCTGCAGGACAGCTGCTTCCCGAATGGAGGGCGGAGACCCGAGCCAGGCACCTTCTGCGTACACTCAAAGGCACTTTGTCTCAACCACCAAGAAGGCTGGTGCCGCGCCGCAGGGCCCATGCTAAGCCAACGGCACGCAACGATGGAGGCAGGCATGCGCGCAGCGTGGCACTTGGTAGTTCTGTTCTGGGCCTCTACCGCTTGGGCGCAATCGGATCTCATCGCGCGCTGTGAGACGGCGAACCCCGCATTTCCCCAGCTTTGCCCCTGTGCTGTCGAAGCGGGCTTTGAGGCAGGGATAAGCGCGCCTGATCTGAAGAGGCTTCTCAGCAACGATTTCATCGGCGTCTCGACCGAAGCCGTGACGGCTTGGGCACCCATCTACGCTTCGTGCACGAGCCAAGCCGTCAACGCAGAACTGGGCGTGCCACCAGTTTCGACCGAGGTGGCGCCGGTGCCGGTCGTGACACCGGACCCAACGCCAAGCACCGCAGCGCAAGCGACAGCGGCCGCCCCTGTCACGTTTACGTTGTCACTCACTGATCCCGGGCGCCCGACTGGCACCTGGGGGAATGTCGCCCTCGAACGATCCACTGAAATGGGGATGCTGCTGATCGGCGCGCAGTCAGATGAAGGGCCGATCTTGGGGCTCCGCTGCCGCACGTCGCATGGCACTGAGTTTCCGCACATAATGCTCGGGCCGTTTGCCGATGGCCCTGCGACGCTGCGCGCGATACTCACCGTTGAGGCGCGCACCCCATTCCGGCGCGGCGTGCCTTTGCAAAGGCTCGAGGGCGGGCTTTACGCCGGGGCGCTTTACGAAGACATGGCCCAAGCCTTTGCGGGCGGGAATGTCGCCACCTTCGATCTTGGCGCGTTGGGAAAGATGACCGTCGGGCTGCGCGGCTCATCTCGGGAGATCGGCGACCAGTTTTCCTGCGGCGGGCGGCCGGGCCTGGTCCGCGGCTTCGCGCATCCTCAAACCACGGATATCCTGTTTGAGGGGGCATGGGCACGCGCCGAGGAGCGCCTGGGAATTTACGACCAGCCAGTTCTGGCGTTCCCCTCTGCTCATCATGTGGGGGCCAATATCCGGATCAGCTGTGAGGGGCAGGTCTTGTTCGCCCCCAATGTCACATCCTATCCGCTCCCGCTGCCCGGCGCTGTTCAGTATGAACGCGACGGTAGCGTCGTGACCCATCGTTTTACCTTTGATCTGCGAGACGACAGCTATATCGCCTCCGAGCCGCTTGACCGGTCGGTGTTGCTCGACATGGCTGAGGCCGAGGCGGTCCTGTTCTACTTCAATGCCGATTTTGACCCCGGCGCGGATTTCGACGCGATCTATTCGCAAAATGTCTCGACCAGGGGTCTTGCAGAGGGTTTGGCTGATCTGGCCTGCAACGAAATCGCCCCGATCCCGCCGAACGCGGCAATCGATTTGACCGCGTCAGATGGCACTTGGCGTGCCACGGACTTTGCCGATCTCAATGGCAGCAGCGAACCCGTGCCTACCGCGATCTTCAGTGGCGACGGGGTTGCGCCAAACCTGATGATGTATTGCGGCGCCGCACCATTCTTTTGGGCGGATGCGTTTGAAACCCAAGGCCGCGTCGATGTCCGCTTTGTGGTGGATGGGGATGCGGCCAATGCGGTGCAAACCGACTACACCTACTACCGCTCGCTCAGACACACGAATTGGCAGAACACCGAACCCTTGGCCGATAGGATACTCGCGGGGACAAGCTTGCGCGTGACTGTGTTACAAGAGCGCGCGGTTGATGTGCTCTATCCGCTCGATGGGCTCGCTGATGCCTTGCGTGCGGCAGGCTGTAGCTCTTAGGTAGGCGCCTTCGATGCCTGCTGATCGATCCACCCAAGAAGATCAAAGCCGCGCCGCTGATCGCCGCGCAAGGGGTGAGTTTGTCCGCGGCGTAAGCGGGTTTCGCCATGCGATTGGGGATGACGGCTTTCCCCCCGAGGTAGGGCGTTATCACCTCTACGTCGCGCTCAACTGTCCGTGGTGTCATCGGGTTACGCTGGCACGCGCGATCCTTGGCCTCAGCAGCAGCATCAGCATGGATGTGGCCTTTCCAAACCGGACAGATGAGGCTGATCCGGCCGGGCCTAACCTGTGGGAATTCGCACCTGATCGCCTGGCAAGCCTCACCGGGGCGCCCCTTGCCGAGTGCACGGCGGAGACCGCCACCGGCAAGCAACTGCGCCTCGCCAAGGAGGTGTATCAGCGGGAAGGGTCCGACGAACAATCGGTGCCAATCCTATACGAGAAGCGCGCACAGCGTATCGTCAGCAATGAAAGCGCCGAGATTATCCGCATGTTCGACACCCATGCCACCGCGCTTGGAAGCGCCTTACCCGATGCCGAGCGCCCACGCCTGCTGCCCGAGGACCGCGCCATCCAAGCGGGCATCGCTGAGTTGAATGAACGGATCTATGTCACGATCAATAACGGCGCCTACAAAGCAGGTTTTTCTTCGGATCAGGCGGTCTACGCGAAAGCCTTCGATGCATATTTTGAGACGCTCGCATATCTGGAGACGGTGTTGTCGGATGGCCGGCCCTTTCTGTTGGGTGATGCCTTTACCGAAGCGGATCTGCGGCTTTTTCCAACGCTCTATCGGCATGACCCGGTGTATTACGTGCGTATGAAGCTGAACGCTGCGCGGATACTCGATTTCCCGCATCTGTGGCGGTGGCTATGCCGGGTCTACGCGCTAGACGGTGTCGCCGGTGCAGGCTCGCTGGTGCATTGCCGGCAGGGATATTTTGGCCGATCTTGGAACGGCACGGTGCCCTTGGGGCCGATAAAGCCCGCGCCTTACCCCGAGGCCTATACGCAGCCCGACCTTGCCGCGAAGGGGCGCGCTACGTAACCGCCATGCCTGCAGCATCGAAGAAATGTAGGTTTTCCTCGCGAAAGTTCATGCCGATCTTCGCGCCTGGCTCCACGGCTTCTTCGCCGTGACTGCGGATGGTCATCTGGCCCAGCGGCCCGGCATCCACAATCACGTAGCTGTCGGCGCCCAGATATTCGACGACGTCGACGGTGGCATCGGCTTGGCCTGTGCCTGGCGCCCCGATCTCGATGTGTTCTGGGCGAACACCCAATTGTACCGCCGCCTTGCCGCGCGCATAGTTGCCGCCCCGACCCCCCTCTAGCCGGTACGCGCCGCCATCCACCTCGCAGGGCACGATATTCATCGATGGGCTGCCGATAAAGCGCGCGACAAAGAGGTTGGCCGGATTGCGGTATAGGTCACGCGGCGATCCGACCTGCGCGATTGTGCCAAACTCGAGCACCACGATCCGGTCGGCCAGGGTCATCGCCTCCACCTGGTCGTGGGTGACGTAGATCATCGTGGCCTTAAGCGATTGGTGCAGCTTGGCGATCTCGTAGCGCATCTCGACGCGCAGGGCGGCATCGAGATTTGACAGCGGCTCATCGAATAGGAATGCCGTCGGGTCACGGACAATCGACCGGCCGATGGCGACGCGCTGCCGCTGACCACCCGAGAGCGCTTTGGGTCGGCGCTCAAGATAGGGCTCCAGTTTCAGGATCCGCGACGCCTCGGCGACTTTGGCGTCAATCTCATCCTTTGGTGCGCCTGAAGTTTTCAATGAGAAGCCCATGTTTTGGGCAACCGACATGTGCGGGTAAAGCGCATAAGACTGGAACACCATCGTCAGGCCCCGCTGATGCGGCGGCTGATCGGTGACATCGCGGTCATCCAGGACGATAGCACCGCGTGAGGTTTCTTCTAAGCCGCCGATCATGCGCAAGAGGGTGGACTTACCACACCCCGAAGGCCCAACGAAAACAACGAATTCGCCGTCCGCGATGTCCAGATCAACACCTTTGATAACCTGTAATTCGCCGAACCACTTTTCGACCGCGTTCAGTTTGATCGCGCCCATGGCGTTCCTCCTGTCGTGGGTGAGGCCCAGGCGAGCCAAATTGCGGCAGTCCAAGTAAACGCGCGCCCACCAGCCGCGGCACCGTTGGTCGGGTCGAAATACTCGGCAAAGCCGTTTTCACTGATCATCTGCGACGTGTTGTTGCGCAGCGCCTGCGCACGGTCGGAAAAGCCGTGCTCGTCCAGGCCACAGGCGATCATCAGGTTCATCATGCCCCAAACCGGACCGCGCCAATAGCGCTTGGGCTCATAGGCCGGGTGCGCGGGATCAGTCGAGGGCACACCATAGCGGGTAAGCGGGGCGACGCGATCGTAGTGGGCCAGCATGTCGTCGCTGCCAATGCCAGCGTACCAGCACAGCATCGAGGCGTTGGTGACCACGCCGGTGAAGCCGCTGCCGCGCTCATCGAAGCATTGGTAACTGCCATCACGCGCATTCCAAAGACGGCGCGCGCCCTGTTCCAGCGCGCTGATCCAGCCGTCGAGTGCGCTTACATCCTCGCCAAACTGCGTGCCCAGCGCGGCCAAGTCCCTGGTGGCCCGCAGCAGAATGAACGTCATTGTCGGGTCCGCCACGCGAAACGGATTTACCTCGCGCAGATGCCCCTCGTCCCAGGCACAGTCGGCGCCAAGCTTCACCAGATAGAGGTAGCGGTCATAATCCCATTGCCGGGGACGCTCGGCATCAGCGACATGGCTGGTGTCGCGACGCTGATACGCGCCCATCTCGGGCGGGTCGATTGCGGAAAAGGGCGTGTCCCAGTCCGGGCAATTGTCACGCCCCGTCTCCCACGGATGCGTAACAACGATCGCGCCGCCCTCATTGCGCCATGCCATAAACCAACGATGCCAAGCCACCAGCTTGGGGTAGAGCGCGCGCGCTCGATGCTCATTGCTGGGATCTTTTTCGTAGATCCAACGCAAAACAGTGGCAGCGACAGGCGGCTGCGAGATCGCCGATGAGGGTTGCGGCCCCACGCCGCGCCACACGTCCGGGCCAGGAAAGTAGCTCGGATCGGGCTTGTGAAAGACGATATGGGGCACCATGCCATTGGACCATTGCGCCGCTAAAAGCGTCTCCAACTCGATGTACGCGCGATCCAGATCATGCTCGGCAAAACCGAGCGCCGCAAACGCGCTGTCCCAATTCCACTGATAGGGGTAAAGCCCATGCGTCGGCACCGTGTAGCCGCCACGATCATTGCCTTTGAGGATATCGCGCGCCTCGCTGTCACGCGTCATCCCTTGACGCTCCCCGCGGTCAAGCCCTTGGTCATGAAGCGCTCAAGCCCCAGGAATAGCACCATAATCGGGACCGTCGCGATCACCGAGCCTGCCATCAGATGCTGGCGCGGCACCTCCGATGAATTGAGCTGTGCAACGCCACGCGTAAGGGTAAATTTCGACGGGTCGTCGAGCAGCATGAAGGCCAGCAAAAACTCGTTCCACGCGATCATAAAGACGTAGAGCGATACCGAGGCCAATGCCGGTAGCGAGAGTGGCAGGGTGATTTTCCAGATCACCTTCAGCCGCGTGAGGCCGTCCATCAGCCCAGCTTCCTCAACCTCCGCTGGCAGGCCGCGAAAGTACCCCTGGAGCATATACAGCGCGACGGGGATCGTCGTGACCGGATAGATCAAGACGATGCCGAATATGGTGTTGCGCAGCCCCGCAAGCGAGAACGCGATATAGATCGGCAGCGCCAAGACGATCATCGGCACCATGTAGATCAGCAGGATTGAGCGCGAGAACGCGGCTCTGCCCTGAAACCGCAAGCGCGCCACGGCATAGGCCCCCGGCACGGAAAACAGCAAGGTAATGAAGACCGTCAGCACAGACACAAAGAACGACGTCAACAGATAGTCGCCGAAGTTAAAGGTCGTAAACAACTCCGAGTAGCTGCGTAAAAGGTCCCAGCCCTTCGAGACATCCACGCTGAAATCCAGCGGATTTTGCAGCAATTGCTGTTGGTTTTTCAGGCTCGTCATCACCATCACGTAGAACGGGATGGCCACGATCGCGGTGAAGAAGATGTAGCCGAAACCGGTGAGAAACTTGATCACAGCCGCTTCGAACTCATGCCGGGTCAGGGCGGCAAAGGGGGCGCCCCGCATAATGACGTAGAGACCGGTCATGAGCCCGAGAACGTAGACACCACGGGCAATCGATACCGTCGACAGCGCCGCATCTTCGGACGCCACGATGGGCATCGGCATCACGAGAAGAGACACCGCGATCAAGCCCAGAGCAGCGCCCATCGCGATGAGCCGCGGCTGTGAGCCGAGCATCGCGCCGCGGTCGGTATTAAGTACCAACAGCCCAGCCGCCACGCCAAGCGCGAGCGCGGTTAAAATCGCGGGACGAAGGCCTTCCCCCGTTGCGAACGAGACGATGATTGCCGCTAGGACCACCATGACCACAGACCACAACGCCCCGAGGATCGGCCCGGTGACATAGCCATAGCGTAGCGCCTTCATAGCCCTTCCTCGCGGCTCACATATTTCAGGAAAAAGATCGAAAACATCAGCAGGACGCAGAAGATCACGACCGCGACAGCCGCACCGGCGCCGATATTGGCGATCGCGAAGGCCTGTTCATAGACGTTTACTGTCAGCGTCCGTGTGCCCGCGTTTCCGCCGGTGAGCAGGAAGATGTCATCGAATTTATTGAACGTCCAAATAAACCGCAGAAGGAACAAGACGGAGAGGATGCCCAAGAGTTGCGGCAGCGACAGATACCAGAACTTTTGGAATGGCGATGCGCCGTCCATGTCTGCCGCCTCATACATGTCGGTATCGATCGACTGCATCCGCGCGAGAATGAACAGGAAAGACAGCGGAAAGTACCGCCAAATTTCGAAGACGGTGACCATGATTAACGCCAGCGGGCGCTGACCAAAGAAATTGATCGCCTCCTCGGTCATCCCCATCTGGATCAAAAGCGCATTCACCGAACCTGAAAAAGGGTCGAACAAGGCGATCCAAGCGAAGGCAACGGCGATCACGGGGGCCACGTAAGGGAAAAGATAAAGGCCGCGCAGAATGCCTTGGCCGCGAAAACTCTTGTTTAGCAGCATCGCGGCGAACAGGCCCATCAGCAGCGCGCCAATCGTGCCGACCACGGTGTAAAACACGGTCGCCCACAGCACATCGAAAAACTCGTCGCTGTCAAAAATGCGGGCGAAATTAGCGAAGGTGAACTCAGCGTTGGTCAGGATGCTGTCGGCATCGCCTTCCACAACCGGAATAGTGTCGTCTTCCAGCGCGTCTTCGAGCGCCTCCGGATCACCGTCAAAGGATACAGGGAGCGCCACGTCGATCCGTGCGCGCGGCTCGAGGTCGCCGAGGTCACACGCCAGGGCCGCGCCGTTCAGAGAGCAGCCCTCGGGCACAGCGCCCGGGGTCACGCCGGGCGGGATCGTATCGGTGAACCGCACATTGGCGATTACAGTGTCCTGGCTGCGATTTTGCACCCGATACCGGATGAATTGCGTTGGCTCGCCAGCGTCGCGCAGGGTCTCGCGCACGACAGGCGCGGGCGGGCGCAGGTCTTGCAAGCCAATGGGTTTAAAACTGATCCAGAAGATC
>JBCDGW010000116.1:0-10273 GCA_038750765.1 Pseudomonadota bacterium | reverse complement strand
CAGATCAAAGGCGATAAGGTGATCCACTTTGTGCGTCGCCGTCGCAAGCACAGCTCGAAACGCACCAAGGGCCACCGGCAGCAACTTACGCTGCTCAAGGTGACGGATATCTTGGAAAGCGGGGCGGACGCCTCAGGCGTGAAGGCAGCGATTGGCGCAGGCTCGGTGTCGGGCGCCGCAATGGCTGCTGCAGCACCCGCGTCAAAGCCTGCGAAGGCCGCCAAGCCAGAGAAAGCGGCCAAGCCGAAACCAGCACCCGCGCCAGCGCCCGCCGCAGAGGAAGCGGCTCCCGCGCCCGCCGCGGAGGGCACCCGCCCCGACAACCTGTTGACCGAGGCACGCGGTGGGCAGCCCGACGATCTGAAAAAGATCTCTGGCGTCGGACCCAAGCTCGAAGGCCTCTTGCACGAAAACGGCGTGTTCCATTTCGATCAGATCGCCGCTTGGGGATCGGACGAGATTGCCTATATGGACGACAAGCTGTCATTCAAAGGCCGCATTGAGCGGGATAATTGGATCGAGCAAGCCAAAACGCTCGATGCCGAGAAGGAGTAGCGCGCTATGGCACATAAAAAAGCAGGCGGTTCTAGCCGCAACGGTCGCGACTCGGCGGGCCGTCGTCTGGGCGTGAAGCTATTCGGCGGGCAGCACGCGCTGCCGGGCAACATTATCGTACGCCAGCGAGGCACCAAGTGGTGGCCCGGCGAGGGCGTAGGCATGGGCAAGGACCATACGATTTTCGCCATCGCTGAGGGCCACGTGACCTTCCGCAAAGGCCTTAAAGGGCGAACGTTTATTTCGGTGCTCCCGGCGGTGGAGGCCGCGGAATAGCCGACACCTCGGTTGCACGCATTTACAGGGGGGGATCGGCGAGAAGGCCGGTCCCCTTCGGCGTTTCAGGGCAGGGAGGCCCGTGGCGCCAAAGCAGTCTCTAGCTGCTCGGGAGGAGCAGATGAAACTCGAACCGTTAAACAATCAGCCCATTATCCGCGCCGAGCGCTTTGAGATGCGCCCCCTACGCGCGTCTGATGCGGGGCTGCTGACGCTTTATGCTGGCGATGCGCGGGTGGCGCGCAACACCGCGTCGATCCCGCACCCGCTACCCCCTGGCGCTGAAGAGGCGTTTATCGAACGCGCCGCCATGCCCGATCGCACCTCAGATGTGTGGGCGTTAGACGGGTCGGGCGCAGGCCTGTCCGAGCTGCTGGGCGTGATCGCCCTGACCAGGCTGGATCGCGGGCAGTCTGAGGTGGGCTATTGGGTGGCGCCCGCGTGCTGGCGCATCGGCATCGCGTCGGAAGCACTGGATGCGCTGGTGGCGGCCAACCCGCACGGCGCGCGCACGTTGTTTGGCACGGTGTTCCAAGACAATGACGCCTCGGCCAAGGTGCTCACCCATGCGGGCTTTGAATATATCGGCGATGCCGAGGTTTATTGCGTGTCGCGGGGCCACAAAGTGCCCACATGGACCTATTTGCGCAAACTGGATTAGCGCGGCGCGCTTCAAACGCGTCGCCGTGTTTTTATCGCTAGCCCATGCTGCCCGGCGTGAGCGGCGGAAATGGCCGACGCGTGCGCGCCTCTTCGTCAGCGCTGTCTTGCTCTGGCGGGGGCGCCGCCCGGCTGCGGATGTCGGCCACCAAACGGTCATGCATCGCGAGCAGATCGTCCTCGGGGCCGCGGGCGAAGGGGAGCGACGCCTCGCCGCGAATGGAGATCCACAGGCTGTGATCGCCGCTCGCTTCGCCGCGGATGCGGATATCGGCCACTTCCTCAAAGCCCGCACAAAGGCCAAACCACGTGCCGCCCGAGGGCATCACCCGGCCCAGCCTGATCTCGCGGCGGCGTCCATCGACCAGCACCTCAAATGTTTGCACTGAGGTGAGCCAACGCAGGCTAAAATGGGTGGTGGCCAGCATCGTCAGCGATAGAGCGGCGCCCCAGGTGGGCCAGCCGCCAAAGGCGAGCCAAATGCCCGCCATGATCGAAATCGAGCACGCCCAGGCGTAGTTTTGCCAACCCGGCGGCAGCGCGCGCGCCGGATGCGGCGAACGCAACAGATAGCCCCAACCCGTCTCGGTTATTCCCAGCGTCGGCCGTTGCAGCGACCGGCGCGACATCGGCAGCTTCCACAGCACAACGGCACCTCTATCGCGTGAGTTTATATCGATGCGGGCAAGGTGGGGGTCGAATTGGGCCAGACTGAGACCGCCCACGCCCTTTTTCGCGAAGTGCTTGCGCATCGGCGGATCTTCGCTATAACGCCGCATCGCCTCGCACACACTCTGTCCCGCGCAGTCTCTCGTGCCCCGGTCTGCGAAGCGTTATCTGGCCGGGTCTTTGAAATGCGCCTCGATATAAATGGAGCGACCATGCCGCTTTATGAGCATGTTTTTATTGCGCGTCAGGATCTGTCCAACGCGCAGGCCGAAGGGCTGATGGACCACTTCAACGCTGTGCTGTCCGACAATGGCGGCAAGGTTATCGACCAGGAATACTGGGGCGTGAAGACCATGGCCTACAAGATTAACAAAAACCGCAAAGGGCATTACGCGTTCCTGCGCACCGACGCCCCCGCGCCCGCGATCCAAGAGATGGAGCGGTTGATGCGGCTGCATGACGACGTGATGCGGGTGTTGACCATCAAGGTGGATACCCATCAAGAGGGTCCGTCGATCCAAATGCAAAAGCGCGATGAACGCGACCGTGGCGACCGCCGCGACCGCCGGAATTAAGAGGAGCAGGACCCATGGCAGCCAAACCGTTTTTCCGCCGCCGCAAAGTGTGCCCTTTCTCGGGTGAGAACGCGCCCAAGATTGACTTTAAGGACACCCGCCTGCTGCAACGCTACATCTCTGAGCGCGGCAAGATCGTGCCGTCGCGGATCACCGCCGTTTCCGCCAAAAAGCAACGAGAGCTGGCCCGCGCAATCAAGCGCGCGCGTTTTCTGGCGCTGCTTCCCTACGCTGTGAAATAGGAGGGGCTGATGGATATCATTCTTCTCGAACGCGTGGCCAAGCTGGGCCAGATGGGCGATGTGGTGTCGGTGCGCGAGGGCTATGCGCGTAACTTCTTGTTGCCGCAGAAGAAAGCTTTGCGGGCGTCGAAAGAAAACATCGCCGCGTTTGAATCGCAGAAGGCGCAGCTAGAGGCGCGCAATCTGGAGACCAAGCAAGAAGCCGATGCGCTCAAGGCGCGGCTCGACGGGCAAAAATTCGTGGTCATTCGCTCAGCGTCGGATGCAGGTTCGCTTTACGGGTCGGTTTCGACGCGCGACGTGGCGGACGTGGCCAGCGCTGAGGGTTTCACAATCGACCGCAAGCAAGTGTCGATCGAAAAGCCGATCAAAGAGCTGGGCTTGCACGATGTCGCCGTGATTTTGCACCCCGAGGTCGAAGCGACGGTGACGTTGAATGTCGCGCGCTCTGACGAGGAAGCCGAGCTACAAGCGGCAGGCAAGTCGATCCAGGAACTGGCGGCGGAGGAAGAGGCGGCGGCAGAGTTTGAGATCGCTGAACTCTTCGACGATATCGGCGCTGCTCAGGCCGACGATGAGGATCTGGTGGAAACGCCCGAGGGCAATGCCGACGCCGACGACCAGCCCGAGACTGACGCCGAGGATACGCGCGACAGCTAGGGTGCGTCACCCGTCTCGCCCAACATACGAAGGTGCGGCGCTACGGCGCCGTGCCGCTCTGCAACCCCGGTCACATTACAGCGCAGGGGCTTGAAACAGGGCCTATCGAGCGCAGCTATCGAGGGAACCTCACAGCAGGAGACCCGCGATGAACCGCCGCCCTCATACCCGCCTCCGCCATACGCGCCGCCCCCATTCCCGCCTCAGTGTCGTTTGTTTGACCGCCGCGCTGCTGGCATCCGCCGCCGAGGCCCAATCGAGCTTCTCTTGGGGCCAGCGCAATACCGATCTAGAGCCCGCATCCGCCGACCAGTTCCGCGCGCCGCTCGCCGAGACGCCGAGCGAAGTGGAGACCAGCGTGGTGGCCACTGGGCTAAAGCACCCCTGGGGGATCGAGGTGTTGCCGGACGGGGCAGGCTACATCGTGACCGAGCGCCCCGGCGCCCTGCGCTACATCTCGATGGATGGTACCGTGTCAGCGCCGATCGCGGGTGTTCCTGAGGTTGTTGCCGTGCGCCAGGGCGGTCTTCTCGATGTGGCGCTGGCCCCCGATTTCGCCGATAGCCGCTTGATTTATCTCAGCTATGCGAAACGCGTCGGCAGTGGCGATGCGGCCACGTCGGTGTATCGCGCGCGGCTGAGCGAGGATCACAGCACGCTGGAAGAGGGCGACGATATCTTTGTGCAGGAACCCGCTGTGCCGGCACCGCTTCATTATGGCAGCCGGATTGTGTTCGACCCGGACGGCTTTATCTACATCACCACGGGGGATCGCGGCTTTCCGCAGTTTTCGCGGCTCGCGCAGGATATCGGCACGTCAATCGGCAAGGTGATCCGTCTGGCGCCAGACGGTAGTGTCCCCGATGACAACCCGTTTGACGGCACCGGGCCCACCGCCAGCGTCTACTCGCTGGGTCACCGCAATATCCAAGGGGCGGCATTTCAGGGCGAGACCTTGTGGACCATTGAGCATGGGCCGAAGGGCGGCGATGAGTTGAACCAACCGCAGCCCGGCAAGAATTATGGGTGGCCGGTCGTGTCCTATGGTGAGAACTACAACGGCCGCCCGGTTGGCGACGGTGTTGCTTCGGCGCCTGAGTTTGAAGAGCCGGTCTATTTCTGGGACCCGGTGATCGCGCCCGGCGGTATCCACTTCTACGACGGTGATCTGTTTCCTGACTGGCAGGGTGATCTGCTGATTGCCTCGCTGCGCCCCGGCGGTGTGGTTCGGCTCACGCTCGAAGGCGGGCGCGTTGTGGGCGAGGAGCGAGTTCTGCACAGGTTCTCGCGGGTGCGCGATATCGAGGTGGACGCGGACGGCTCGGTGCTGATTCTCACCGATGAAGATGACGGCGCGGTGGTGCGCATTACTCCGGCGGACTAGCCAGAGCGCGTTCAGAGGCGGAAAATGTGGCCCGACACGCTTTATCTACTGGATGAAAAGATACTCTTAGAGCGCTGATTCCGAACAATATATAGGCAGCATGAAAACCTGCTTGGACGAAAACGAAAGGGCCACCCAGCCGGGCGGCCCCCTCATCCTCCTCCCTGAGGACCTTATTCGTCGTCAGCCTCAAGCGCCTCGATTGCCTTTTGGAGGTCGTCTTTGGTGACGGTGTTGTCAGTAATGTTGGCCAATTCGAAGATATAGTCCACCACTTTATCCTCAAAAATCGGTGCCTGGATCTGCTGGCGCATCTGCGGGTTTTTCTGAGCAAATTCGAAGAATTGCCGCTCTTGTCCCGGGTATTGCCGTGCCTGGTTCATCATCGCTTGGGTCATCTCGCCGTCGGTCACCTCGACATTGGCTTTTTGCCCAAGCTCGGCCAGGAACAGCCCCAAACGCACCCGGCGCTCGGCCAGCTTGGTATGCTCTTCGGTGGTTTCGATTTCACCGGCGTCCTTGCCGGCATCATCGGGATTGTCCTCGCTATGCAGCTGTTGCGCGATTTGCTTGGCCTCAGTGTCGACCAAGGTCGGCGGTAGCTCAAATTGCACGGCCTCGTCGAGATGGTCGAGCAGTTTGCGCTTGAGCACCTGCCGCGCCGCTTGGGCGTATTCCTGGCTCAACCGCGAGCGTATCTGCTCTTTGAGGGCGTCCACATCGTCCGCACCAAAGCGTTTTGCCAGCTCGTCATCGATCTCCGCTGCCTCGGGCGCCTTCACCGCCTTGATGGTGCAGGCAAAAACCGCGTCTTTGCCCTTGAGATGTTCCGCGCCGTAATCATCGGGGAAGGTGACGCTGACATCCTTGCTCTCGCCCGGTTTAACGCCCACCAATTGCGGCTCGAAGCCAGGGATAAAGCTGTTGGAGCCCAGGGTCAGCGGATAATCCTCGGCCGACCCGCCATCGAAAGGCTCGCCATCGACAGTACCGGCAAAGTCGATCACCACCTGGTCGCCGTCCTCGGCGGGGGCCCCGTCTTCGCGGTCAGCAAAGCTCTGGGCCGACGCCGCCAGCGAGTCGAGCGCTTCGGTGACCGCGCTCTCTTCCGGTTCAACGACCAGCCGCTCGAGCGAGACACTGCCTGCGTCAAATTCGGGAATTTCGGGCAACTTTTCGTAGCTCATCGCCACTTCGACGTCGTCGCCCGCTTTCCACTCCTGGTTGGTCATTTCCACATTGGGCTGCATCGCGGGCCGGTCGCCGGAATCTTCGAAATGCTTTGCCATGGCGCCGTCGATGGCCTCTTGCATCGCCTCGCCCAGCACCTGCGGGCCGAACTGCTTTTTCAACAGCGCCATCGGCACCTTGCCCTTGCGGAAGCCCTTCATCTGTACCTCGGGCTGCGCCTCGGCCAGCTTCGCGTCGACCTTTTCATCCAGTTCCGCGGCTGTCAGCGTAATCGCATAGCTGCGCTTCAGACCCTCATTCAAGGTCTCGGTGACCTGCATCCTCGATGTCCTCTTTATTCGCCGGCGCGCCCTATTTTATAGGGCCAAGCACAATCAGCGCGTTCTAGGTCGCACGTTTGCGGCTTGCAACCCGAAATCAGGGCGTTGCCTGCGTTGTCGGACCGTGCGGGTGTGGCTAACCAGCGCCTGTCAAACCGCGCGCTGCGACTTGGCCGTCGAAGTCGTCGCGCGCCGCGCCAAAGGCGGAAAGATCCCAGCGCAAAGCCTGCGCATCGCCGTTTCGGTCGATGAAATCGAACACGAAAGTGCCGCCAGCCGCCATGGCGTCGAGCAAGGTGCGTGCCTCGGCGCCTTCATAGAGGCATGACAGGCCAACGAGGCAACCCGCTTGCGGCGCCGCCCAGCCCGCCTTGCCCTCGGCAGCGTCAATCCGGAACCCGTCATCGGCGAAAAACGTGCCCGGCTCGATCCCAAACTCCACCTGCGGTCCGGGTGTGATGAACACGAATTGCGCGGCGAAATTGGGGTGCGGCGCGAAGGCCTCCACATAGCGGATGTAGCACCGCTCCTCGCGGGTTTCGCCGGTGACCCGGTAATCGCAGATCGAATCCCACAGCCCGAACGCCTGGTAATGGTCCACTACCCACTCGCCGGGCGTGTCATTGCCGTCGCGATCTTGGGCGAAACCCGGCGCCGGTAGGCTCAGCCAGGTCAGCCCGGCGCAAAGTGCTATGATCCAAACCCGCATGGCGCTGCTCCCTCGCTCGTGTCGCAAGGATAGTGTGGCGCCGCGCAGTGTCCCGCGTTGCAGGCGAAAAAGGAAAAGCGCTGCACAAAAAAACGGCCCGATAAGAGCGGGCCGTTCGCGTGGTGGACGAGACTGGGTGTCGTTTATGCCCGGGCGCGTCTGCGCAACCCGAATAGCCCGCCCAATGCCGCCAAGAGGGCAAGTGCCGACGCTGGAAGCGGCACAGGTGTTGCCGTGACCAAGTTTTGGCTGTCATCGCTTTGATAGAAGCTCAGCGTGTAGCCGCCAGTTTCCGCGGTATCGAGCCCGGCGAGGAAGGTATTTGCCAAGCCTTCAACAGCAGCATCCTTGGACATGCTGAAGTCACCGCTGTCCAAGTCGTAGCCCGCGTTGAAGTCGGTGATGATTTCCCAGATCGCAACCTGGAATGCCGCCGCCTCGGTCGCGGTGTCCACCATCGCATAGACACTCGTAAACAGTCGATCCAACTCGTCAACAATCGCCGAGGAGAACAGCCCCGGCATTTCGGTATAATCCTTACCACTTACCATATTTTGAAAGAGGTCGACGCAGAATGCCGAGAAATCACCGACACCGTTGTCACCAATAACTTGAAATTCACCTGCGTTAACCGTTCGGTTACTGCCCGACGATGAAATACGCAGAGTCTCTTTGTAATTCTCGGACCCGAAGACATTGCCCGGGGTCTGGTAGGTAACATTGGTCATCGTCGCGGCGGAGGCAGCCCCGCCCGCAAGGCCCAACACAACACTCATTACTGCAAATGACTTCTTCATAGGGGTACTCGCTCACTCGTTAATTTCGTTTCTAGGCGGATACCTGCCTACGCCCCGGTTCGTCAATAGTTCCGCCACGGAATTGCCCCAAAGTGGTTAAATTCGTGGTGTTTCTGAAACAGTCTGTAATCTCACGGCGATTATAGCCGCCCTGTGAACGCTGAGCCGTGGGAATTGGGCGGAAATGCGGCAGCAAGATGTCGCCGATCTCGAAATTGTGAATTGCGTTGATGGGGTGTGGGTGCGCGCGCCGCGTTGTGCAGTGCGTGGGTGAGGCGATCAGCCAAGGTCGCTCGCTCATATTCACTTGGTGCCCGAGGTGAGAGTCGAACTCACACGCCCGTGAGGGCGGCGGATTTTGAATCCGCTGCGTCTACCATTCCGCCACTCGGGCCACCGGCTGGCGGTGTAACCCGCGCGCCGCGCTGCGTAAACTCAATTCTTGCGGTTTGTCTGCTGTTCGTCGTGTCGACCCGTGTCACGTAGGCGGGCAGGGTGGTTGGCCGCTGCACATGGGCTTTTACGCGCCTGCCGACAATTCCTCTGCCGCCCTTTGAAACCATGTCAATGTGCGGGCATGGTGTGAAGAACCCCAACGCTTGATGAACTTTTGCGTGTGAAAGTCGTTTTGATTGCTCAAGGCGGCGATACGCTCCTGCACGTAATCCGTGGTCAGCGGGATGCCGCATTTGACGGTGATACAGTGCTTCCAGTCATCGTAGCTCTCGGGAACCATGTTTTGTACCTCGGCTAAGGCGCGGTGCGTGGGTCTGGCGCCCAAGCAACGGCGGGTTGTTTCATCAAGCGTTGTTTCAGCAAAATGTGCTTTAGCAACGCTAATTGCGGCAGCTCAACCAGCATGCCCACAATAATCACCGCCAAGAGGAGCGGCTGATCGGGTATCGCCACCGCTGTCACCGCCAGCATCAGCGGTGCGTTGCGCGCCGCCATCGTCATCGAGAGCAACGCGTGCTGGGGATAGTCGAGCCGCGCATATCGGGCGATCACCTGCCCCAGCAAGAAGGTGGCGGCAAAAAACAAGAACACCGCCACCGCAACAAGGCCAAACACCCGCGCGTCAGCGGCAATGGTGCCGATATTGGCGCCGAAGATTTGCACGATGAGCACCAGCAGCACCCAGGGCACCAGCGTTCCCGCGTGGGCGGCAATCTGCGCGGTGCGCGGCGCCCCGAAGGCCGCGGATATCGCAAACCGCGCGCCTTGTGCCACGAGGAGCGGGAGCACGAACCACTGTGCCAAAAGACCCGGGATTGACCCTGGCGCGGCGAAGCTCTGATGCGAGGTGAGAAGCCAAAGCCATAGCGGCAACAGCAAAAGCTGGCTGATTAGATTGATCGGTATCAGCGCGGCGCCGCGTTCCACATCGCCCTGGGCCATGCGGGTGAAGCCTAGGAACCAATCCGTGCACGGTGCCAGGAAGTACAGCATCAATCCGATGAAGAGCACGGAGCCCGGTTCGAAGATGAGCGATGCTATGGCCAGGCCGACCACCGGGATCAGCACGAAATTGGCGCCCCACGCAATGCTGAGGAATTTAAGGTTGCCGAAGGCGCGGGCCAGCGTGTCGGGGCGCAGCTCGAAAAACAGAAGCCCGATCATGACCATCAGGGTGATGTCGGTGCCCTGCGCCACGGCAGCGCCTGTTTCCGGGGCCAGGACGCCCAACGCTGCCCCAATCGCGATGGCCATGACGAAAACCCACCCGCGGCCAATGGCGGCCGCGCCGTGCCCATCGTCGGAGACCAGGTCGGTTGACGCGGTGCGGTCAAAAGCCATAGCAGCAATCCTCATTGGCCGCTCGTCCGTGCTGCCAGCGCGCTAACAAAGACATTTGTCGTCATCGCAACAGGTGAGATCGTCGAGAAACATGTTGTTGGCGCGGTAGACCTCGAGCGGGGAGGTATCGGCGCCCATGCGCCCGGCAATTGCACGGGCGACCACCGCGAAACGCTGTCGAAACTTATAGATAAAGCAGAACAGATGCCCCCGGTGCGACACTTCGGGGCCAACGAGAAAGAGGCCCGGCATCGCGGTAGATTCGTCTTGCGCGGTGAGCACCGGCAGCCCGTGTGCATCATAGTCGAACCACTCAGACACCAGCGCAGTTCCGGTGCCAAAGCCGGTGGCCAGGATCGGCGGTTCGTCCGACAGCCACGAGCGTCCATCCCCCGACAGGATATGAACGCCGTTGGCCTCCTGTTCTAAGGCGACGAT
>JBCDGW010000115.1:0-10323 GCA_038750765.1 Pseudomonadota bacterium | reverse complement strand
GCCACCCATCACGCCGCCAGCGGACGCGCATGCGGATGCCAGTGCAGAACCGGGCACGCCTGGCGCTGACAGCCTGCCCGATGATGCGAGCGCTTCCGCACAGCCCACCGATACCGCACCGCCACCCGAAGCGGCGGCTCCTGAAAGCGGCCCCCCGCCGACCACATTCGCCTTGGCGATGGCAGAGGCCGCTTTGGCGGAATTGCCGCCGATTTCCAGCGAGCCCACCCATGCCGAGGCGATCCTGACGCGGCTGCGGCGCGGCGATACCTTCGAGCCCGACGCGATGCGCCCCATCTTCGAGAAGTTGACGGAATTGCGTGCGCGGATGGATGCGGAGAGCGCAGGCTGATCGCCGCTTTCCACTCTTGCCCCGCCTGGCAAAACCGGTATGTAGGGCGCCACGTCGGGCTATGGCGCAGTCTGGTAGCGCGTCCGTCTGGGGGACGGAAGGTCGCAGGTTCAAGTCCTGCTAGCCCGACCAATCATCACAGCAATCTAATTAGTCCTTTGATATCGCGAGAGGAATTGGCGACGTGAGCGGTGTGCTACCGAGCCAAACGATCCGCGCGATGATCGATGAAGGCGCGATTGCCGCCGATACCGCCATTGAGGGCGCGCAAATTCAGCCTGCCTCGCTCGATCTGCGCCTGGGGCCGCAAGCCTATCGCGTGCGCGCCTCCTTCCTGGCCGGTGCCGACATGCCGCTGGCCGATAGGCTCCCTGAGTTTGAGATGCACCGTTTCGTGCTGACAGGCGACGGGGCCATTCTCGAGAAAGGCTGCGTCTACCTGGTGCCGCTGATGGAGGGGTTGGCGTTGCCGGGTGATATCTCGGCTGTCGCCAATGCCAAAAGTTCTACCGGGCGGCTGGATCTATTAACCCGCACGATCACCGATGGCGGCACCGAGTTTGACCGGATCAGCGCGGGGTATCGCGGCCCGCTTTACGCGGAGATCTGCCCGCGCTCATTTTCGGTGCAGGTGCGCGCGGGGATGCGGCTTAATCAAATCCGCTTTCGCCGCGGTGAGGCGGTGGTGCCAGATATGGATCTACGCGCGCTGCATCAGGAGAGCCCGTTGGTCGACGGCGACGCGGTGATCGACGATGGCTTGGGCTTTTCAGTGGATCTGCGCCCCGCGGAGGGCGACTTGGTGGGTTACCGCGCCAAGCCCCATACCGGGATCATCGATCTGGACAGGATCGACCATTACGCGCCGCGGGAATTCTGGGAAGAGGTGCGCAGCCGCGAGGGGCGCATTATTCTTGACCCGGGGGCGTTCTATATCCTGGTGAGCCGTGAGGCGGTGCATATCCCGCCGGATTACGCCGCTGAAATGGCGCCGTATCTGGCGATGGTGGGCGAGTTTCGTGTGCATTACGCTGGTTTCTTCGACCCAGGGTTTGGGCATTCCAACGCCGGCGGCGCGGGGTCACGCGGGGTGCTTGAGGTGCGCTGCCACGAGGCGCCGTTCGTGCTCGAGCATGGGCAAATCGTGGGGCGGTTGGTCTATGAACACATGGCCGAGCGGCCCCAACAGCTTTACGGCGCTGATCTGAAATCCAACTATCAGGGTCAGGGCCTCAAGCTGTCGAAGCACTTTCGCGCGCCGTGACAAGCTGGGGATAGCGGCCTGGCGGTGCTGCCCTGGCGCGCGCGCCCGGTGTCATCTCCCGAGCGCCTCGATCACCAGTGCCGCCGCCGCTGCGCCCGAGAATTGCTGCTGGCCGGTGATCAGATTGCCGTCGCGAAGAGCGAAGGGCTTGAACGGTGATTGCACGACAAAATTGGTGTCTTCCAATTTGCGCGCTTCGGTCTCAATCCAAAACGGTTGGATCTTTTGGCCGACGAAATCATCGGCAAATTGCTCCTCGGCATTGGCAAATCCCGTCCAGGTTTTGCCCTTCACCAGCAGGTCGCCATTCGCCAGCCGCGTCTTCAGCAATGTGGCCGTGCCATGGCACACGATGCTGACGATTTTCCCGCCCTCGTAGGCGCTAGCGATAAAGCTGTAGAGGGACGCGTGATCGACCATCGTCACCATCGGCGATTGCCCCCCGGCGACAAAGATCGCGTCGTAGTCGGCGATGTCGACATCGGCGATAGGCTTGGTGTTTTTGAGCAGAGCGCTGTGCGTGGGCGATTTCTTAAAGCCGAGCGAAACGATGTCATGGGCCGAATACTGGCTCTCATCCTCGGGGTCGGAAAAGCCGTCGGCCTGAAGATCGCCGCCATCGGGTGAGACGATGTCGACCGCATAGCCCGCTTCTGTAAAGGCCCAATAGGGGTGGGTCACCTCTGCCCACCAAAAGCCGATGGGCCAGCCGGTGTTGGGTGACGTGGCGGGGTTGGCAACGATCATTAGGACGCGTTTGTTGCTGTGGATATCGATAGATGCAGACATGGATTTTGCCTTTCAGATTGGACAGTCAGATTGGATAGAACGTGATGACGCCCGGCGCGGTGCGGGGCCGTTGGGCTTGGTCGCGGGGTTGTTAAGCCTGCCGGTGGAGCGCACTTAGGACCCAGTCGCGCCCTTTCTTTTGCGCGATGGCTTGGTTGATCCACACCAGCGCGAGCGGTTCGAGAAGCCGCGCTTTGGAGAGGCCCCCGGCATCAAGCGGATCAAAGCCGATCTCGGCCAGCAACGTCGTCACCGTCTCCTTCGCGCCTGGCTCATCCCCGGCGAGAAACTGCACCGGCGGATGGGAAAAGCCGCGCGTATCCGCCATGATCTCGGCACCCACTTGGTTGAGCGTCTTGATCACGTGAGCGTCTGGCAGCAGCGCCTGAAGCTGCTCGGCGCCTGATGTGGTATGGCCGAGCGCGAGCGCCATGCCATCCGCCCCCATGACGATTGGGTTGGTGCAGTCGATGACCACTTTGCCTGTCGCGGGCGCGATCTCGGCGGCAACGCTTTCTAAGGCGGCATAAGGCACAGCCAGCACGATGATTTCGGCCCAGCCTGCGATGTCGCCGATGCTTGGCGCGGTGCTGCGACCCGCGCTTTGAACCTCATGTCCGGCCTTGGTCCAGCCCGCGGCGAGCGCTGAGCCCACACGCCCATGGCCGATGATTGCGATCCGCATGCGTACCCTCCGTTGCATCGCTTCGATCAGAGAGTTAGGCAGAAGCCATATGCAATTAAATTGAAAACGCCTGATAATGGATATCGATGAAATCGAAGTGAGGCGCCTCGATCTCACGGTCTTGCTGGTGTTTGTGCATCTGGTGCGGTTGCGCAAGGCATCCCAGGTGGCCGCGCATATGGGGCTGACCCAATCCTCGATCAGCCATTCGATCAAACGGCTCCGCGATACTTTTGGCGATCCGTTGTTTCTGCGCACGCCCAAAGGTATGGAGCCAACGGCCGTGGCGCTGGGGCTTGAGCCAAAGATACGCCATGTGGTCGAGACCCTCTCGAGTGCCCTCAAAGACCCGGTCGCGTTTGACCCCGCTTCGTCGACCGGCATTCTTCGCCTCGGGGCCTATGACAGCGAAATGACAAGCTTGGTGCCCCCGTTTCTGCGCAAAGTCCGCAACGAGGCGCCTGGCATGCGCGTCAGCATTCTGCCGCTGGCCCGTCAAGCGGCGTTGGAGGCGTTGGATCACGGCACGCTCGATTTGGCCCTAGGGCTGGCCTGGAACCTGCCGCGCAACATCCGCAGGATTGGTCTTTACCAGGAAAACTACAGCGTTGTGCTGCGCCAAGGCCATCCTATCGCGCGCCAGGGGATGTCGTTGGACCGCTACCTTGAGGCGGAGCACCTGATCGTGTCACCGCGCGGCGACCTCACAGGTATCGTCGATGAGCATCTCAAAAGCCAAGGGCTATCGCGGTCGGTCGTGATGGCCGTGCCGCAGTTTTTGCCTGCGTTGGCCCTCGTCGCCGACACGGACATGATCGCGACGGTGCCACGGCGGCTCGCGGCCAGCCAGAAGGACCGCTACCAGCTTATCGCGTGCCCGCCACCGCTTGAAATTCGCTCCTTCACTGTGTCCGCGCTCTTGCATGAACGCAATGCCAACAACCCCATGCATGCGTGGCTGATCGATCATCTCACGGATGTCGTTGCGCAGAGCGTGCTCTGACACACCGACTGGTCAGCTATAGCCCAGAAGCTTGCGATACTTGGCGATGAACAGGTCTTTGCCCTTCGCCATCCGCGTCACCCAGTCGCCCAGCACGGCGATGATCAGAAATGAGTTTCCTCGCTCCGGGCCAAGCGGCACCAGGATCGGTGCTTTGCCCCAAGGTGTGTAGACCTTTTGGCTTTCTACTGTACTGCCGCCCGCGATTGCTTTGAGAAGTTTGGACAGCCACGGCTGTTGGCGACCCGCGGCCACGATCGTCATCAAATCGCCGGTATCGACCGCGTCCCCCGCGGCGAAAACATTCGGCAGTGAAGAAGGGCGCAAATGGCTGTCAACGACGACCCGGCCGTCGGCGCTGCGTTTGACATCGGGGAGGCTGTCAAACAAAGCCGTCTGCGGTTTTGAGCCGACCGCTGGAATCACAAGATCTGCCTCGATCACCCGCCCGGTATCGAGCGCGACGCTGCCGGCATAGGGTTCGGTCGTGCCTTTGAGGTCGGTGACCCGCGCGCCCAGCACCACATCGACGCCCATTTCCGCCAACTTGTTCTTCAATCCAGCGCCGAGCTTTGCCGGAAAGTCGGGGAATAGCGCGGCGCCAGCAGAGATGAGCGACACCGCTTTACTGGGATGGGCATAAGCGATCTCGCCTGCCAATTCCGTGCCGACCGCGCCAGCGCCGACAATCACAATACGGCCCGCGGCCTCGATCTGTTCTTGCACTTTCGCCTGCGCGGCGCGGAAGGCATCGATGCTCTCGTCGCCCGGCTTGAAGATGCCGCCATTGGAGGCGCCGGTCGCGACCACGATGTAATCCGCGGTGATCTCTTCCCCGCCTGCCTGAACGGCGTTGGGCTTGATCGCGCTCGCCTTGGCGCGGACCAAGCGGCCTTTGTTGAGCAGCTTATCATAGGGGATCAGCGCCTGATCGCGGACGGCCTTGTCCACGAGCCCGCGTATCATGGCGGGTGCGTGCACGAAGGCATCGCGCGGTTCTACCAAGGTGACGTCGAACACGTCTTGGAGACCTTTGGCCAGTTCCGCGCCGACATAGCCGCCGCCGACGATTACCAATGACTTTGCCATATCCGCTCCTGCATGATGAAACCGCCACTGACCCGTCAGTGCGCCTGTCTTTAAACTAGGCAAATACTGGACATTATCCAATAGCCTGACGCCGAAGACGATAGCTGGTCAGGGTCCTGCCGCGCGGTTGGCGCGCGTGATGCGCAATCTTGACGCGCGGATGCCCAAAATGATGTCGGGGGCCAAGTTACGCTCAGCACCGGCGCGTCCGGTCATAAGGGCCGGTGTCGCTGCCGCGCTATAGCCGCGATACCCGCAGCAAGATCGCTCCCAAGAGCGTGGTCATGATCGCGGCGACCTTGATCAGGCTGAGCCGCTCTTTGAGGACAAAAACGCCAATCAGCACCGCGAAGATAATGCTCGTTTCGCGCAACGCCGTAACCAAGGCAATCGGCGCCTGGGTGAAAGCCCAAGTCACAAGCGCATAGGCCGCAAACGACGCGCCGCCGCCGAGAACGAGCATTGGCCACCCGCGACGCGGCAGAGCGCGCAACGTGCCCGGCGACTGAAGCGCGAGATAGACGATCATCAGCGTGCCGTTGCCGATGGCAAGCCATGCGTAAAAGCCCAAGGACGTGCCCGCGAGCCTGGCGCCAAGACCATCGACCAGCGAATAGGAAGCGATGAAACTTCCGGTTATCAAAGCAATTATAGCGGCGTTGCCGTTGCGCATCCCGTCACCATGCCGGGCCAGCGCAAGGCTGATGATCCCGGTGCCGATGATCACGATCGCCACCAATTCCAGTGCGTTGAGCGTCACCCCGAGAACACTCACCGAGACAAGCGCCACCATCAAAGGCGCTGACCCCCGCGCAATCGGGTACACTTGGGTGAGATCGCCGAGCTGGTAGGATTTCAGCAGAAAAATCTGATACCCGAAGTGAAGCACCATGCCGCAGAAAAGATAGGGCAGGCTCTCACCGGCGGGGGTCGGCACAAAGAGCAAAGCAATCAAAGCGAAGGGCATGTGGCCGATCACGACGGCTGCCATGCTCAACGTCTTGTCAGAGCCTCCTTTGACCAGCGCATTCCATGTCGCGTGGAGCAGCGCAGCGCCGATAACGGTCAGAAAAACGATGCTGTCCATGCTGTCGTGTTAACTCATCGTCTTGGGAATTGTTTTGGGCATCATCGTTGGCGGCCCGGATGCGCGCCTCGCTTCCGTTTTCCGTGACCAGCCCGATTGCTCGCCACCCAATCGCTGATGACCCAAAGTGGGCCTTGCCGCAAGGAAGTGCGCATCGCATCGCCCCGACGCCCTTCGTTTGGGGCGCCGGGAATGCCGGGCTCAAGGCGCGCTCTTGGTCCCTGTGCTGCGGCGTTCGTAGCGGACGGGATAGGCCGCTTGGGGGCACCTTTGCTGCGCGAATGTCGGCCTGCTCCGGTGCGGAGGCTTCGGAGTAGGCCGCACGACCTCGCGCTTAACGCTCGGTGCCGACCTGAGAGTAACTGTTGCACTGCTGCAGCTCTTGCGGCGTGCCCGCCCATATGGCGGTCCGTTGCCATGGTAACTGCGCATCGCTGCTGCATGACGATTAGGGTGCGGCGCGCAAGAGATCGATCAGTGCTTTTCGCAGCGTTTCCTTGGCATCCTCTCCCAGAGCCTCAGCGATTTCCGCTTCAATGAGCCGGATCTGCCTTGCGGCTATGGTGCGCCAGCGTTGCCCCTTTTGCGTGATGCACACGATCTTGTCGCGCTTGCTGTCTGGGTCGTCGCGCAAATCCAGCATGTTGTGGGTGACCAGACGGTCGACTGCCTGCTGCGCCGCCTGGCGGGAAAAACCCATTTCGCGGTGGATCGCCGACAGTTTGACAGTGCGGCCGCGGAGTTGGCCGAAGACGCGCATATCAGCTGGACGGATGACCGAAAATTCTGTCTCCGCCCTGGCGTCATCCATCTGCGCGTTCCACTGCGCGATCAGCGTCATCATCATGCCCTTGATATTTTGACCAAGGAACGCGTCATCGTTTTTATCAATCACGGTTGACAAAAGTCTCTTGCTGCGGATTCATCAACCATAGTTGACAAACGCGGGAGGGTCCAATGGACCGGCGGACATTCCTTACAACGACAGGTTCAAGCGCATTGGGGGCCAGCGCGTTAGGGGCCAGCGCTGGATTGGTCTTTGCACAAGCCTCGCCGCAACCGCTTCGTCTGCTCCCGATGACGGATGTGACCGGTGGCATCGATACCCGCATTTTACTGTCCCTGGACCCCGGCAGCCATGACTTCGGCAATGGAACCGCCAGTGAAACCTTGGGTATTAACCACAGCTATCTGGGCCCGGTTATTCGGGCAAAGCAGGGCCAAACGCTTCCTTTCGATGTCGCCAACAACATTGGCGATGTGTCCACGATCCATTGGCATGGGCTTCATATTCCTGGCGATGTGGACGGGGGACCGCATCAAGAAATTGCGCATGGGGAGGTGTGGTCGCCGAATGTGCCGATTGCCCAACACGCGTCAATGAATTGGTTCCATTCGCACACCCACGGCAAGACGGCGCAGCAAACCTATCGCGGTTTAGCGGGCGTGCTCTTGGTCGAAGACGAGGCCAGCCTGGATGCGGATCTACCGAAGACCTACGGGGTCGACGATTTCGTTGTGGTTCTTCAAGACAAGACGTTCGATGGCGCCGGCAGGATGAGCTATTCGCTGACAGGTGAGGTATTCGAAGACGGGTTTCAGGGCGATAGCCTGGTGATCAACGGCGCCCTCGCGCCCGCGACGCAAGCGGTCCCCACCGGGTTGGTCCGGCTCCGTATCCTAAATGCCTGTAATGCACGGTTCCTGACGCTTTCGATGGCGACCGGCCCAATGACCGTGATTGCGTCTGATGGCGGGTTTTTGTCGTCACCTGTCGAGGAAGAAACCATCGTGATGTCGCCAGGCGAGCGATACGAGGTGCTCGTCGATATGAATGGCGCCCAATCCAATGCGCTCAACGTGAACCTTAACGACGATGACGGCGGCTTCTTTGCGCGCCTGTTCGGCGGAAATCAGGCAACCACAGCCCTGTCATTGATGCGGATCGACGCGCCAGGCTTCACCGGATCGATGCCGACCGACTTGGCCAACCTGAGCCCGCCACGCCGAGCCGACGCAACAATTACCCGTTCATTCGAGTTGCAGATGGATGTCGGCGCTGACTTGTCGGCCTTGGCGCTTGCCTGGGAGAACTTCTGCGGCGATGCGGGGGCGATGGCGATAAACGGCATGCCGATGAACATGGCGCGCATCGACGAAGAGGTTGCGATCGGCGCTACCGAGATTTGGCGCATCTCGGTCGATGACCAATTGCATCCTTTCCATATCCACGGCTGCTCTTTCCGCATCCTGACCCAAAACGGGGGCACGCCGCCCGCTTATGCACAGGGCTGGAAGGATATGGTGCATGTCGAAGAGGGATGGTCTGAGGTGCTGGTCCAGTTCAACCATCTTGCACCGGCCGATGCTCCTTACATGTATCACTGCCACATCCTGGAGCACGAGGATTGTGGGATGATGGGTCAATTCACCGTGGGATAGAGCTTTGCCGGAAGACGGGCGCGTATGCATACCACCGTGCGGGAAGTCGCAGTAGTGCGGCGTGCCAAAGCCACTGTTTCCAAGCTGTATGAAAGGCACTGGCGATTGCGGAGAAGACCCTGCTCATATGCGCCACACACGCCTGCAGCATGACATGCCCGAACAGAGCAGCGATAGGAAGTTAGTCATGGGTTTCTGGCTGCCCGCGTCAGAGAAAAATGCCCATGAACGCATGAAGGCGCTGTCCGACTTCGTCGCGGGATTGATCAGAATAGCCATTTTGGGCGCGCTGACCGACGCCACCATGACCCGAAGCTACGTGATGCTTTCGGCGGCGCAGGGGGCGTTCGCGCTCCCGTTCGCCTACGAGCTATTCGGGCTGCTCATTCTCACGCTTGTGTTTGGCGGTCTGTTGGTTACTCTAACGTATCATCTGATCGTGAACGCACATTTGCACGCCAGCGCCTGGGCACAACGCCACCTCCGCCTCAATGGTGCGCCCCGTTGGTTGCGCAGGATTGCGTCTTACTTCGGCATCGTTGTGTTCATCCCACCTCTTTTGATCTTCGTTTTCTCGGGCGGTGAATTCATCAGCGAATTCCTGGGCTGGGATCCGGTTGAACCGCCAGCGGCGCAGGATCCTTAGCGCGTTTCACATCGTTGATTTTACATCGCTTATCCGCCGCTTGGCGAACGCAATACGCGTGACTGCCCAAGGCCGTTCACAACCGCACCTCAAACACTTCCGTGCGGCTCCCATCGCTTTCTATTCGGGCATCGGATTGCTGAAACCCGGATTTGATGAGGACCCGTTGCGACGCCAGGTTTTCGGGCGCCACTGTTGCGGTGGCGTGGGTCAGGCCGTGGGCGGAGGATGCCCATGCCAACAGCCCTTGCACAAATTCAGGTGCAAACCCGTGCCCCCAAACTTCGGGGAAGAAGGCGTATTTGACCTCCGCCTCGATTTGCCCGTTTGGATGAACAAGGCCGCCGAAACCGATTGTTTTCGCGTCGCACTCTTGTTCAATCGCGAACATGCCGTAGCCGTGTTTTTGGTAGTTGGCGAAGGTCACCTCCATCCAGCACGCCGCTTCAGACGGCGACAGGGCTTGGCCGTCGTCAACCCACCGAACAACCTTGTCGATGCTGTAGAGCGCCAAAAGCGCCGGCTCATCAGCCGGTCGCCACCGACGTACAGAAAGCCGGGTGGTGCGAAACACGGCGCCGTTCCCTGGCGGCAAAATAGATTGGTGATCCTTGGCGCTCATCAGCCCCGCGTATCGCAATGGCATGCGGATAGAAACGGGCACGTCAAAGAGCGCGGGGCCGGGTACGCCGTTTGGCAGCGCTTGAACTGGTCTTGAGTGGCGCGTGATCTGCTGGGGGGCGTCTGGTTGCATATGCGGTCAAAGCCCGGCTTGGCGGGTCGGCCCAACGCGATGATGTCCCGCGGCACCCCCCAGGTTTTACCGGTGCCGGGTAAAGTGTATGGTTTTCACGCCAGACTGGCCGCCGAATGGCCTGGTCTCAGGGTGTTTTGCGCGCGTGGGTTTTGCGCTTAATGAGCGGGATGGGTTAGGAGTTCGGCGACTGTAAGCACCCTCGCACGCGG
>JBCDGW010000114.1:0-10361 GCA_038750765.1 Pseudomonadota bacterium | reverse complement strand
CCGAGTACTTCAGGACTTGAGTGATCGAGGCCGATGAGCGCAATTGCCCCACCAGCCCGGCGGCATGCCATGTTGAGCCCGAGGTCAGCCTGCCTTGCTCCAAAAGGACAACCCGCAGCCCGTGGTCGCGCGCCAGATGGTGCGCGGTCGAGCAGCCAATGATGCCACCGCCGATGACGACGACGTCCGCGTCAGTGGGCAACGTCATGCGGTGCAGCCCCCTGTCGGTCGCGCAGGAAGTTTCGGTTTCGGGGTGCCTGGCTGGATCGGCAAATCAGTTATCCTTCAGATAGTTACTCAACGCGTTGCGATACTTATCCAGGTTTTCGAGAGTGTACGCCCGGTAGTCAACGTCGAGGGTCGAGGAGATTTCGGAGACCATGCTCCACATTGCCTCGCGAAGGAGCGACGCACATTTCATCGCACGATAGCGGCGCAAAAGCTCCTCGCTTGGCGGCGCGTCAAAATACTGCGCCAACATTGCCTCTTCCGCTTCCGGCGGGAGGCCTGCATTGGTCGCGAGCCCGCCAAGATCGAATAGGGGCGAATTCAGGCCGCCATATTCCCAGTCAATCAACCACATCCGATCCTTGGCCTTCAGCACATTGGCGGGCAGGAGATCATTGTGGCTTAGCACCAGTGAAATCGGGCCGACGCGGGTTTCAAGATCTGCTGCTTGGTCCATCAGCGGCTCAAGCAATGCGATGTGATCTGAGCCGTTGGCGCGCAGGAAGGCGGCGTAGCTGCGTAGAATGTGGAACACCCAAAAGCTGAGAACAGGCCCAGTGAGCGCGTCTAACCCGTGGCGGTGGAGGTGCCGCACCAGAGCGACGGTTGCGGCAAGCGTCGCAGGATCGTGCAGGTCGTCCCCGGTCAAAGCGTCAGCCTCAACGTAGCGCAAGACCAACACACCCGCCTCGGCATGCACCACTTCGGGCGCAATGCCGGCCTGATGCGCGGCGCGGCTGATAGCCAATTCGTTCCAGCGCATGACCATGTGGGCCGGTATGTCATGCCCTAGCCGCACCACGTAGGAAGCACCCTCGTCGTGCACGCGCACACTGTGGTTGGTGATGCCGCCCGCGAGCAGTTCGGCCCGCTCGGGAGACTTCCAAATCGTCAACGCGAGCGCTGCTTTGATCGGGTCGCCCCCGTCTGACGCCACTTAACTTCCCCCTTCGTGCCCTTACCAGGCCGCTACCCACCGCTGGTCGAGCCCGGATTTTCAGCACCTGTCGCGCCCGTTTTCCCATATCGGGCCCGCAGAATGTAGATACACAAGGTGGGGCAAATGGTCTAGAATGTAGACCATGAAATTAAAGCAACTGCATCTGACCCCGCCCCAGAGAGCGGTGCGGAACCGGCTCAGCGGCCGCACAGCGCTGATCTCTGGCGGGGCGAATGGGGTTGGTGCCGCTGCGGTGCGATCGTTCGTGGCAGAAGGGGCTGAGGTGGCCTTTCTCGACCGCGATGCAGCGGCTGGCGTCGCGCTCGAAGCGGAATTGTCCGAGGCTGGCGCGGCGGCGTTTTTCCTCGAAGCGGATGTATCGCAGGCAGATGAGGTGGCGCGCGCGGTTGGGGCTGTGATTGAGCGGTTGGGGCATATCGACATTCTTTTCAATCACGCCGGTGACATCATCGTAAAACCGTTCCTGAGTTACACCATCGAAGACTGGGACCGGATGATGAACAACAATGCCAAGAGCGCGTTCCTGGTCACCCGCAGCGTGCTGCCCGGCATGCTCAAACGCGGCTATGGCACCATTATCAACACATCATCGACCGCAATCTCGGTGTGCTCGAAAATGGAAAGCGCGTATATTGCTTCCAAAGCGGCGATGCACCAGATGGCCCGGGCCGTCGCGGTCGAGTATCGCGATAGCGGAGTGAGGTGTAATCTGATTTGCCCGAATTTCATCCGCACCAAGCACGGCGAAGACGAGATCGAACAATTGCGTGCTTTCGGCGTGTTAGCCACCGAGGATGATGTGAACACGCTGCAAGGGCGGATTTGCGAGCCGGAGGAGGTTGCCGCTGTGGCCTTGTTCCTCGCCAGCGAAGAATCGAGCTTCATCAACGGAGCGGAGATCTATGTGGACAACACTTTTACGGCGGTGTGAGCGATGCTTTGGGGATTAAAGCCGGTAAAGCAGCAGGCCGCCCACGGGCTTGCAATGGATGGGCTCAGGCGATCAATCCAGTTGGGCCTCTTGCTGCCCGGGGAGCGACTGGTATCGGAGCGCAAAATGGCCGAGAAGATTGGGATCTCCCGAGTTACATTAAGAGAGGCGCTTAGCGCACTGGAATCAGAGGGGTTCGTCACTATCCGGCGCGGTGCTGCGGGCGGTGCGTTCGTGGCTACCGAGGATAATCTTCGCAAGATCATGGCCAACCAGTATTCAGCAGAACCGGTTCTTGCGCTTCGGATTGAGGAATACCGCAGCCATGCAGAACCCGAAGCTGCGCGTCTGGCGGCCCTCCGGCGCAGCCCTGCTGATCTAAAGCGCATCGATGAGGCGATCCAAGGGCTTACGGGTGCAAAAAACCTCGGTGAAATCCGGCAGCATGAGGCTGCGTTTCACTTGTCGGTCGCACGCGCGTCGGGAAACACGTATTTTGCCAACTCAATCGAGGATGCGCTCGCGGGCTTGATTTTACCGTTCCCCCACGGCGATGCCCAACGCGAAGCGCAGTCTAGCCTGACGGTCCGGGCGGCGGTGGCCTCTGCAATCCTTGCCCGAAAGCCCGACGTGGCGGCGGCAGCGATGCACAAAGTTCTGGCATCGAGCCGAGATCGCGTTCCTGAACTCAGCGTTGCCTAGCACTCAGGAACTTGAGCCAGGAACTTGAGCATTGACAGGCGGGTTAAAAGGTACGTTTATTATACCAATCTATCTGGCCGGTTGGGGGACGCATGGCGGAATTACGCGAGATCGGCGCAAGAGCTGCAGACGGCCGCAAGCGATTTGACGGAAAGTCGGTGCTGATCACGGGCGGTGCTGGCGGCATGGGGCTTGCGGCGAGCAAGATGTTTGCAGGCGAGGGCGCGCGGGTCTCTGTGCTCGACCTGTCGGCCGAGGCTGGCGCGGCGATGCAGGCTGACATGTCCGCCGCCGGCCAGACCGCGTTCTTCAAGCAGGCCGATCTCTCCCGCCAAGCCGATGTTGAGGCCGGGATTGAGGCGGTGCTGGCCGAGCAGGGCCAGATCGACGTCCTGTTCAATCACGCCGGCACGATTATCGTGAAGCCGTTCCATGAAACCGATGAGGCCGAATACGATCGGCTGATGGATATCAACGTCAAGTCGGCCTTTATGGTGACGCGCCGGGTGGTGCCGCACATGGTTGGCAATGGCGGCGGTTCTATCGTCATCACCGGTTCTATCGGGAGCGGCAGGGCGTTCACCTATGAGGCGCTCTATTGCATGACGAAGGCGGCCTGTCTGATGCTTTCTCACGCCATCGCGACGGAGTATCGCGAGCACGGCATTCGCTGCAATTGCGTGTGTCCCGGCTTCGTGAAAACCGCCCATGGCCTTCGCGAAATCGACGAGCTCGACGGTTTGGGCCAGGAATGGCAGGACGGCGACCTGGCGGCCACCCAGGGGCGGATCTGCGAGCCCGAAGAAGTCGCCGCGGCGGCGTTGTTCCTCGCCTCCGAAGACGCAAGTTTTATCAATGGATCAGCGCTTTACGTCGATAACGGTTGGTTCGTGCGGGGGTAGGGCGAGACGCATTCGAGACGACAAGAAACCGATAAACACAGGGAGTCATAACATGAAACTTGATACCAAGCTGGGGCACGCGGCGATGCTTGCTGTCGCGGTCGGCGTTGCCGCCCCGGCGCAGGCCCAAAGCGTGCCTGAATCCGATGACACGATTAAGATCATGACCGCCGACTGGACCAGTATCGGCCTGCAGGGTGAGATCATGTCGCTGATCTTGCAGACGGTAGGGTACAATACCGAATTGGTCGTGGCCGACGATTCCGGACGCTATCCAGGGTTTGAAAACGGTGATTTGCACATCGCGATGGAGACCTGGCAGACCACGCAGATGCAAAACCTCGAAAAGTCCGTCGCCACTGGCAACGTGCTCGATATGGGTGAGACCGGGCTGCAGGGCGTCGAGGATTGGTGGTATCCGATGTACATGAAAGAGCGGTGCCCGGGCCTGCCTGATTGGGAAGCGCTCAAGGCCTGCGCCGAGGTGTTCTCCACTGCCGATACCGCGCCAAAAGGGCGCTATGTGGGCGGCCCAGTGAGTTGGGGCGATCACGACGAGCGGATGATTGCGGCGTTGGATTTGCCCTTCGAAGTGATCCATCCCGGCACCGACGCGGCGATGTTTGCCGAGCTGAAATCAGCCTATGACCGCGAAGCGCCGATCGTTCTCTGGGTTTGGCAGCCCCACTGGGTGACGTCCGTCTACGAGGGCGAGTACGTTCAGTTCCCGCAGTTTGAAGCAGCTTGCTTTGACGACCCGGCATGGGGGCCCAACACGGAAGACACCTATGATTGCGGCAAGCCCTATGGCTGGATCAAGAAGATGGCCTGGGCCGGTGGCGAGGAAGTATGGCCATGTGCGTATGAGATCGTGCGCAATTATGAGATGACCAACGAGACGATCAGCGCGCTGTTGGTTGAGGTGGATTTGGAAGGCAAGTCGACGACCGATGTGGCGACGGCTTGGCTCCAGAATAACCGCGACGTGTGGGAGCAATGGGCCTCCTGCGGCCTCTAACGGCCTAAAACGAGAGGCAACCGGCGCCGTTTTTGGTGCCGGTTGACGCATGACTGGACAGATCGGCGACCGCCAGGAGACCTTTCCCTGCATGGCAAACGCAGACGTATCGAGACCAGCAAGCCTTAGGCCGCAGGCGTCGCCACCGATGGGGGCGGCTGTCTTTCTGACGGTTCTCGCGTTCGCCGTTTGGATCGGCCCTGAATGGCTGCGCACCGTGCCGCAAGCGCTTACCCTGCCGATTGCCACTGTTGTCGGTGACGCGCTGAACTGGTTTGCCCGCGAGGCCAATATCGGCGGGCTGGCGGTTAAGGATATGACCCGCGCGGTCGCGTCATTCTTTGACTACATCATCGAAGGCGCGGTCGTTGTCTTGTCGCAAGGCATCTTCACCGGTCGCGGGTTGAACGTGACACAGGCCGTGCCGCCGCTTTCCTGGCTGGCGCTCGGCGGCGCGACAGTCATAGCGGCGTATCGCTTTGGCGGGCGCTCGCTGGCGCTGATCTGCGCGGTGTGTCTGGCGTTCCTGGTGGTATTCGGCCTTTGGGAAAACGCCATGGTCACCCTGGCCAGCGTGCTTGTCAGCGTCGTTCTGGCGATGACGATTGGGCTGTTTCTGGGGATTTGGTCGTACCGAAGCGGCAATGTCGAGAACATCACCCGCGGCGTGATGAACGTGATGCAAACGGTGCCGATCTTCTCCTATTTGGTGCCCACGCTTTTGCTGTTTGGTTATGGGCCCAGTGCGGCGCTCTTCGCCACCGTGCTCTACGCGCTGCCGCCGATGGTCCATAACACGGTTCTGGCGTTAAAGTCGGTCCCCGCCGAAGTCACCGAAAGCGGCAAAATGATGGGCTGCCATCCAAGGCAATTGCTGTGGAAAGTGCAGTTGCCCGCAGCCCTGGCAAAGCTTGCCGTGGGGATGAACCAAGCGATCATGATGACGTTGAACATGGTCATCATCGCGTCGATGATCGGGGCGGGCGGCCTTGGCTTCGATGTGCTGCGGGCGCTGCGCAAGCTCGATATCGGTGCCGGTCTGGAGGCGGGCGTCGGCATTGTTGCTTTGGCGATTGTGCTAGACCGGCTATCGCAGGCGGCGGCCCACCGGGCGGCCCATGGCAAGCATCGCGCGCCAGGCGAGCGGCCCCTGTGGCAATTGCTCGTGGGCTGGCTGGTGCTGGCGACACTCGCCGCGCTTCTCATCGCCCCGCTGCAGACCTGGCCCGAGGCTTGGCAAGTCTCCACGGCCGCGTTTTGGAATGCGGCGGTGACGTGGATCAACAAGGAGCTCTTCGACACGCTCGAGGCGTTTCGAAACTTTGCGCTTTTGAACGTGATGCGCCCGTTCGCGGCATTTTTGGCCGACGCCCCTTGGACCTTGATCATCGGGGCGATTGGCGCGCTTTCCTACGTTTTGGGGGGCTGGCGGCTGGCTGCGCTCTGCTGTGGATTTGCGTTCTTTATCGTAGTCGCCGGCTATTGGGGGCCTGCGATGAACTCTGTCTATCTGATCACGATATCGGTCAGCTTGGCGGTGGTGATCGGGTATCCGGTGGGGTTTTGGCTCGCCACCAGACCCAAGGCACAAGGGCCCGCAAGCTTTGTGCTCGACACGCTGCAGACCCTGCCCACCCTGGTCTACCTGCTTCCCGCGGTGATGCTGTTTCGGATCGGCGATGTCTCGGCTGTCATCGCGGTGACGCTCTACGCCATGGCGCCCGCGGTGCGGTACGCGATGGTCGGCATGTCGCAAGTGCCGCAAGCGCGGTTGGAGGCTGCCGAGATTGCGGGTGCGACCCGCTGGCAAACCCTTATCTGGGTGCGACTGCCGGCAGCACTGCCGACGCTGCTGATCGGTATCAACCAAACGATCATGATGGCGTTCTCGATGCTGATCATTGCCGCGCTTGTGGGCACCAAGGACCTTGGCCAAGAGGTGCTCATCGCCTTGAACCGGTCGCTGGTGGGCGAGGGCATTATCGCCGGGCTGTGCGTTGCGTGCCTTGCGCTGATCTCGGACGCGCTTCTCAAGGCGGCTGCCGCGCGATCCCAGGCGCCACGGCGCGCCCATTGATGAATATGCAAACGCAAGACACCGAGGTGCGGCCCACGTCGATCAGCTGCCGGAACGTGTGGAAAGTGTTCGGCGCGACCAAGGCCGAGTTTGAGCAAGCAGGCGGCGCCGAGATGGACGCCGCCTTGCTGCAGGCTCGGGGTTGGACCGCGGCTGTGCGTGACGCCACCTTTGATATCTCAAACAGCGAAGTGTTTGTGATTATGGGCCTTTCGGGGTCTGGGAAGTCGACCATTGTGCGCTGCTTGTCGCGGCTGATTGAGCCGACCAACGGCCAGATACGGGTTGAGGGCGCAGATCTGCTGGCGGCCAGCCTCGCTGAGCTAAACAATATCCGTCGGCGGAAAATGGGGATGGTTTTTCAACACTTCGCCTTGCTGCCCAATCGCGATGTGCTGGGTAACATTGGTTTTCCCCTCCAGGTTCAGGGTGTGCCGCGGGCCGAGCGCGAAGCCCGTGCCCGTGAAATGGTCGAGCTTGTGGGGCTGAAGGGGCGCGAAGACCACTTCCCCGATGAGTTGTCAGGCGGGCAGCAACAGCGGGTCGGTATCGCACGCTCGCTCGCCAGTGACCCGGCGATCTGGTTTCTCGATGAGCCGTTCTCGGCGCTGGATCCGTTGATACGCTCCGACCTGCAGGACGAATTGCTCCGCTTGCAAAGCCAGTTGGCCAAGACGGTGGTTTTCATCACCCATGATTTGGACGAGGCGATAAAGATCGCGGATCGGATCGCGATTATGGAGGCGGGCCGCATTGTACAGATCGGCTCACCCGAAGACCTGATCCTCAACCCGGCCACAGAATATGTGTCGCGCTTCACCCGCGGCGTTCCCCGCGCAAAAGTGGTTCGGGCGGCAACCATCATGCGGCCCTCGCAAGCCTCGGAGAATGATATCGCCGTGGCAGTGAGACCCAATGACAGGATTGCCGACGTCGCCGACGTGTTGATGAAGTCGGATGATTTAATCGCTGTGCGCGACGCGTCGGGCTACACCCATGGGGTAATTGAGCGCGAAGCCTTTATCCGCGTGCTCGCAGGCGCATGATCGATGACGCGCGCGCCCGCAGACCTCATGCCGCTGACGACAGAAGGCCGCATCGCTGTCGCGGGGGGCACAGTTTGGTACGGTGTTGCGGGCACGATTGGGCGCGGTGACGTGCCGCTGCTCGTCCTCCATGGCGGCCCGGGGATGAACCACGAATACCTGCTGCCGCTGGCTGATCTGGCCGATGAGCGCGCGGTTATCTTTTACGACCAGCTTGACGCGGGCGCGTCTGAACGCCCAAACGATCCGGTGAATTGGACCTTTGGCCGGTTCTTGGATGAGATCGACAGCGTTCGCGCCGCGCTCGGGCTGGAACAGGTCGCCGTGTTCGGCAATTCGTGGGGCGGGACCCTGGCAGCCGCTTACGGTGCGACGCGCCCGGATGGCCTGGTAGCCCTGATATTGTCGTCGCCGCTGATCCGTACCGAGACCTGGATTGCGGATAACGCGGTGTATCGAGACGGACTGCCCCCGGAGGTCAAAGCCGTGATGACGGCATGTGAGGCAGAGGGCCGGACAGACGATCCCGCCTATGAAGCCGCGGTCGATCTATTCTATCGCCGCCACCTCTGTCGTGCGGAGCCTTGGCCCGATTTCCTCAACCGCTCTCTCGAAGACATGAACCTCACCTGTTACGGCGCGATGTGGGGGCCTAACGAGTTTACCTGCGCGGGTGTGCTGAGCGGTTATGACGGCACCGACGGGCTCTCCAAGATCGCGGCGCCGACCCTTCTCACCTGCGGTGCATTTGACGAAGCGACGCCAACCAGCACGCAAGCCTTTGCTGCGCAAGTTCCTGGCGCGCAATTCCGCGTGTTTCACGCCTCATCGCATATGGCGTTTATCGAAGAACGGGAGGCCTATATCGCGTGCCTCCGAGAATTCCTGAAGTCCCCCGGCATGTAAGCCAGTTACTATGTAAGGAGCATCTCATGCGCGACGACGTACAGACGACGTGGACGAACTGGGTTGGCAATCAATCCTGCGCGCCAGCGGCGATCCTCACGGCGGAAACCGACGAGGAGGTGGCTGCGGCGATCAATCAGGCACGCGCGGCCAAGCGCTCGATCCGCACTGCGGGCGGCGGCCATTCCTTTTCGCCAGTGGTCAACACAGACGGGGTTTTGCTGGATACCGCGGCGCTCAGCGGCATTGTGTCGATTGACCCCGAGGCGCAAACGATCACCGCCAAGGCCCAGACTGTCATCAGCGATATCGGCGCCCCGTTGCTCGATGCGGGTCTCGCCTTGAAAAACCAGGGCGATATCAATACGCAAACGCTGATCGGCGCCGTTTCGACGGCTACCCATGGCTCCGGATTGGAATTTGGCAGCTTTTCGGGCGAACTCACAGCATGCCGCCTCGTCGACGGTACCGGGACCATCCGCGCGCTCTCTCGCGAGGCTGACCCCGAGGTGTTTCCCGCAGTGCAATGCGCGATCGGCACGCTGGGGATTGTGACCGAGGTTACCCTGTCCTGCGCCAAGGCCTATCGGCTGAAAGAAGATATCGAGATCATGCATGTGGACGCCCTGCGTGAGCGTTGGGATGACTACCTGGCCACCTACCGCCATTTCTCATTTTTCTGGATGCCGACGGATGGCTCATCAGTGCTCTACGGGTTTCCCGAGGCTCCGGCGGACAGTTGTTATGTCAAGCTCTACAGCGAGACCGACGCGCCCGCGGGGTCAGGCGGCAGCGACGTGGGCAAGCGCATCGACGAGGCGTACAAGATCTACCCCCACGTTTTTGAGCCCAACTTTCACGAGCTTGAATACTTCATTCCCGCCGACGAAGGGATCGAGGCGTTTGAGGCCCATCGCGCGCTGATGTTGTCGCTGCTGCCTGACAGCGTGTTCCCGATGGAGGTGCGGTTCGTGCGCTCTGAAGAGGCGTGGATGAGCCCAAATTATCAGCGCGATAACATGGTGATTTCCGTTTCCGGCGCCCCTGGCACGGATTACTGGCCGTATCTGCGGGCCTGCGACGAACATCTCTACGGGCTGAACGGGCGGCCTCACTGGGGCAAACTTCATTTCATGACCGCTGAGCGGTTGGCAGAGCGGTTTCCCCGATTTGATGACTTCCGCGCAGTGCGGGAACAGTTCGACCCCGACGGCGTCTTTCTGAATGACCATCTGCGCGGGCTTTTCGCCTAGTTTTCGGTAGCGGGAAGGGGCTGCGGGGCTCTGTTGCTCGGCCCGTGCCGAGAGATACGGGCTATGGGCAGTGACCCGGCGGCCCGGTTCTGGCGCTATCCCGCGACCCCCTAGCGGGCTGCGCCGACTGAGCCACCGACCCTGGCGCGGCTTCTGGGCCCCAAGTCGGTACAGGCGCGATGCGGCGGGCACGCGGGGGCGGTCAAACAGCGGCCGTTACAGTTTCTTCATACTTCTTTAGCGGTGGTGTTACCCAAATCCCCAACTAGTGCCGTCACCATTTCTTAGAAAGGGGACGACATGACCGCTTCAAGACTACTGCTCGCGACCGCGCTTT
>JBCDGW010000113.1:0-10363 GCA_038750765.1 Pseudomonadota bacterium | reverse complement strand
GGTGTCGAGCGCCGAGGCTTGGCCCGCGTTCCACGACAGAGTGAGCCCCGCCTCGGTCACGCTGCCGCCTTCCGTTAGCCGCGACACCGGCCAGGCGCGATCACCCACGCGCACCACCCGCACCAGCGGCGGTATCCCGTGGGGCGGCATCTCACCGTTGTACAGAAAGGGGCGCGTCGCGCTGTCATAGCTGACATACGGATTGCGGCCGTAATTGCGCCGATAATCCGGTTCATCCATCACCAGACCGTCGGGATTGCGGGCTTTGAACTCAGCCCAGCTTTCCATCCAGGTGGGCAGCTGGATCAATTCGTCCCCCGTATGCACGCCGACAATGCCGCGGCCCACCGCTTGTTGCCACCAGCTTTCGGTCTCGCGGTCATACATGATCATGTCGGAATTGCGCAGCTTGCCCGAGACGCCAAAGGTACGCAGCGCGCCATCCACCCGGCGATCAAAGGTCATCCCGGAATTGCAGAGCGGGCAGAACGTCACCGCCACCGGAATACCCGCCACCGTATCGTTCACAATCTCATGCCAGGTGAGATAGCGGATGGGGTAGGCACGGGGCGTGGCGCCCTCAATTTCAACCGTGATCACCGGCTCGCGCTCACCGATCCGGGTCTCGTCGCCAGCAGCGATAAAGGACGGGTCCGATAAAGCGGGGATGCCATCTTTGGGTGGCCCGCCCGACAGGATCTCGACCCAGCTTTCCACCGAGGTGATCGAGAAATCAGTGCGCGGCCACTCATTTTTCCAAAACTGGGGGTCAGCGCTGAGCGGTGCGGCGATCAGGGCGCAGGACAGCGCGGCCGCGGCGAGGGCAGGGATACGCATGGATAGATCCTCCTTTGCCCCCAGATGCGGCGGCAAAGGCAGGCTCGCAAGACAAAAGCGCTCACGATGGCGCGGGCGCCCTGAAACAACTGCTCATTGCGCGCTCGGTGCGATCTAGGCGCGGCGGCGGCGCCTCAGCACCAGCAACCCCAACCCCGAGAGCAAAAGCGCGGCACTCGCCGGGAGCGGGACCGGCTGGATCGTGTAGTCGCCGCCTGCGATGTTGTCGAACGAGGTATTGTTGATCGCCCCGTAGACGAAGCTGTCAGGCGGGCCCGGATTGATCTTCTCAAAAAACAGCACGCAATCCAGCACAGCGCAGCCGCCCATCGCGGTGGAATTGTAGAAATTTGCGAAGATCGTCGCGCCCGGGCCGGTCAAGTCATTGAAGGCAGGGCGATATTCCGGCACGTCCGCCGGGTCGATGGTGTCGAAGATAATACCGCCCACGGTGAACAGGCCCGATGTCACAGGCCCGCCAAGGGGGTCGGCCTCAAACGTGCCGAGCAACGTGACACCGTCAAAGACATTGAAGGGCGCGGCGCTGACACTGGCTGTGGAAAAGGCAAAAGCGGCGGATAAGGCTATGGATTTGAGAGAAATCATGGTCATGGATCGAAACCTCCAATTACCGATATGCGGGCGGAGGACGCGCCTCCACCCACCGGTAGCCTAGGCTTGGCCCCGATTTCGATCAACGATTTTGTCTAAAACCGCGCGCTGCCACGCCAAGCAACGCGTGTTACTCGGTCACCTCGACGCTGGTCATCACGTCCGGGTCGCTGATCACCGCGCCGTTCTGGCCACGCCCAATTTTAATTGCGTCGACCACCTCCATCCCCGAGGTCACCTCACCGATGGCGGTATAAGCGCCGTTGAGATGGGGGGCGGCGGCGAACATAATGAAGAACTGCGCGTTCGCCGAATTCAGGTATTCGGGCCGCTCGATGCAATTGCGCACCCGGAAGCAGGCCGGGTCACCCAGCCGCGCCATCCCGATCACGCCGCGCTCAAACGCGGTCTCGGAAAACTCCGCCTCCAGGTTCGGCCGGTCGCTGTCGCCGGTGCCTGCCTGGCGCAAATCCAGATCAGCGATATTGCCGAACTCGCCGTCGCCAGTTTGCGCCATGAAGCCCTCGATCACCCGGTGAAACACCACGCCATCGTAAAAGCCCGCCTCCGCCAGCGCGGTGATCTGCGCCACGGCTTGCGGGGCTACATCTTCGAATAGATCAACCTCGATGACGCCCTGCGCGATGCCGTCCAAGGTGATCTTGAGGCCGGTGGCCGACGCAGGTGTCGCCAACAGACAGGCCGCCAAGAGTCCAAGCTTACGCATCGGCAGCCACCACCATCTTGATCATCTTGTCCGGGTTGGCGGGCGGCTCGCCCCGCGTGATTGCATCCACATGCTCCATGCCCTCGATCACCCGGCCATAGACCGTGTATTGCCGGTTGAGGAAGTGGTTGTCTTTGAAATTGATGAAGAACTGCGAATTGGCTGAGTTCGGGTTCTGCGAGCGCGCCGCGCCCAGCGTGCCCCGGTCATGGGGAATGCCCGAGAACTCAGCAGGCAGGTCGGGCTTGGCCGATCCACCGGTGCCCGCGCGGCGCAGATCGAAGCCGGTTTCGGTATTGCCGTTCTCCACATCGCCGGTCTGGGCCATGAAATCGTCAATCACGCGGTGGAAGATCACGTTATCATAGGCCCCCTCGCGGGCCAGCTCTTTGATCCGCTCGCAGTGTTGCGGCGCGATATCGGGCAGCAGCTCAATCGCCACCACGCCGCCGGTGAGCGTGATCAGGATGGTGTTTTCGGGGTCTTTATAGGCCATCAGTTTCCTCGCCTGAATGTTGGCGGCGACCCTATGCTAAGGGGCTTGATAGGAAAAGCCGATAACGCGGGCAGGTGCGCGGCTTAAAGACGGCATGATCCCGCCGCCGATATACTGCTTGTGTTCAGCCGGGAGGCATGCACATCAAAGAGGTCAACCCAACCGCGCGGAGCGACAAGTATGGCCTGGAAATCGCTGGACGACATGCCGCTAGAGGGGAAGGTCGTTCTCACGCGCGTGGATATCAACGTCCCTGTCGACGGCGGTATCGTGACCGACGCAACGCGGATCGAACGTATCGTGCCCACAGTGAAGGCGATCCAGGAAGCCGGCGGCAAACCAGTGCTGATGGCGCATTTCGGGCGGCCGAAAGGGGCGGTGGTACCAGAGATGTCGCTTCGGGTGGTGTTGCCCGCACTCGAGGAAGCGCTTGGCCAAAGCGTCACCTTCGCTGAGAAATGCATCGGCGGCCCCGCGAAACAGGCGGTTGCAGCGATGGCGCCCGGCGATGTGGTGCTGCTTGAGAATACCCGCTTCAACCCCGGCGAGGAAAGCAATGACCCGGTCTTTGCGGCGTCGCTGGCCGCGCTGGGGCAAATCTACTGCAATGATGCCTTCTCGGCGGCGCACCGCGCCCATGCTTCTACCGAGGGTATCGCGCGCCTGCTGCCTGCCTGTGCCGGACGCCTGATGCAATCGGAACTGGCCGCGCTTGACCAGGCTCTGGGCAACCCGGCGCGACCGCTGATGGCGGTGGTGGGCGGCGCTAAAGTCTCCACCAAGCTCGACTTGCTCGGCAATCTGGTGGCGCGCGTCGATACGTTGGTGATCGGCGGTGGTATGGCTAACACGTTTCTGGCTGCCCAAGGTATTGAGGTGGGCACGTCGCTGGCCGAACACGAGATGACCGACACAGCCGCCGAGATCCTCGCCGCCGCGGAAGAGGGCGGCTGCACCATCCTTTTGCCCAGTGACGTGGTGGTGGCGCGCGCGTTTGAGGCTGGCGCCGCGAGCGATGTCGTGGCCGCTGATGCCTGCCCGCCCGATGCGATGATCCTCGATGCCGGACCTGAGAGCGTCACCGCCATCAAAGCGGCGATGGATGCGGCGCAAACCCTGATTTGGAACGGCCCGCTCGGCGCCTTTGAGATTACGCCGTTCGACGCGGCGACCCGGGCCGCGGCACAGCACGCCGCAACCCTAACCGAAGGCGAGACGTTGATTTCAGTAGCTGGCGGCGGCGATACCGTGGCCGCGCTCAACCAAGCGGGTGTGGCGCAGGCATTTAGCTATGTCTCCACCGCGGGGGGCGCCTTTCTTGAATGGATGGAAGGCAAAACGCTACCCGGTGTCGCTGCGCTGGAAGCGTCCGCTGCAGGCTGAGCCATGCGCGCGGGTGCAGGGTTGATTTTGCCGCGCCAACACCGTCCAATCCAATAAAGTGCGACTGTGAGAAAGGATTTCAAATGCGCCGACTTTTGACCACCGCTGCCCTCGTGGCGTCGCTTCCGATGGCCAGCGCGGCGCAGGACCGGGCCAGCTTGTGGGATCTTTTGTCCCTCGACCGGTTCTTGCAGACCTATGCGCAGTTTAGCATCGCCATGCTGCGCACCCAGATGGACCTCACCTACGAGGATCTCTCGGTCGATGTGCGCCGCTCGCGAATAACCATGACCGGGGTCAAGGCCTGGCCGTTTTTCGATTGGGATTTCAACCTGGAATGCGAGATCGACATCGACCGGGTGACGTTCTTGACGACGCCCATCGACACGGTGGAGCGGATCGAGGCGAAGGCGCAGATCAATGGCATGACGATGACGCCCAGCTGCCTGCCTGACGAGGCGCAGGAGGGTCTGGCGATTGCTGGGCTGACCGAGATTTCAGTGCCGCGGCTGACGCTCGATATCGATTATGGCTGGCCGAAATCTGACGCGATGATCCGCGCCTATGGTGATATCGACGATGTGGCGACGATCGATTTGATGGCCGATTTCAGTTACTTCTGGTTCGATGGCCGCTCCGGAATAGACCGGCCCGAGCCGGTTTGGTTTCTGCGCCGCGCCACGCTTGCGGTCGAAAATAACGGCATCTGGGAGGCGGTCAGCGGTGAGCTCCCGCCCTTCATCAGCGATCCTGACGGGTTCGCCGCGATTGAGGGCGGGCTGCGCGAGGTCTTGATGGATATGGTGCGCGAGGGCGATCCCGACGCGGCAGCGCTGATCCCCGAGCAAGAAGCCTTCATCGACAGCCTGCGCGAGGCATGGCCGCAATTCCTCGAAAGCCCAGAGCAATTGGTGCTGGAGACCGGCATCGACGGCGACACCTATATCGACGTGTTTGCGATTGAGGACGATCCGGCGGAACTTTTCGTCACCCTTCAGCCCAAAATATCGCTGGCCCCGGCGCGGGTGAGCGAGGCACTAGCAGCAGATCTGTTGCGCCGGGCGATGGGGACTGATGCCGAAGGCCTCAGCGAAGAAGATCGTTTCCGCGTTGGCGAGGCGCTGATCACCGGTATCGGCGCGCCGCGCAACGTGTCGGCGGGGGCTGAGATGCTGATGCCGCTGGCCGAGGCTGGCAATGCTGATGCCGCACTCCTGATCGCCCATAGTCTCGCCACCACTGATCGCAACACCGCCTACACCTGGGCGCTGCGGGCGGGCAAGGCAGGCGCTGCGGGTGCCACGGCGCTCCTCGATACGCTGGAGCGTTCGCTCGATTTCGCCACCGTGCTGCGGCTCCAAGATCAGCTTTCGGGCGCTGACAGCCATCCGGGCTCGGCGCTGCGCACGATCAGCGGCATCCGCGAACAGGCCTCGATGCGGCTTTCGGGCAACGGGCTGGCGCGCAGCTACGGGATCGCGGCGATGTGGGCGATGCTGGCCAAGGCAGCGGGCGATCCCGAGGCCGCGGATATCCTGCAAGAGATCGACGATATGGTGCGGCTCGAAGGCGGCGAGGCGGCAACTGCCTGGGCTGAGGTGGAAGCCGAGTATTCGAGCCTGGCGATGGAGGTTTGGATCGGCCAAAACCTCCCGGCCCGCTACGCCGAGTAACGCCGCGCCCTTAGCTTCTACCTGCATGGGCGTGCCCGCGTTCTTTGCACGGGCGCGCCGCAAGCGCGACAAAACCTGCGCAACCGCGCGATTGTGAGCAAAACAGCCATGCCTAGGCGCCGGAGGGCCCAATTCCAATTGGCCTCGCCCGGCGCTTTGCGTATGACCCGCGCGAAAGCGATTTAACCTCCGAAGGAGCCCAGACCATGAAGGCAACAGGAACGGTCAAGAAAATCCTTGTCAATTACGAAGGTGAGACGCCCGGTGTGAAGGCCAAGCTGTGCCAGATGCTGATGCATGGCAAATTGGGCGGCTCGGGTAAGATGATCATCCTGCCGGTGGATCAGGGCTTTGAGCACGGTCCCGCACGGTCGTTTGCGCCCAACCCGCCTTCTTACGACCCGCACTACCATTACCAATTGGCGATTGATGCGGGCCTGTCGGCCTATGCGGCGCCACTCGGCCCGCTTGAGGCGGGCGCCGATACCTTTGCCGGGCAAATTCCAACGATCCTCAAAGTAAATTCCGCTAATTCGCTGATGGCCTCAACCGCAGGAAAAAACCAGGCGGTAACGTCATCGGTGGACGATGCGCTGCGGCTGGGCTGCGCCGCGATCGGCTTTACCATCTATCCTGGCTCAGACGCCCAACTCGACATGATGGAAGAGATTGTCGAGATGCGCCGCGAGGCGGCGGCGAAAGGTGTGGCGACGGTGATCTGGTCATATCCGCGCGGCGAGGCAATCTCGAAAGAGGGCGAAACCGCGATTGATATCACCGCCTATGCCGCCCATATGGCCGCGCTTCTCGGGGCCCATATCATCAAGGTGAAACTGTCAACCGATCACCTCGAACTGGCGGAGGCCAAAAAGGTCTATGAGGGCGAGAAAATCGATATCTCGACCCAGGCCGCGCGGGTCAATGATTGCGTCAAAGCTTCGCTCAATGGCCGCCGCATCATCGTGTTCTCGGGCGGGGCCTCGAAGGGGGCAGACGCGGTCTATGACGATGCCCGCGCGATCCGCGATGGCGGCGGTAATGGCTCAATCATCGGGCGCAACTCGTTCCAACGCTCGCGCGCCGATGCGCTGGAGATGCTGGGCAAGCTGATCGACATCTATAAAAACCGCGATTGAGCCTGTCCGCGCGAAACCTGTGAGACCCGGGCGGCGCGACCCGCCGCCGCCCACGGATTACTCCACGGATTACTCCACGGATTACTGCGGCGCGACCCGCCGCCACCCGCGCGCTCTAGCCCCTAAAGCGCCGCGTCATGGCTTCTTCTTTTCCAAAAATACCTCCGCCGGAGGCATCCGACCGCTATCTCTGAGATGCCGGTCGGTACGATGTGCGCGAGATCGCACCCGCCAACAGCACCGCGCCGCTGCTATAGAGGATCAGCCCGGCCAGCGTCGCGGCAGAAAAGCTGATGCGCCCGTCAAAAGCCTGCATCGCAAACACCAACACCGGCCCCAAAGCGGTGATGGCCGCGATGGTCGGGGCGGGCACCAACGGCACCGCCTTTTGCACGAGGTAGAGCGGGAAGGCGATGGTGATCAGCCCGAGCGCCACAACCCAAGCCAACGCCCCGGCTTGCGGCGCGGGCGCAGGGTCCAGACCGGAATAGACCACGCCGATAGCGAGGAGCGTATAGACCCAGTAGCGCAGCCCAAATTGCGCCATCGGGCCAATCCCGCGCCGGTTCAGCCGCGCTGAGTAAAGGATCACAAACGCGGTGCACGCGCCCGACGTTATCGCCAACGCAGCGCCTGCCAAGGCGATCCAGGCGCTGCCGCGGGTGAAACCGGCGAAGCCTGCGGCGCTGGTGGCGCACAGAGCGGCCATCGCCAGGAGGATCAGCCCGTAGCCCGCCTTGGCGCCGCGGCTTGGCGACTCATGCGCTTCTGGCATCCCCGCCGCGCCCGCTAACCTTGTGGCCAAAGGCAGCGCCCCAGAAAAAAGCGTGAACACAACAGCGGGTTCAACCAGTGTCAGCGCCGCAAAATACGCCGTCCAAGTCAACGCTGTCAGCCCGTTGAGCGCGGCGACAAGCCGCCAGGATGTGAGCACGGCGCGGATTTGCTGGGGACGGGTGATGACGACAGCGGCGGTGCAGGCCGCGGTCGACAGCCCGAACACCCAGGCGCCGATCATAAATGCGCTGACCGACTGGAAGACGCCGCCTAAAAACACGGCTTGAAACGCCTCAATCGTGACGAAGCAACCGCAATAGATCAGCCCAAGTCGCGCCGGTGGCATCGCTTTTTCCCATACTGTTTGCGCGGAGGATGCAGCGGATGCGGGCTTGATAAAAATGCGCTTTCGGGGAATATGCATGACTTGAAGTTATGCAAAGCCCACCCCGATCTCTGCCGCCGTTATCGCGCCTGCGCCCGTTTGAGGCCGCCGCTCGCCATGAAAGCTTTTCGCGCGCCGCGCAGGAATTGGGCATGACCCAGACCGCGATCAGCAAACAGGTGGCGCTGTTGGAGGCAGCCCTCGGGACGCGGCTCTTTGAGCGGCGCAACCGCGCGGTGTTTCTAACCGAGCCGGGGCGCCGCTTAGCGCGGGTCGTGGGCGATGCGCTGGCGGCAATAACCGACGAGATGACCGCGCTGCGCGGCGATATCGGGCCGCGGGAGGTGGTGCTCCATTGCCAGCTTTGCGAGGCGTTTTATTGGCTGATGCCGCGCTTGCCCGACTTTCACGCCCGTCATCCAGAGGTCGAGTTGCGGATTGTCAGCGCGCTGTCGCCGCTGACCGAGACGGAGACACCCTTTGATGTGGCGATCCAGACCACCGGGCGCGCCGCTGGCAATGCCCGCCTGGCCTTTACCGCGGCGGATGCGGTGTTTCCGGTCTGCGCGCCGGATCTTGTGGCCGAAGGCGCGGGGAGCGTGGCGCCCGCTGAACTGACGCGATGGCCGCTCCTCGAGCATCGGGTGACGCCGCAGGATTGGATCGATTGGCCCGGCTGGTTTGACGCAATCGGCGCGCCGCGGCTCCGCACCGGGCCGAAAGTGGCGTTTGACAGCTATCCCCTCGCGTTGCAGGCGGCGGTGGCGGGGCAGGGTGTGGCGCTCGGCTGGCAGCGCACCACGCAAGCGATGATCGATGAGGGCAAACTCATCCGCCCCTGTGTGGAGATGCTCGCGCGCCCTGATGAGATTTCGGTGTTTCGCGGGCGCGCCCGCCACGGCCATCCGGGCGTCACTAAGCTTCTGACCTGGCTTGCTGACGCGCTGGATGTTGTTAATCCGCGGGATCAACCAGCGGGGATGTCGAAATCGGGCGGCGCCAGGGTGAAGCCTTCGAATTGAAACCCGGGGCTGACGGTACAGCCTACCAGCGTCCAGTCGCCGTTGGTTGCTGCCGATTGCCAATGCCCCTCAGGCACAATCACTTCCGGCGCCTGTCCAGCGGCAAGATCAGGGCCCAGCACATGCGTTTGCGCGGGGCCGTGATCGTGCTCGGCGATCCACAGGGTCAGCGGCGCGCCCGCATAAAAATGCCAGATCTCGCCCGCATCCACCCGGTGCCAATGGCTGCGCATGCCCGCTTTGAGCAGAAAGTAAATCGCGGTGCCTGCTGGCCTGGCGCCGTGCGCGGTAGGTGCTGCCCAGGTCTGACGGTACCACCCGCCCTCAGGATGGGGCGCAAGGCCCAGATGCGCGATGATCTCATCGGCAGTCATAACATGTCCTCCGTCAATAGGTGGCGCAGCAGGTCTGGCGGGATCGCCCGGCGGATCGAGACTTCCCCGATCCGGTCGCGGCTGGCAACCAGACCGCGCGCGCGGCGGTTTTCGGCGAAGGCGTCCCACCCGGCCGAGACCGGCACATAGAGCCAATCGCCGCGCCGCGCCGGGCGCCGCGTGGCATTGCCGGAATTGATCGGCGAGAGGTCAATGTCGGGGGCAAACGCCGCAAAGAAGCGCCGCGCATCAAGGGGGAGTGTCACAACAGCCCCGTCTAAACTGGCGCCAAAGGCGGCGCCTCGGCGGGTCGGCCAGAAAAACAGCCGCCGGTCAAGCTGCAAGGCCCAGCTTTTGGGGGTGTGCGCGTCGAGGAAATCGCCGCGCCCCGCAAGCAACGGCCGTTGATGGGTTAGAAGTGCGCGATGGGCCCCGATTTGTAAGCGCATCCGCTCAGGGCGAAGAACGAGGGCCTCCGGCGCCACGCCCGCTCTATGCGCCAATTGGGCCGCGGGCATCAGCCCCAAAGCGGCGATGGCAGCGCGGTTTTCAGCGCGGGTTCGGTGGATCAGAACCGGGCCCACATGCGCGGCGAACCCGGCTGCATCCATCAGCTTTTCAGGATCGAATGGCCTGCATATTCCGCCGTTTCATCGAGCATTTCTTCGATCCGGATCAACTGGTTGTACTTGGCCAGCCGGTCTGACCGGGCCAGCGAGCCGGTTTTGATCTGACCGCAATTGGTGGCCACCGCCAGATCGGCGATGGTGGCGTCCTCGGTCTCGCCAGAACGGTGCGACATGACATTGGTGTAGTGCGCCCGGTGGGCGATATCGACGGCCTTAAGCGTCTCTGACAGGGTGCCGATTTGGTTCACTTTCACAAGCATCGCATTGGCGCAGCCCCGTTCAATGCCGTCAGTGAGGCGCGTCGGATTAGTG
>JBCDGW010000112.1:0-10422 GCA_038750765.1 Pseudomonadota bacterium | reverse complement strand
TCTCACCCGTGCGTGAGCGCACAATGTTGTGGGCCGCTCTGTTTCGGGCTGATTTTTACCCTTTTGTCACAGCGATGCGACCCGCTGCGACATAGGTAATATCACTTAATAACAATGCTCTAGCATCTTCTGTATATCGGGTTCCCTCGCTTCAAGCACAGCTTTTCGTGAGCCGGTGTGAGCGTCTTTGTGATCTAGGCATCGGGAACGCAACGCCCATCTGCCGGGTTGTCTGATCACAAACGCACAGACACGACACACCCTCTCGGAAAGGACCCACACCATGAAAAAGATCTTCGCAGTCACCGCAGTTGCCCTGTCCCTCGGCACCGCCGCGAGCGCCAACACCGGCACGTTCGTTCTTGAAGGCTACGGCGTCGACACGTCCGGTCTGGACCGCGCCACCATCAATGCTCTGAACGCCGCCGTCCACGGCTCGGGCTCGGAAAGCGAAAAGCGCCAGGTGGTCCGCTCGATCATCCAGAACGCCAACTAATCCCTCACCAACACCCATCCCACACACACCCTCTCGGAAAGGACCCACACCATGAAAAAGATCTTCGCAGTTACCGCCGTCGCTCTGTCCCTCGGCACCGCCGCCAGCGCCAACACCGGCACGTTCGTTCTTGAAGGCTACGGCGTCGACACGTCCGGCCTGGATCGCGCCACCATCAACGCGCTGAACGCGGCAGTCCACGGTTCCGGCTCGGAAAGCGAAAAGCGCCAGGTGGTCCGCTCGATCATCCAGAACGCCAACAAATCCCTCACCAACACAACTCACACATCCCCATGGAAAGGACCCACACCATGAAAAAGATCTTCGCAGTCACCGCCGTTGCTCTGTCCCTCGGCACCGCCTCCAGCGCCAACGCCGGCACGTTCGTTCTTGAAGGCTACGGCGTCGACACGTCCGGTCTCGACCGCGCCACCATCAACGCGCTGAACGCCGCTGTCCACGGCTCGGGCTCGGAAAGCGAAAAGCGCCAGGTGGTCCGTTCGATCATCCAGAACGCCAACTAAGCTTGCTTAGGCGGTTAACGCAGACACCCGCCCCCGACGCTCAAGGCCGCCCCACCCGGGCGGCCTTTACTGTTTCCACTTAATCGAGCACCCCACAGAGGCGATCTGGTCCTCAGGGCCGCGCCCTGTCTGCGCGACCAAGCGCATCGCTTCATAGAGATCGCGGCGCAGATCTGGCGGCCCTGCCTGGGCGCGCGACGCATCGAGCCTACCGCGATATTGCAATTTGAGATCGCCGTTGAACCCGAAAAAGTCGGGCGTGCAGGCTGCGTCATAGGCCCGCGCTACTGCCTGGCTCTCGTCATGCAAATAGGGAAACGGATAGGCATGCTCTTTCGCCATGACCTGCATCTGCGCAAAACTATCAGCGGGGTAGCGCGTCGCATCATTGGCGTTAATCGCAGCCACGCCCACGCCCATCGCGCTCAGATCGCGCGCATCGCGGATGATCCGGTCAAGCACCGCCAGCACGTAGGGGCAGTGATTGCAGATGAACATCACCAGGGTGCCCGCCTCGCCACGAATATCGCCGAGCGCCACTTCGCGCCCATCGGTGCTGGGCAGCGTAAAGTCCGGCGCAGACCAGTCAAAATTGCAAACCGAGGGAGTGGCAGCCATCATTCGCTCCTGTTTTGATGCGCGACACTGTCGGGGAAAATGCCGGTCAAGTCGATAGGGCGGCATTTGCGCGTGACCTTGATGCGCGGGAATGTTGAAAAGAGCCTATGAGCTTTCAAGATGACACGAGCCTGCTGACAGACCTGTTCAATGCCGCGGTCGCCGCCGCCGACCCGGAGCGCGCCCTCGCTGCGCATCTGCCGCCCAAGCCCAAAGGCCGCACCATCGTGATCGGTGCAGGCAAGGGCGCTGCGCAGATGGCGGCTGCGTTTGAGGGATTGTGGCAGGCGCCGGTGTCGGGCCTCATCGTCACCCGGTACGGCTATGGGACGCCTTGTCCAACCCTACCGGTCGTGGAAGCGGCGCACCCGGTGCCGGATCAAGCGGGGGCCGAGGCGGCGGCGCAGCTGATGGGCCTGGTGCAGGATTTGAGCGCTGATGATCTGGTGGTGGCGCTGATCTGCGGTGGCGGGTCGGCGCTTCTGCCCGCGCCGCCGGAAGGCCTGACCCTCGCGGATGAGGCAGCACTGAACCAGGCGCTGTTGGCATCGGGGGCGCCGATCTCGGTGATGAACGCGATCCGCGGCCAGGTTAGCCGGATCAAGGCGGGGCGGTTAGCGGCGCTGGCGCATCCGGCGCAGGTGGTAACACTCGTTGTCTCTGACGTGCCGGGTGACGATCCGGGGCAGGTGGCTTCGGGCCCGACCATCGCTTCCGCCGCCAACCGCGCGACAGCCTTAAGCTATATCGACGCTTACAATATCGACCTGCCCCCAAAGATCGCCGCGTATCTGGCGTCCGCGCCTGAAGATGCGCCACACCCGAGCGATCCGGGCTTTGCGCGCGATAAAGTGCAGGTCATTGCCTCCGCGGCGCAATCGCTTGAAGCGGCGGCAGCAGTGGCGGCAGGGTTCGGCGTGCCCGCAATGATCCTCTCCGATGCGATTGAGGGCGAGGCGCGCGATGTGGGGCAGGTATTGGCCGCGATTGCGCGGGAGGTGCGGCTTAAAGCGCGGCCCTTCGCGCCGCCAGTCGTGCTGCTCTCGGGCGGCGAAACCACCGTGACCCTCGGCAGTGCAAGCGGCGGCCGCGGCGGTCGCAATACCGAATGCCTGCTATCGATGGCCCTAGCGCTCGATGGGGTCGAGGGCGTGACCATGTTGGCAGCTGACACTGACGGCATCGACGGGTCGGAAGATAACGCAGGCGCCTTCGCCGATGGCACCAGCGCGGCGCGGATGCGTGAGGCGGGCCTTGACCCAGCGGCGTTTCTGGCACGCCACGATGCCTGGAGCGCGTTCGAAAGCATCGGCGCCTTGTTCACGCCCGGACCCACTGGCACGAATGTGAACGACTTTCGCGCTGTGCTTATTCGTTGATTCGGCTGCGCTCAGGCGACAATCCCTGAAATTGGGCAGGTATTGGGCGGTGGAGGCGGAAAAAGGCAGCATTGAGGCAGCGTTATGGTTTAGCGGGGGCGCTGCTTTTGCTCGCTTTAGGTGATTTGGAAACAATTGCAGACGTTTTCCCCGGAATTGCAGGTAAGGCTGCGGTGTTTGTTCAGGCTTAAGCAACAATTGCCCGTCATTCTGGCCCGAATTATGGCGGAGAAAGCAGTGCACTGGCCGAAAGAAGGGACGTTTCGGCACAATCCGACCACATTTGCCATAGTCGCCGCCGGCAACCTGCGGCTAGGGTAGCCGTGCGGTTGGGGCGATATCGATGCCGGGGCGTTTCCCGGGTGTGTGAGTGAGTTGGTAATGAGTGAAGTGGTCGCATTTCCGGGGGCGGAACAGCGTGCGCGCGGCGGGCTGATGCAGGCGGCGCGCCGAGTCTTGCGCGCGGCTGCATCGCCTGTGGCGCCTGGTTTTACGCTGGGCACCTTGGTGGAAACCGAGCGCGGCGCGGTACCAGTCGAGGCGCTCAAAGAAGGCGACCGGGTCGTCACCCGCGATACCGGTATTCAAACCGTCCGAGCGGTCACCGTGACAGCGGCCATACGCGGGCAATCTGTTCTTATCCGCGCGGGCAGTCTGGGCAATAACGCGCCCGCGGTTGACCTGATCGTCAGCCCGAACCACCGCGTTGTCGTGGTGCGCGATCAATCGGTCCTGTTTTTTGAAGGGCCAGAGGTGACGTGCCTCGCCAAGCATTTGGTCAACGGCGACAGCATCGAATACGTGACCACTGACCGCGAAACCCGCTACATCGATATCTCATTTGACCGGCCTGCGGCGTTGCGTGCGCATGGTGTGTGGTGCGAGTGCGTGCCGCAGCGCAAAGCACCTGCACGCGACACCACGCAGGCCAGCATTTCAGCACCGCCAAGCGCGGACCTTTTTACTCTTTTCCCTGAATTGGCGATTTCCGACGGGACTGGCGCATCTCTCTCTGCACCCAGTTGTCCGACCGCCGATAAGGCCGGCTCGATCCAGCTCTAGCCGGGCAGCTACAGGGGGTGATCGCTTTGGGGAGCGATCAAGTCAGAGCGCGCAAATGAGGTGTCGGGGATCCTCAGCGCGCTCTAAACAGCGCTGGCTGGCGTGGGGGCGCCACAACGCCGGACAGCCTGGCAGGCCTGCTATGTCGACCCCATAGCGGGCCTGCCACCGTTTTGGCACCTGCCTGGCCTGGACAGCCAGCGCGCCACGGGTCACTTTAGCGCCATCGCAGAACGTATCCGGGGGCAGCAATGGCGCGCGCGTGGCATCATCTTCCACTTTCAGCAATCGCGGTGCTTTGGAACCTGCTGTTGGTTGGGCACTATCTGGGCCACACATTCTCGGTCGACGTGTTCATCCGCAATTTTACCGAAAACGAGGCCGCGTTTTATGGCCAGATGCCGCAATGGCAGGCGATCCTCTGGGCAATTGCCGTGTGGAGCGGGCTGCTCGCGGCGATCTTGCTGGCCGACCGGCGCGCCACCGGGGTGGTTTTTGCGCTGAGCTTTGTGAGCTGGGCGATGACCGCTGCGGCGTGGCACTGGCTGCGGGCGCCCTCGGTTGGCGAAGTGTTCGGCCAAACCGGGCTGACCTTGGTGCTGGTGGCGTGCGGGGCGGCGTTCTTCTACGCTATCTACGCGCGCTGGATGCACACGCGCTGGCGCTACAGACGCGGCCAGTATCTTGATTGATCGGCGAAACGGGCCCGGCAACGCCACGCTCCGCCGGGGCCGCGTGGCTACCGTTCGGGGATCAACCCGCGCGGACTAAAGCGCAGCACCAGCACCAGGATGAGGCCCATCGTGAACAGCCGCATATGGGCGGCGCCGTCGATCAGATGCTGTTTGAGCCATGATCCCTCTGGCATACCCGAGGTGATGATGCTCATGATCTGCGGCCCGCGCGCCTCGACATCGTTCCACAAAAACCAAATCAACAGCCCGCCTAGCACCGCGCCATAATTGTTGCCCGAGCCGCCGACGATCACCATGACCCAGACCAAGAAGGTGTAGCGCAGCGGCTGGTACGCGGTTGGGTTATGCAGCCCGTCCATCGTGATCAGCATCGCGCCTGCCAGGCCGCAGATCGCAGAGCCTATGATAAAGATCTGCAGGTGCCGCTTGGTCACGTCCTTGCCCATGGCCTCCGCCGCCACCTCATTATCGCGGATCGCCCGCATCATCCGCCCCCAGGGCGAGTTGAGCGCCTTTTGGCTAAGCCACAGCAGAACCAGCAGCACCACGATCAGCAGGATTGAGTAATTGACCTTAACCCACAGCGTGGAGGCCAGGACAGGATCGAGCCCGAACCCGGCAGCGTTTTCGACAAACCGCTCGGAGTTTTGCAGATCGATCTCTTGTGGCACGGGCCGTGGGATGCCGTTGACGTTTTTGACGCCCCGGACCAGCCATTCTTCGTTTTTGACAACGGCGACGATGATCTCGGCGATGCCCAGCGTGGCAATGGCCAGATAATCCGAGCGTAGCCCCAGTGCGGTTTTGCCAATCACCCAAGCTGCGCCCGCGGCCAATAGCCCGCCAATGGGCCAAGCGATCAGCACCGGCAGGCCAAGACCGCCAAGATACCCGGTGCTAGCGGGGTTTACGTCCTCGATTGCCTCCACAGCCGGGTCGAACACTGCGCGATACACGAAAAAGCCCACGCCCAGGATCGCGACCACCGCGGCGCCGCGCAGGCGCCCTTTGGGCAGGCGCGACCAGGCGAGCACTGCGGCAACCACTGTGGCGGCGCCCAGCAAAACGCCGGCAACCACTTGGGTGCCTCCAGCGGCATAGGCCTCGGTCACCGGCGGCATGCTGATCAACACGGTGGCCACACCGCCGAGCGCGACAAACCCCATCACCCCTATATTGAAGAGCCCCGCATAGCCCCATTGCATATTCACCCCGAGCGCCATGATCGCGGCGATCAGTCCGTAGTTGAACACGCCCAGCGACCAGTTGGCGCCGCGCTCAAACCCGGCCAGCACGAAGAGCCCTGCCAAGAGCACGAAGAAGACGACGTTGCGGACAGACACACTCATAGCGCTTTCCCTGCAAAGATCCCGGTGGGTCGGAATAACAGCACGATCACCAGGATCATAAAGCTGACAGCAAATTTGTAATCGGTGGACAAAAGCTGCACCAACCCCTCGGGCGCCCAGGTCTCGGGCACCACATAGGTGAGCACGCGTTTCCAGGCATAGGTGATCATCACCTCCGAGAAGGCGATGACGAAACCGCCGACGATGGCGCCCAGCGGGTTGCCCAGCCCGCCAACGATTGCAGCGGCGAAGATCGGCAGCAGAAGCTGGAAATAGGTGAAGGGTTTGAACGACTTATCGAGACCGTAGAGCACACCCGCCACCGTCGCCAGGGCGGCAACGATGATCCAGGTGATCGCCACCACCCGCTCGGGGTTAATCCCCGACAGCAGCGCCAAATCCTCATTGTCGGAATAGGCGCGCATCGATTTGCCGGTGCGGGTTTTGTTGAGAAACCAAAATAGCAGCGCCACCACGACCACGGCGGTGACGATGGTAAGGCCTTGCGTTGTCTTAAACGCCAGCCCCTCGCGCAGACCGGTGATCTCGCGAAACTCGCGCGCCGAGATGATGAACCGCTCACCGTCGGCAAAGCGCTGATCGTCGGGGCCGATGATGAAGCGGACGATGCCGTTGAGCATGAACATCACGCCCATCGAGACGATGACCAACACCACCGGTTTTGCTCTTTGCTCGCGGTAGAAAGCGTAGATCAACCGGTCCGTGCCCAGCACCAGCCCCGCGGTAATCGCGATCCCGACCGGCAGGGCCAAAAGCGCTGTCGGCAGCGGCCCCAGCGAGACCCCCGCGCTCTGCAGCGACCAGGTAACCAGGATCGTCGCCATCGCGCCGAACGCCATCGTGTCGCCGTGAGCAAAGTTTGAAAACCGCAGGATCCCGTAGATCAGCGTGACCCCGAGCGCGCCGAGCGCCAATTGCGCGCCATAGGCAGTGGCGGGGATCAGAACGAAATTCGACAGCGCCACGAAGGCATTGAGATAGTCGGTCATGGGTGTCTGCTCCGGCGCAGGGATGGTGTCATGGGATGCATCAAGTCCTTGTGCAGAAGCCTGCAAATTGCACAGCACCGGCCAAGCCGCTGAGCGGGTGGCGCGACATCAGCGCTGTGCCGTCATCATAGAGTGTGAGCACGCCCACCAAGGCCGCGGCGTCGCTGAAGGCATAGCTGCGCGCTTGGCCTGGCGCTTCGATCAGGCTCAAGGCAGCGCTGAAGCTGTCGGCGAAGTCGGTGAACACGATCGCGCCTGCGTCGCCGTCGTGGTTGATCTGCAGCGCCATCGGGATTGGCGCCTCGAAAAACCGGCAGCCAACCTCATAGACGCATTGGCTGTCGAAGCGGCATTCGAATTCCTGACTAGCATTCGCAAACCCGGCAAAGACAATGACGATCAATGCGATAACGGCTAAACTTAATCTTTTGCACGAAGTCATGGCGCAGCCTCGGTGCAGGTGCCGCGATACTGATGCTGGGCGCCACGGTCGGTATAGGTTGCCGCACCCTCGACGCTCACTGTCAACAAGCGCTCACCACCGGGGAGATCAGCGTGAAAGCCGCGCAGGCCTGACCGCATCAAGATGGGCTCGGCGCGGAACACCTCATCGCCTTGGGTGACGGTCGTGACGACCAATCTGGGCGGCTCATTTTTGTAAAGCGAGGGCGCGAAGTCGCTTCGGTCGATGGCAAAGCTGAGCGTCAGCGGCGAAGCCGGGCAGGCGGGCCCCGCCTCGCAATCGGCTGCAAGCGTGCAAGTGAGGATCTCGGCCGCGGCCATCGTGGGCAGGCATAGCAAGGCCCCGATTGCGGCGGCGGTTACTCTCACTTCGACGTTTCCACGCAGGTTAGCGACTGGATCGAGTGGTACAGCTGATCCTGAAAATAGCTCATCACGCTCATCGTCGCCTGCATGTTGTTGGCCAAGGTGAACGTCTGCACCGAGCGGTCATTGGCCTGGGTGGACACATAAACGGTGATGTTTTGCTTGCGGATCGGATCGCCAACGAAGCGGGTGTCGTTTTCCTCCCAGCCAAATTGCATCCGCCCGCCCGGGAGGGTGCGCGCGGTGAGCACGGCGTCATCGGGTTTGCACGACACCGAGTTGGTACAAAAGCCCTTGGTCTGACAGCGGAAGGTGGCGGCGCTGGCCTCGGGGGCAGCACTGGCCAGGAGTAAAAAAACAGGTAGGGATCGTAGCAGCATAGCGGTTCCTATCGGCAAGACTTTGAAAACACGAGGCTATCACGGCAGCACGCGCAGGTCATAACGCCTCCACGCAACTTCCGGTGAACGTGAGAACAGTCTCGCTGGCGCGAAGCATCACCGTCAACCGCATCGCTTCGCCCTTGATGATCTCAACATCTAAGTGGTGGCTATAGACCAGCGAGCGCATCGCGAAGGCCATATCCGTGACAGGGCGGGCCACCACCAACGCCGCAGAGGTTAACCGGGCATCATCCACCGCACCGGTGGCCGGGTGAAACCGCACCGGCATGTCTAGGCGAATGCTGGCTGCGGCGGCCAAGCTGGGGCTCACCTCACCGCGCTCTTTGAGGCGGGCGAGGCTGCGGGGCGGGATCTCGGTCATCTCGAAGACTGCCGGGAAAGCCCCCGCCGGATCAGCATGCTGGGCCTTCAAGATACAGCCGAACCGGGTCATCAACGGCCAGTCTTGCGCCTGCGCCGAGCCCGCAACAGCGGCCGCGAGCCCAGCTGTAAGACCGGCCATGAGCAAGGCCATGATCTGCGCCCGCACGCCTCAGCCACCCAGGAACGAGCGGCGCACATCGGGGTCGGCCAACAATGCCTCGCCAGTGTCGGTGTAGCGGTTGCGCCCCTGCACCAGCACATAACCGGTATCGGCGATTTCCAGCGCTTGCCGGGCGTTCTGCTCCACCATCAGGATCGAGATACCGGTGCGGGCCACTTCGATGATGCGATCAAACAGCTCATCCATCACGATCGGGCTGACGCCTGCGGTAGGCTCGTCGAGCATCAGCACGGTTGGCTCTGTCATCAACGCGCGGCCCACAGCCACTTGCTGGCGCTGACCGCCGGACAACTCGCCCGCTTTCTGGCGGCGTTTTTCTTTCAGGATCGGAAACAGGTCAAAGACTTGCGCCATCGTCCCCTGAATGTCGTCGAGACGCAGAAACGCGCCCATCTCCAGGTTCTCTTCCACTGTCAACGAGGTGAAAACGTTCGAGGTCTGCGGCACGAAGGCCATGCCTTTCGCCACGCGCGCTTGCGGGCTCAGTGCGGCGATGCTTTCGCCGTCGAGCCGCACATCGCCGCCGCGCAAGTCGAGCATGCCGAACACCGCTTTCATCGCGGTCGATTTCCCTGCGCCGTTGGGGCCCACGATCACCGCGATTTCGCCCTTCTCTACGGCGAGCGTGCATTCGTGCAAGATATCGGCGCCGGTGCCATAGCCGCCGGTCATCTGATCCCCGATCAGGAACGGCTCACCCGCTTCACCGGGCCGCGCACCGCCGTGGAAGCGCCCCGATGGTGCCCGCTCGGGTCCCGGTCGGGTGATGGAGTTGTCTCGGTTGCCGCGATCTTCCTGATAGGGGTTTTCGCTCACGCGCCAGCCTCCGCCAACGCCCGCAGCGCTTGTTCGTGGCGGATGCCGTGATCTTGGGTGAGACGGTCGTCATTGGCCACTGTCTGCACCAGCAGGATCGCGCCGCCGATGGTGTAGAGCGTGACATATTCGATCACGCCGCGCTGCGCATCATGGGTGGCGCGCGATGTGGCGGGCTGATCGCTGCCCAAAGGCGCGAACCGACCTAGCTCTTCGGCGCCTTCGGGAACAGGCGAGAAATCGTCAATCGCCTCGGCCAGCGCGCTCTGCCCGATCTCGATGGGCCCGCCGGCAAATTCCACCGGTACTTCACCGATGATAAGCGCCAGATCCTCGGTCTCCCACACGGTGGAGGGCGGCTCACTCAGCCGTTGCCAGGTCAGCCCGTCCCATAAGGTGCCAGAGGGGCAAAACACCACGGCCTCAGTGATATCAATGCAGGTCTCGGCTGCAGCGGAGAGGGCAGTGGCAACAGTGAGAGCGGCGGCAGCGAAGAGGGACTTCATCATGGTTTCCTCAGCTATGGCTTCATTCAGCGGTGGGGTCACGGATCGCGGTGAGAAAAACTGGGTGGATCGCCTCCACCGTCGTCGTGCCACGTGTCTGCCCGGGGATGGCCCAAAGCCCGCGCCGTGCAGAGAGGGGCCGAGAGCGTCATGCCGGTGCCTTATCCGTATCCTTGTTTTTCAACCCGGTG
>JBCDGW010000111.1:0-10601 GCA_038750765.1 Pseudomonadota bacterium | reverse complement strand
GCGGTTGATTTAGACCATGTCGAAACGCAACGCATGCCACCGCCGCGGTCGATGCACCTACTCGGACTAGAAATCCCACTATATCACAAGATTGAGAGGGCTCATTTTGCCCCAACCCTACTGCAATATCTGAAGTCGGGACCGGAGAAATCGTAACCGCTATGTCCGAAATGCCCTTTGATCCAGGACCGCGTGATCGTTTGGTCCTCGTCACCGGCCCGTCGGGCGCGGGCAGATCTACCGCGATCAACGTCCTCGAGGACCTTGGCTATGAGAGCATCGATAATATGCCGATCCGGCTTGTCCCGCGCCTATTTGAGGAGGGCACCGGTCGCTATCCGATTGCGCTCGGACTGGACGTGCGCAATCGGGACTTTAGCGTTGACGCAATCCTTGAATTCGTAAGCCGACACCAAAGGCTCGGCGACACGGCGGTCGAACTCCTGTATCTCGATTGCCGCCCCGAGGTTCTGCTGCGGCGCTTTTCCGAAACGCGGCGGCGCCACCCGCTTTCGCCCGCCGAAGCGCCGCTTGCGGGCATTGAGCGTGAGGTTGAGCTTCTTGATCCGATCCGCGACATCGCTGAGATTTTGATCGATACCAGCGAAATGTCACCGCATGATCTGCGGGCGGAGCTTAAGTACTGGTTTGATACTGCGCCCGACAAACGACTCGCTGTTTCGGTCCAAAGCTTTTCGTACAAGCGTGGCGTGCCCAGAGGCGCCGATATCGTGCTCGATTGCCGGTTTTTGCGGAACCCCCATTGGGAACCAAGCCTTCGCGCGCTCGACGGGCGCGACGCGGCAGTGGCCGAGTATGTGCGCAGCGACCCCGGGTACCAAGCCTTCGCCGATAAGGTGACCGACCTGATCCTCCACCTCCTGCCAGCCTATAGCGACGAGGGAAAAGCCCACCTGACCATTGGGTTTGGCTGCACCGGCGGCCAACACCGGTCGGTTGCCTTAACGGAAATGCTCGCGAAAGCGGTTGCAAACGAGGGATGGCAGGTTTCTAAACGTCATCGGGAACTGGAGCGGCACGCGCGACGCGGATCGCCGCAGCCGGTGGGGTGAATTGACGTGATTGGTGTCGTCATTGTTGCACATGGCGGTTTGGCGCGGGAGTATCTGAGCGCCGTTGAGCATGTTATGGGACGTCAAAGCGGCATCGTCGCTATTTCGATTGAGGCCGACCATGACCGCGCCGCGAAACAGGCCGAGATATGTGAGGCCGCCGATCATGTTGACGCCGGCGATGGCGTGGTGATTGTGACCGATATGTTTGGCGGCTCTCCCAGCAATTTGTCGCTCCGCGCGTGCACCCCCCAAAACCGCACAATCCTGTACGGCGCCAACCTTCCGATGCTGATTAAGCTTGCTAAATCGCGCAGCCTTGGGCTGACCGAAGCCGTGGACGGCGCGCTGCGCGCGGGGCGCAAGTATATCGACAGCTACGACGTCGCGTGAGAGATGGCCCATCCATGACTTCGCCAACGAAACGCACCCTCGAAATCGTCAATGTCAAAGGCCTTCATGCACGGGCTTCAGCCAAACTGGTTGAAGTGGTCGAAGGCTACGAGGCCTCTGCGATGATTTCGAAAGACGGGCAATCCGCGTCAGGAGATTCGATCATGGGGCTTTTGATGTTGGCAGCTTCAAAAGGAAGTTCTATTGACGTTGAGACCAGCGGTCCGCAGGCCCAGCCTCTCGCAGACGCGTTGGAGGCCCTGGTAGCCGATAAGTTCGGCGAGGATATGTAGCCAGACCGTGGCGGAGGCAGCTTGGCTTGGCAAACATTGAGACCGATAAACCGAGCGCATCACAGGCGCGCACCAGTCCGGGGTTACGGCACGGCGCCGGTTCGGAAATGCCCCCCGGGCAGCAAAGCTATGACCGCCGTCGGCTGACCTATGCCAATACGTTCGACAGCCTTCTCAAATCGCTGACGATCAAGGCGATCGAGTGGGTTACCGGCAAGATCACCATCATCCGCATGCTGCGCGAATTTCAGCGTCGGGGCCCGCATTTGCGCGAGGAATTGTGGGGCGACGCGCTCGATATCATGCAGATCGATATCCAAACCCCGCCGGAGCAATTGGCGCGGGTGCCGAAATCGGGGCCTGTGGTCGTTGTTTCCAACCACCCTCACGGCCTCGTCGACGGCATGATCATCGGCCATCTGCTCAACCATACGCGCTGTGATTACAAGGTGCTGGTGCGGGGCTTCCTGACCGGCATCGACGAAATGGCGGCCAGCTTTTTGATCTCGGTCCCATTCCCCCACGAAGATAACGCGCAGGCCAAGGGTATCGAGATGCGCGCGGCCGCCATGAAGCAATTGGATGATGGCGGGGTCGTTGCCCTGTTTCCGTCCGGGGTTATCGCCCATTCAGATCGCATGTTCGGTCCTGCTGTAGAGGCGGAGTGGAACGTGTTCACCGCGAAAATGATCCGCCGCTCGGGCGCGACGATCCTGCCGATCTTCTTTCCCGGATCGAACTCGCGCTGGTATCTGGCTGCAAACCGAATATCGGCGACCCTGCGTCAGGGTCTTTTGCTGCATGAGATCGTGGCTGCGTGCAAAAAACCGCAGGCGCCGGTGATCGGTAACCCGATTACCCCAGATGAATGGCGTGAGCCGATGAAAGACCCGCGCGCCTATATGGCGTGGCTGCGCGAGCATACGCTGGGTCTGGCGCGCGACTGACTAGGGCGCAACCAAGCCTAGCTGCGCAAGAAGGCTTTCGTCACGCAGAGAGATTTCCTTACCGATATAGGCGTCGGCGGCGGGTGTCGCCATCCAAACGAGCGCCGCTGCCGGCCATTCTGGCGGGATATGGTCAGACCAGGCCAAGCGGCTTACGCGGTTGATGCCGCTGGCCTTGATCTCGCGTTGCATCTGTGTGGCGACCGTGCCCGGCGACAAGCCCATGGCTCGGATGCCGCGCGGCCCGTATTCGTGATCGATGCAGCGGGTGAGCATTGCTGCCCCCGCTTTCGAGGCGTTGTAATGCGACCACGCCTCAGTCGGACCATGTGCCGCACCGGACGATATCGTCAGGATCGTGCCGCCCCCGGCCTCCAGCATCACCGGCAGCGCCGCGCGCATGCAATGGAAGACCCCCTTGAGATTGATGTCGATCACGCGGCCCCACTCAAGCGGGTCGGCCTGGGCCAAATGAGAGATCGGCTCGATCACGCCCGCGTTGTTGACGACCACATTGATGCCACCGAAGCGCGCCACGCAGGTTGAGACGGCGGCGTCGACTTGCGCGTAATCGGCGACATCACAAGGGATTGATACGGCTGCGTCACCGATCTCATCAACCAATGTTTCAAGTGCATCGGTACTGCGAGAGAGTAACGCAACGCGGAACCCCGCATCGGCGAAAGAACGCGCAGCCGATGCGCCAATGCCGCGGCTAGCACCCGTGATGAGAGCCACTTTGTTGACCAAATTCATAAAATCGCCCCTTCCTGGCGCCGATTTTGCCCGTCTGGTATACGAAGGCCAAGACTGAGAACACGCAGACGTCGCTTGACCCAGGACGAAGGCCACTGGAAAAGCGTCGCAATGGCATAGTCCCGGAAGGAAAAAAATGAAACACTTGAAGCTTCTAAGTGGAACGGCAGTGTCCATCATCGCGTCGTCAGGCGTGGCGCAAGCCGACGTCACCGCCGCAGACGTTTGGCAGGCTTGGCAAGACTCAGCGGCCGCGGTGGGCCAAACGCTGACCCCTGGCTCTGAGCAGGACAGCGGCGGTGTGATCACAATCACCGACCTCGAAGTGGCGATGCAAACGTCGAGCACCAGCGTCACCACCGTGGTCCCCAGCATGACCTTCACCGAAAACGGCGACGGCACGGTGTCGATCGCGCTCGCCGATAGCTACGACATGAACGTCTCTCTGCGCCCTGAGGACACCGACGAAGAGATTGATCTGACAATCAATGTGGCGTCGCCAGACATCGAAATGACCGCATCGGGCGAACCAGACGCGATCAGCTATGTTTATGGCGCGCCTGAAATGGTGTTCACCGTGGCGTCGCTGGTGGTCGATGGCGAGACCATTGAGATCGATGCGGCTGTGACCGCCTCCACCATCAGCGGGGCCTATGTGGTATCCGGTGGTGACGACAGCGCGATGACAGGCGATTTTGAGGCCGAGAGCGTCGAGATCGTGTTTGACATGATGGATCCCGAGGGCGGCGACGGCTTCTTCAAAGCGAACCTGACCTATCAGGACATGGCGGTTGTCACCGAAGGCGCGATGATGATGCTGTCTGGCGGCGCCACGGAACTGCCCGACATGCTTGCGGCCGGTGGGTCAACCAACACCAAGTTCACCCACGGTCCCGCCACGTTTGACGTGGACTTCCGCGACCGGCGTGACGCGTTCAAACTTATCGGCTCGGCAGCGACCGGGCTTTTCGATGTCGCGCTAAGTGCCGAGGCGCTGTCTTACGCGATCAACAATACCGATCTGCAAATGACTATGAGCGGTTCGGAAATTCCCGTGCCGGAGTTGGAGCTTGGCTTTGGCGAGCTTGGTTTTGGCTTCCTCACGCCAGTCTCAAAGAGCGAGACCGAGCAGGATTTCGGGCTTGAGATCACGATGGCCGATCTGGAAATGTCAGATATGCTGTGGAGCCTGATCGATCCGGGCGACGCGCTTCCCCATGACCCGGCAACCTTGATTGTCGACATCGCGGGCAAGGGCAATCTGTTCTTCGACATGTTCAATCCCGATAGCATGATGGAGGTCGAAGCGGATCTGCCGGGCGAGTTGCATGAGTTGAACATCAACCAGATCCGATTGGCCCTGCTAGGCGGAGATTTGACAGGCGAAGGCGCCTTCACGTTCAACAATGAAGATCTAGCAACGTTTGATGGCCTTCCGGCGCCGACGGGAACACTTTCGCTGCAGCTTGTCGGCGCGAATGCGGTGATCGACAATCTGATCGCCGCGGGTCTGGTTCCAGAAGATCAGGCGATGGGTGCCCGGGTGATGCTGGGCCTCTTCGCACGTCCTGGCGATGGTGAGGATACCCTGGTGTCTGAGATCGAAGTGGACGGCGCAACCGGGGCAATTTCCGCCAACGGCCAGCGTCTTCAGTAGAAAAAACGCCGCCGCATTCCGGTGCGGCGGCCCCCTTTGAACGCATTGTTCATGCGGCCTGGCATGTCGGCTGCCAATAGGTCAGCGTCGTCAGGCCGTCCCCACATGCAATGAGGAGAGATTAATGACCGTCCGAGCATATCGCGCATTTGTGACAGGCGCTTCGCTGGCGATCCTGCCTCTGACGGCGGCCGCTGAGGTCACCGCAGTAGACGTTTGGAACAACATAAAAGCCGCGAGCGAGTCCACGGGCGCGAGCGTTATCGCAGACGTCTCTGAGGCCGGCGGCGTTGTCACGGTCGCAGATGTGACACTGCGTTGGGCGTTGCCGATGGGTGTAGGCCAGGTTGATGTCAATTACGGCACGCTCGTCCTGACCCCCCGCGGAGACGGGACGGTCGATCTCGGCGGTCCGCTGGACCAAACCATAACGTTCGGTTTCGAGGTCGTCGGCGAAGGCGCTGCGTCTATCGCCATGGGGTACAATGTGTCCGGTTACTCGACTATTGCTTCGGGTGAGCCGGGCGATGTTACTTACGATTACAGCATCGACAGTGCCGCGGTCACATTCGAAAACGTCGAGTTCACTGGCGACATGGCCGACGGGGCCAGTCAGATAGACGTGGAAGGCGAGATGTCGTTCGCGGATATGACCGGCAGTTACCGCATTACGGAAGCGGATTTGATCGCCCTCACATCAGATGGCAGCATCGGCTCGGGCGTCATCGATTTGACCTACACAATTGCTGTGGATGGCGAGCCGCCTGTGACCTCAATCACCGATGCCACGCTCGGTGCGATGGTGGGCAAGTTCGGCTTCAACCTGCCGAAGGGCGGAGTGTCTTTGTTGGCACTGCCTGCCGCGCTTCGCAACGGGATGTCGTTTAGCTACGATTACACTTCCGAAGCACAGTCTTCTGAAGCCAGCACGTTGGTGGGCGATAACGTAATGATGCGGCAGAATACGGGAACCGGTTCGCTCACCGGCCAGGTCGCCTTCGACAGCGATGGGTTGCGCATGGACTTCGCTGCCAGCGACTACACGCTCGATATGGAACAACCGCTGCTTATGCCCCTGCCCATCTCGATGGCGGTGTCTTCCGTTGAGACACAGCTTGACATGCCGATCCTGGAGACCGGCGAAGCGGTCGAGGCGGCAATGCGGGTTGTTATGAACGGGCTCACGATCGATCCGGGCCTCTGGGCCATGATCGACCCGGGCGGCGCCCTGCCGCAAGACCCGATCGATCTGACGGCCGACATGACGTCCAGTGTACGGTTGCTCATGGATCTGTTGGATTTTGACGCCTTAGCGGAACTCGATCAAACCGGCGCCGTTCCCGCTGAAATCGAGGGCCTCACGATCAACAGCCTGAATGTAAAGGCCGTTGGCGCGGAGGCGGATATGGTGGGTGCCGTTACATTCGATAACACTGATCTTGAGACCTTTGGCGGTTTCCCAGCCCCTGACGGCGCGGCGACGATCACGCTGCGCAATGCTGAGGCCCTTCTAGACACGCTGGTTCAAATGGGCCTGGCGACGCCCGAAGATATGATGGGGGTCACCATGGTGCTAAGCGGCTTCTTCCGCGCCGGAGACAATGAAAACGAGCGGGTCACCGATATAGAAATCGACGGTGGCGCTGGCACAGTAACCGCCAACGGCATGCGGGTGCGATAACGAAACACATAAACGACGAAAGCCCCGGCAAGGCGTCCGGGGCTTTTTTTCGAATGCGGTACCAGCAGCCTAGCCGCGTCTGAGTATGCAACCAATGCCGACGCGGGTGATCCCGCTCTTCCGCAATATCGGGCGGTGGCTAGGCCGCTTGTGCCTGCGGGTGTAGAACCACACGGGCACCGATCACCGCTTGATCGTAGAGATGCGACACATGGCTGTTGATCAGCCGCACGCAGCCATTCGACACGGCTTGCTTCATCGTCCAGGGCTTTGGCGTGCCGTGGATACGCAGATAGGTATCCCATCCGCGGTCATCGTGCAGGTAGAGCGCCCGCGCGCCCAGAGGGTTGCCCGGGCCGCCAGGCATGCCGTCGGCATATTGCGCGTATGCGCTGGGGTTGCGCTCAATCATCGCCTGCGTCGGCGTCCAGGACGGCCACCGCGCTTTCCGCGCCAGATTGAACGAACCCGACTCGTACAACCCGTGGCGGCCCACGCCTACCACGTAGCGGATCGCCATTCGTTCGCCGAGTGAGAAATAGAGGAAAAACCTATTCGGATCGACGTGGATATCGCCCGCTGGCAGATCTCGGTCGATGCGCAGCCGCACCGGCATATGCTCTTGCGGCACGGTGTAGGCTTCGGTGGCGGCAACGGGTACCCCAGCGGTCAGAGCAGCAAGAGCAGCAGAACTGCGCGCCAAAAACCGGCGTCTATTCATCATACAATCCCCTAGCAGCAGCGCGAGAGACGAGCAGGTGCCCCCAGCGCGATCAGTAACTTGATATGGGTCGGTCGTGGCCAAAGAAAGGAACGTTCAAAAAAAACTTTGTGAGGCCAACGAAAAAACCCCGGCGCGAACCGGGGCTTTCTTGTCTTTTATAAGGGCGGGCTTACTCAGCCGGTTCTTCTTTTTTGCCCTCGGCGATCTCTTGGCCGGTTTCCTGATCGACCATTTTCATCGCCAAGCGCACCTTGCCGCGATCATCGAAACCTAGGAGCTTTACCCACACCTCCTGGCCTTCCTTAAGGACATCCGAGGGATGGTTGAGGCGCTTGGGCAAGATCTGCGAAACATGGACAAGACCGTCGCGTTTGCCGAAGAAGTTCACAAAGGCGCCGAAGTCGACGATCTTGACCACTTTGCCCTTATAAACCTTGCCTTCCTCGGGCTCAGCCACGATCGAATAGATCATATCATAGGCCTTTTGGATGCTCTCGCCATTGGGCGAAGCGATCTTGATCACGCCGTCGTCATTGATATCGACCTTTGCGCCCGACACTTCCACGATCTCACGGATGACCTTGCCGCCCGACCCGATCACTTCGCGGATCTTATCGGTGGGCACGGTCATGGTTTCGATCCGCGGTGCATGCGCGCTGAACACGCCGGTCTCAGATAGGGTCTTGGCCATCTCGCCCAAGATGTGCATCCGGCCCTCTTTTGCCTGAGCCAGCGCCTTCTCCATGATTTCCGGGGTGATCCCGGCAACCTTGATGTCCATCTGCAGCGAGGTGATGCCGTTTTCGGTACCCGCCACCTTGAAGTCCATATCGCCGAGGTGGTCTTCATCGCCGAGGATATCGGTCAAGATCGCGTATGAGCCATCCTCTTCCAGGATCAAGCCCATCGCCACACCAGCCACCGGTGCCTTAAGCGGCACGCCCGCGCCCATCATCGACAGCGACCCACCGCAAACCGAGGCCATCGAGGATGAACCGTTCGACTCGGTGATCTCTGACACAACGCGGATCGTGTACGGGAAGTCGGTCGCCACGGGCAGAACCGCCTGCAGCGCACGCCATGCCAGCTTGCCGTGGCCGATTTCACGCCGCCCCGGAGGGCCTACACGCCCGGCCTCGCCCACCGAATAGGGCGGGAAATTGTAGTGCAGGAGGAAATTCGAGCGGAAATTGCCGTGCAGCGCGTCGATGATCTGCTCATCTTCGCCTGTGCCAAGCGTCGTCACCGCCAGGGCCTGGGTCTCGCCCCGGGTGAAAAGCGCTGAGCCATGGGTGCGCGGCAAGATCCCGGTCTCACACTCGATCGCGCGCACATCCGTCGTGCTCCGACCATCAATGCGCTTGCCCGATTTCACCACATCGCCGCGCAGAATCGATGCCTCGAGCTTTTTGATCGCCTGGACGACATTGATATCGTCGCGCTGCTCTTCGGTCAGGCTTTCGAGAATGTGCTCGCGGGCGGCATTTTGCGCGTCGGTGCGATCCTGCTTGTCCTGGATCTCATAAGCGGCGCGCAGCTTTTCTTCGCCAGCGGCCGTCACTGCAGCGTAGAGCGCGCTGATATCGGCGGGTTGGAAGTCAAAGGGCTCATTCGCCGCCTCTTCGGCCAGCGAGATGATCAGGTCGATCACCGGCTGGATCTGCTCATGGGCGAACGTCACCGCGCCCAGCATTTCGGCCTCCGAAAGCTCATAGGCTTCGGATTCCACCATCATAACGGCGTCTTTGGTTCCGGCGACAACCAGGTCGAGCCGCTGCTCGGGCTTGGTGCGCAGTTCGTCCATATCCTCGACAGCGGGGTTGAGGACGTATTCACCTTCGGTAAAGCCTACGCGGCACCCGGCAATCGGCCCCATGAACGGCGCGCCGGAAATGGTGAGCGCGGCTGATGCAGCGATCATCGCGACGATGTCGGGATCATTGACCAGATCGTGCGAGAGCACCGTGCACATCACCAGCACTTCGTTTTTGAAGCCCGACACGAATAACGGCCGGATCGGGCGGTCGATGAGCCGCGCCGTCAGCGTCTCTTTCTCAGTGGGACGGGCCTCACGCTTAAAAAAGCCGCCAGGCACTTTACCGGCGGCATAATACTTCTCCTGATAGTGCACGGTCAGCGGAAAAAAGTCCTGCCCTTCCCGTGGTTTCTTGGCGAAGGTGACGTTCGCCATCACGCTCGTTTCGCCCAGCGTCGCGATCACCGACCCATCGGCCTGACGCGCAACCTTGCCTGTTTCCAGTGTGAGCGTTTCCTCGCCCCACTGCATGGTCTTCTTTGATATGTTAAACATCCGTTTTCCTCTAAGGAGCGCTCCCAGGCGTATCCCGGGTCTCCTATGGTTGTGGCGGCCCCATTGCCGCCGACCCCTCAATCCTATCATGCGCCGGGGTCGAAGCGTCACGTCTCAGATGCGCAGGTCCTACAGCGTTTGCCGACCATTGTGAAGCGCTTCGCGCGCGATTAGCCATTGCCGCGCCAGGGCTTGGGCGGCGGCGTTCGAAACGCTAGATCCGCATCGGGAAACATGTCAGCCGTGCTGTCGCTCGGGGCATATTTTCGCATCCAAGCCGCGGGCTCGGCCAACGCGCCGCCCCCTTGCCAGCGGAAATACCCAAGCGCGCCTTTCGCGGGGATCGGCTCAACCGCGCGCGGCTGCGCCAAAACAAGCCCGGCTTCGCCACCCAACCACGGGCTCTCGCTCTGGGTGATGATCTCGGTCACCTCCACGACACCGATAATGGCGCCTCGGATCAAATGGGCCGGGCGCGGGCAGCGTACACCGTGCTTTTGCAACCGCCAAACGCCCCAGCGATACTCAGCCTCTTTCATGCCGATCGCCGCATGCAGGGCGATCCACCCCGGCACCATCCGCCCAGCGCGAATAGAGCCGAGCGAGCGGTTCTCGATCTTTTTGCCGCCATGCAGTATCGCCCACGCCCATGGCTGACGCACAGAAAGGGCCAGCGCCGGAATCTTAGGCAGCATCGGCCCCACATTCGTCGCGGTAACGCGTGCAGCTTCTTCTTTTTAAAAGTACCTCGGGGAGCGCGAGGGGC
>JBCDGW010000110.1:0-10656 GCA_038750765.1 Pseudomonadota bacterium | reverse complement strand
GTCGCGAATTTCCGCCAAGATCGGCGACCAAGCCTCAACACGTGCGCCCATGACCTCAGCGAGCGCCGCTGTTAGTTTAATCATCCAAGCCAGGCAGCTTTGCGTCCGGCCTGTGTTTCGCAGCGCGATCCCGGTCATCGCAGAGGTGCCGTTTACCAAAGCTAGGCCATCGCGATTGCCTAGGCTCAACGGTGCGATGTCGAGTTGCGCAAGAGCGTTTTCGCCTTCGTATTCAGTGCCTTGACGGTCAAAGAAAAGCGCATCGCCCTGCAGCGCGCGCACCATATGGGCAAGCGGTGTCAGGTCGCCCGATGCCCCCACCGTGCCGCGCGATGGAATATGCGGCGCCAGGGGGCTGTTGAGCAAAGCGAGCAGCGCTGTAATTGTGGGCTCCGACGCACCGGAATACCCTTTTGAGATGGAAATGAGCCGGGACAAAACGATTGCGCGCGCCTCGTCCCATGGCAGCCGCGTGCCCAAGCCAGTCGCCAAGTGATTGACTAAATTGTTTTGCAGTCGCGCACTGTCGTCGGGATTGACTAAGCGGTTCGCTAGTGGGCCAAACCCTGTCGTGACCCCGTAGATATGGCGTCTTTCCGTTATTGCGGTGTGAAGCCGCGAATGCGCGTCGCGGCATCGGGCCTGCGTGGTTGACGATAGCGCGACTTGCAACCGGCCCTCGACGATCGCGTTAGCCTGATCGATATCGATACGCGCGGCGTCCAATCTATGGCAATGTGTCTGATCGAGAGCCAATCGGCGTTTCCTTTCGCTGCTTAAACTGCCTGGTTGGCGGCGTTAAATTGTCTTTCCAAGCGGCCCAAGATCGAGCGCTAAGTCGCCCGGAGAAATACCGAATTTACGGGCGGCGTCGTGGATTGCCGATTGTGCTCGCATCAATGTCAGTCCCAAGCGCTCTTCTTCTTCGTCGGTCAGCACGCCGGCATCCATCCGGCGAATGGCTTGGCCCTCCATGATCTGGCGCAAAAATTCCATCAATCCCAGGATCAAGCGCGCCATATCTTGTTCCACTGTCTCAGGCTTGATCTGTACGCGGCCCGAACTGTCCGCCACCGTAGCGATAAAGTGTTGAAAATGGCTTGCGTCGATTTGCATGAGGTTACGTTCTAATGCTGTCTGAATAGGCGAAATTGATGATCGGCAGAGGGCTAACGATCCCGCTGCACAACCGCCACTGGTTTTGCTTCACGAGCTCCGCGGATCGAGGTACCGAACGCGCCGCCTCGTCGCTTGGTACACAGGCTTTCCGTTTTGTCCTGTTGGGAAATATCATTGATCCGGTCGACGGCCCTGCATTGTGTCGGGATTGGCCAGGACAAGATCGAGGCCTACAAAGGCCAAGTCGATGTCGGCCACAGTCAGCCACACCTCTCCGCGAATGGCGACACCGTGTTCGAGAAGGCGGTCAACCACGTCAACAAGGGGGCGATCGGCGCGAAGAAAAGCCTCTTCGTCGTTGGCTACAGTGACATTCACGTCATCCATCTTCTTGAGGAACTCCCCTGACAAAAGAATAGGCCGGGCTTGGGCCGATCAGTCGGCAATCAAGACCAAGCGCGTGAGATCTCGGTGCAAAGCCCAACATGGCCGCTAAAAATGCATCCTGCGACGCGCGCGGGATCAGCGCGCAAACCCGCGCAAGCCGCGAGGCGTTGCCCCGTTCTGGGATGACCTTTAGGGCATAGCATCTGGTTTGGGCCACCACGTCGCGCATGAATTGTGCGCGTTCATGCGACAGGCTTTGCTTGCGATGCTTCGCGCTACGAAGGAAGTTCTGCCCGCTCGCAAACACAGTCTCGGTGTTGGATAGAGGTTTGGGGTCGAGGGTTAAGGCATACTCAACGCAGCCTAGGATCCCGGCGGCCTCGCGCGCAAAAGCCGATTGATTGACTGTAATGTGCTGATTCATGGCCTCGCGGTCGGAAAATGCGGCGCCGATGGCCACCGGTAGCACGTCATGTCGGGCGATATACGCAGCAAGCACCTCGTTTTGTGCTGCCGCCCAGGTCAGGATTTGCGCGTCGTCGGGATCAGTTGGTACCGCGATTTCAAGGGCAATAGCGGCCCAACCGTCGCAGCGGATAAGCCGGTGTGGCGGCGCTGTCGCCAGGGTCGCAGAGCAATCCGTGAGCCCGATGAGCATCAGTGGGTTGGCATTTGTTTCAACGAAAGCCTTGCCCGCGCGCGCACCGACACAGTCGCGGCGTTGGTCTGGGCTGATGGTAGAGGTGGGCGCTTCAACCATTGACCAGACCCCACCCCTGGACTGGGCGTCGGTTGCTCGGGGTGATAGCCCGCGCACGCGCGGCCTTTCTGAGCATTGCCAGCCCGCGATTTGCCAGCAGACACGCCCTAAGTGACATTGGGCTGGGTGACACTGGGCTTGAGCCGCGCCAGTGACGCGTTGGCTTCACATGCCGCGGCTTGCGCTCACAGCGAGGCTCAAGGCAACGGCGCGCACGACGGGTCCGAGTTTTTCGACCCTCCAAATCGTCGGAGGGTGTGCAGGCCGCTGGTATCACGCTGCAATCTCGCGGCTCGCCCGTCACGTCTGTGCCTCCCGTAGCCGTAGAAGCAGATCCTCCTCGATCGCTTCGTAGTCCTCCTCGGTGATCTCTTGGGCGAGCATCTGGCATTCTGCGAGACGGAGTGCTTGGCGTAACGCGGCGGGGCTATTGCGTTCGCTATCGGCCTGGCGTGCGATCTGCGCCGCAACCCATAACGCGGTATTAAACGGGCCGCTGACCGGCAGCGTTACGATGCTGCGGAGTAACCCCACTAGGCTGCTTGCTCGTGGATGGAAAATGTGAGCGAGACAAAGCTAAACGGCGGCTCGGGCCCAATGAGTGTAATCGTCGGTTCTTCCTCGCCTGCGAGCGCGATTTCTTTCGCAAGGCCGTTAAGCTTTGCCGCAAGGGCGTCTTCCGTTCCGCGCTCGATGAGAAGGTCGCTGTTGATCACCTGAACCGGGCTTTCCGCGTTTTTTTGGACAAAGCCAGGAAGTGTTTCCTCGAGATAGCGTGCAAGCGTATCTTGCGCCTGCGCGCGCGCCTGTTCGACGCTTTCGCCGAGCCTGCGGCCAAAATCTGCAAATCTCGACGCGCCTGCGGGCCCGAGCGTCTTCAGGGCCTGATGCTCATGGCGAAGCGAGGGGTTCACTGCCACCTGGTTCAAGAAGGTGGCTTCGTGCGGGAAATCAATTTTGAGGTTGAACTCCACCAAGCCTGAAAGTGTCGTAAATTGCTTTGAGATCGCGTCGCGCTGGTTGCTGACCATATCGGCGATTTGATCAACAGACTCTGCGATCATGCCAAACCGCATCGGCAAAACTGTGAAATGCGCAGAAAAAGCCTCTAAAATCTTTGTATGAAGCAGTAAGAAGCGCCGCTTCGGTAAAATGTCTGTGTCCGGACAGTCGCTATAGATGAGCTTCGCGCCGGGGAACGCCGTAACCGAGACCGTCCCGCCAATGCCAGGTGAGCCAAGGACGTGAAAGCCATCGGTCTCGCTATCTGGCGGTATAAATCCGTATAAATAAATCAAATTTCAAAACAGCCTATACTGGGTTTTTGTATTCAAATTTTAGAAGATTGTCGTTTTTATAAATCTCGATTTTCTCAAGTGACGCACTCTCTGGCACAGGGAAATTTCCAGAAAAATCCTGATTTTCTGTGAATATCTTTAGGACCAGATGAGAATTGGTCAGACTGAAATTGTATCCGACAGCAGATTCTTTTGGCAGGGTTGCCAGTAAGGTCCAGCTTTGTTCGCCGTGGACAATTTCAGCGTCGATTTCAAAGCTCTCTTTAGCGGGTTCATTTTCGGAGGCATCGATATCTTGAAGCGGTTCTTGCTGGTCGCTTGGGGAGCGACCGGTCGACTTTATTGACGCAAAATCGCCCGCCAGATGCACATTCACCCCTGCTTCGGCATGGATGGGCCCCTGCTTGGTCTGGTATGTGCGGCTGCGTCGTACCGTGCCGCCACCCTCTTCGAAACGGGCTGCTGCCTCGCTGAGAGCCGCGCCGAGTTCATCGAAAATCCCATCGAGGCGCATGTTTATTTCTGCTTTTATATCGCTGAACCCCTTGGGTTTTTTCATGCTCATCGGTGCTCAGCCCTTTCCGCGAGAAGCACGGAGATTTTATCCTCCATGCTGGCCAGTTTCTCGTGCAGCGCTTGGTTTTCGGCCTCCAGCGCATTGCTTTGCGCGTTTAGTTTGGGATCGGATTCCCACCAGTTGATGCCGATCTCTTTAGCCTTATCCACTGTCGCGATCAGGAGCCGAAGCCGGATTGTGAGCAGCTCAATTCCCACAAGGGAGATCGAAATGTCGCCGGCGATGACAACACCCTTATCCAAGATACGCTCGAGCACATCGGCGAGGCTGTCATGATGGACGGGGCTTTGGACCTGGAAACTCATATCCCGGCCCCTGCTTCGCGATGGTAGCGGCCGACGCGTTGAAATTCGGTTAACTCACCTTGGGCATCCAGCACGATCTCGTATGCGGATAGAAGGTCATTGTCGCCCATCCGCGCGGGGCTTTCGACCACTTCCACGGTGGCGGACCACGTCTCGTTAGCGGCGCGGGTACAGCTCTTGATGCAGTCGATAGGGGCGGGGGTTATTTCATGCATGGCGATACGGGCTTTCTCAATCGCGTGAAGAACCGTCATCGTCGGCGGCTTTGGTAGCTCGGCGGCAGACTTTTGCGGGGCACTCACAGATCGCGACCCGTGCCTGAACCCGTGCCTGAACCCAGGGTGCGCAGGAGCTTTCTGCGCGTCATGATCTTTTGAGCGAGTTCCGCTTTGCAGGCAGTGACGCGCTCTTGGGTGCGGTGCAATTCTTGCTGCAGCCGCATGACGCCAAACTCGAGCACCACCAACTGAACCGCGGCGTCTTTTTTGGACTTCAAACCGACGGGCGCACTTCCCAGCGCGCGTTTGTATTTGGGTGCTTTCAGGCGCTGCATTGCTCGACTAAGCCGCCGTCTTGGTTAAGAGTGCGCTGGACACTTGTTTACTGTTTGTTCTAAAGCCGCGCCCGGTGAGAACCGTCGTGGCGATATCGATCAGCCGGGTGCTCGCAATTTGTTTGCGGTCGCCGCTATTGGCCGTAATCCGTGCAATCAGCAAGGCGCTGCGCAAGACCGACATGCATCCTGCGTCGGTGGCGTCCCTGATTTGGCAGACGAGGTGGACGATTTTCGCCGCAAGCGCCTCGTCCAAGCCGGTACGTTGAGATACGATGCCGCCCATGGTTGCCAGGCTCGGCTCTTGAATGGGGAAGGTAACCACGCGATCGAGCAAAGCGTCGGGCGCGGCGTTGACGCCCACGTAATCGTGCGGGTTCGACGTCAGGATTATTCTAAAATCAGGATGCGCGCGGAGATAGGCGCGGGGGTTGGAGGGATGCGTTGAAATCAAAAGCCGCTCTTCGAGAACCGAGAGAAGCGTGGCGTTTGCTTGCGGCGACGCTCTGGTAAATTCATCGTATATCAGTGTCTTACCGGTTTCCATGGCATCGCCGAGCAGCGATGTGCTCCAGTCCTGGGTGGTCTTTTGCTCGGTGCGGCGAACGCTATGCACATATTGATCCACCAACGACGAGGTGGTGAAGCCGCCCTCGCGACCGATAAAGTCTTGCGCGGTAAGGCATTCATTGCCGACCATGAACGAAACCGGGCGGCCCACCAGCTCGGCCACGCGCATCGCGAGCGAGGTTTTACCGACGCCGGCAGTCCCTTTAAAATGAACGCATACGCCAGCCGCAGCATACTCGACCGCGCGGTTAACGATGCTCTTGATCTCGGTGGATTCGAAATATCGCCCCGGGTCAATCGCGCGCCGCGCCCTGCTCGCATCGGCTAGCGCCGCCTGATCGATGTCGTTCTCAGTTTGCATCAAGACAATTCCTCAAGAGCACGTGCCTCATCCCTAGCGCGCATGGGCCTACTTTTTGGTAAACACCGCTCAATTTTTCTGAAGTTTGCCGTCATCAGCCAAGCGTTTGAGATCAAGGAAGGACAGCAACCCCTTTGGTTTCTTGGTTTTGAGCTTCACGCCCTGGCCGGTCAGGGTGGGGGCGACACCGGGCCGGGTGAGAAACGCTGATGTCTCAATCCCGTCAACACTATCGACGCGAAAGCCGAGGGCGTGATCATGCGACCCAACCACGAGCACCCGGTTCAAGGGGCCTTCACAGGGCGCTTTGCCGAAGGCTTGCGCGAGGCAAATCAGCGGTGTCGTCATGTGGTTATGGGTGAAAAGGCCGATCATCGGGCCAGCGTCGCGATTGATCGGGGTGATCACGCCAGGTGTCGACAGAATGCTGGTGATATCGGTGATGCGCGCGCCAAATTGGACGCCCGCGGTGAACAGGAGGCAGCGCATCTGCACCTGCTCAATCTCAGCGGATGCATCTTGATCGACCGGCGATGGTGCCTTCGCCGCCGATTGATCGGACAAGCGCGACATTTCCAGCAATTCCTGCCGTGATGTCAGGCTATCGGTTGCGATCATGAAGATCTGATGCGTTTCGCTGTGGATCGCGGCGGTGAGCAAGGAAGCACGCGGACGCACATTGTCAGCGATGGCGCTAATTTCCGATTTTTGCACCATCCTGACCTGGCTAACCACGTCGACGGCGAAGCCAAGCAGGTGATCATCGGGATAATTGACGATGACGATTTCGGGCTGCCCGTGACGCAGATGATCGCCCAGGCCGAATACCGAGGTGGCGTCCATAATCGGGATGCGCCGCCCGAGATAGGTGATGGTGCCCAAACACGCGCCGCCGGCGAGGGTGCCGGGGGTAATCTCTTGCCGCGGCACCGTCCCGAAAACGCTGATCGCGGCGAGCCCGAAGCTGGCGCCCCCGGCTTCAAAGGTGAGCACCGCGTCAGCATCGCCCACATCCGTGGCGCGCGATTTCGACGCTCGGCTCTTGCCGCTGGGCAGTCCGGGGCGCTCCAATATAGCGGCCGCGCGCAGGAGATTAACGCTGGCCTCCTCGGTCAAAAGGCCACTGGTCACCAGCCCTTCAGCGCGGCTTTGATGTCGGAAAAAGTTCTGTATGCGCTCGGCTTCGGCGTCGATGATGCTGTGGGCCGCATCGATGCCTAGCGCGATTGAACGACCATCATGCTGCAAGACTGCCGCAAGCTTGGGCGGTTTTTGGCGGGCGCTGTCTTGGCATAGCCGCAATGGGTCGAGGAGCGGGATCAAGGCGCCCCGGAGATTGATCGCGCCCAGGACATCCTGGCACGCACACAGCATCGGCAAGATCTTGTCTATCACGCAGATCTCGGAGATCTCTTCGATCTGCAGCGCGATCTTATGGTCCTCAACATCGAGGATGCCCAGTTTGAGAGGGCCGCTCAGGCGAAAATCGCGGCCCGCATGCGCGTTCAATGGGCGCCCCGGCCGTTCAACTGGCTCACCGCGTCATCGATGACCTGGATCGATTTAGCCTCTACCTGACATTTAGAGATTAAGTTGCTGGCTACGTAATCGCTGTTCTTTAGGTCAGTCACCGTCTCGTTGATCAAACTCACTGTCTTTTCCGCGCTGACGGTGCCGCGGCTCATGCGATCGTTTGCGGCATCCAATTGGCGGGAGATATCGCGCGCAGCATTGGCGTTGCGCTCAGCCAATTTGCGCACTTCATCCGCAACGATCGAAAAACCGACACCGTGTTCGCCCGCCCGCGCGGCCTCGATGGCGGCATTGAACGCGAGTAGATTGGTCTGAACGGCGATTTCTCCCAGCATATCGACGATTTCGGAGATCCGTTCGATGGCTGCGGTAAGCCCGGACATGTCCTCTAGACTATTGGACAAAATGCTATGCCCGTTAGACATCGATTGTTGATGCGCGCTGATCGCTTTTGTCAGCGCCTCAACTTCGCCCTGAATGTTGGTATTGGCATCGAGCAAACCCGCAATCTCGCGTTTGACCTCACCGGCCTGGTTGGAAATCGCCTGCTTGAGTGCCCGGTGATCGGTGATGTCGAGCGCGAACATCACCACCGCGATCACCTCATCATTACTGCCCTTGATCGGGATGTAATGGGCCTGGGTGGTGATATCGCGGTCAAAACGGCCGACATTTTCGAACACGCCGTCATGGGTTTTGCCCTGGCTGAGCGCGAGCCAAAAGGCGCGATACGTCTCTGCTTGCACTTGGTCGGCGGTGCAGAACATGGAGTGATGCTGCCCGACGATCTCGCGCAAGGAATAGCCGAAAAGCTTCAGGAAGGCGTCATTGGCGGCCTCGATCTTGCCTTCAGGGGTAAACTCGCAGATCGCATGGCCTTGCATCGACGCGGCCCATTTCGCGCCCATTTCAATCGCGTTCAGCTTTGCTTCGGTGATGTCAAAGGCGAAGCTGATCACCTTAGAATACTGCCCAGACGCGTCGCGGATCGGATTGTAACAGGCCTGCAGCCACACCTCGCCGCCGGTCTTGTTGGCGCGCTGCACTTCGCCCGAGATGAACTCGCCCGATCTGAGCCGTTCCCAGAAGGAGCGGTATGCGTCGCTGCTGGCGAAATCAGACCGGCACAGTGTGGCGTGCCGATCGCCGGTTAACTCCTCCTCTTCATAGCCGAAAGTGCGCGCGAAATTCTCGTTGCAGAAGACAATCTCGCCGCTGCCATCCATCTCTGCGACCGCCATCGATCTACTGGCGGCATCCATTCGCGCCTGGATGTCGAGAAGCGTGGTTTTGGTTTTGCTGATATCCTTGGCGACAAAGAAAACTGTGTCAAACTGGCCGTTGCGGGGATTGCGCAAAGGCACATAGCTGGCTTCCAGCCAAACCTCGCTTCCGTCCTTGCAGATGCGGCGGAACTGGCCGGAAATACGCTCGCCTTCCACCAGCCGATCCCAGAAGGCGATATAGCGTTTGGTATTGCAAAACTCCGGCGGAACGGTGTCCTTGTGATCGAAGCTCTCATATTCGTCGTCGTCGTATTTCAGCAAATCGCGGTAGGTGCGGTTCGACGCGATCAGGTTGCGCGACACCGAGAATTCAGCGATCACCAGGGACTTGTCCATGGCGGTGTAGCGCGCCGTAAGCGATGTCAATTGTTGCAGATCTTCATCGACATCGGCAGCAATCTCAAAGATGCGGTCGATTGCGCCCGCGTCATCAAAGACCGGGATCAGCGTGCTCCGGGTTCTCATGCGAGACCCGTCATTTTTGAGGTGGTGTATATCTACAATGGTGGTTTCGCCGCCGACAACTTGGCGCCAGGCCTCGGTGAACTCAGCGGATTTGGCAAATTCAGCATCCATGAAGCGCTGCATCTTTTTGCCAGACAGATCGCCTGACGAGGCGGCAAGCAGCGTCTCCATCGGGTCGCTGGCAGAGATGAAGTGGCCATCACTGTCATATTCTGCGATGGGCACGCCGCGCCAGACCGCATCGGCGCGATCTGCATTGGTTTGCGCGCTGGCGTAATCGTCGCTGACATCCATCAGACACTGCACCACCCGCTCAACGCGTCCCGACGCGCCTTTGATCGGCACATAGGTGGATTGCAGCCAGATCGCTGTGCCTTCGGCGCCAATATGTTTGTGGCGCCCCTCGACGATGCGGCCCTCGCGCAACTTCTCCCAAAACTGAATGTATTCCTGGGACATCGACAAGGATTTGTCCCACAGCGCGTCATGGCTTTTGCCGGCCAGATCCTCGCCGTAATACTCAAGCGCCATCGCTGCGCGATCGTTGGCTTGGGTGACCACACCGTCGGCATTGAACTCAATAACGCCCACTGTCTCCGCTAAGGCCGCGAACGCGCCGCCTGCGGGCGCCGCCGCTGTCTGTTCCTCGCGGGCAGGCTCGACGAAAAGCGCGATACCTTCCGGTGCGTCCAGGGGTAGGATGACCGCACTCACCCGATGCTCCGTCCCCGACAAGGTTGCCGTCAAGCTGCCCGCGCTGCGCGCTGTCTCCCCCGCGGATGCCTGCGCCCAGAAGGCGCCGCCATCCCCGTCCGCCGGTTGAAAAAGCCCCTCAAACCCATGGCTATCAAGACTGTCTTCGGACAATTCCAGCGCGAAGATCGCGCTATCATCGGCATGCTGGAGCAAGCCCGTTTCCTTATCAAACACCAGCATCCAACCGCCTTGACGCAAGGCGGCGCCTAGGGCTGCATTGATCGCCTGATCCTGATCACTCACGGGTTCAGCCTGCATCGAATCCTCACGCTTGCTCGCACGGGGGCGGTGTGAACCAATTTGATTAATGGCCGCTGAATCCCGCTGACATAGCGATGGCCCCTTGCGCGCGGCCCAGGCTGGCTATGATTGGAAGGATACGAAAGGCGGATGGAATTGGCGGCATGATTGCGGCGATGCCAAAGCTCTGGCACATCTCGGTGGATGAGCACCGGCACGCAGAACCCAGCACACGCAAAACGCGCCCGACGCCGGGCCGGTAATGCCCTGATGGGGTTTTTAGCATGAGCCGCTTTTGCACCGCCAGCATAGCGCAGATCGACGAGATGCTGGACTGGGCCGCCGCGGAGGGTTGGAACCCCGGTTTAGCGGATGCAGCGGCGTTTCACGCCAGTGACCCGGCGGGGTTTTTCGTGGCTCTCGATGACGCGCGCCCGGTGGCGGCG
>JBCDGW010000109.1:0-10823 GCA_038750765.1 Pseudomonadota bacterium | reverse complement strand
GTGTTAGATGCCGCGCCGATGCGTGACGAGATGCGCGCGTTCTTGATGCGCGCGGGCGAGTACACGCTTACGCCGATGCCCTCGATGTTGCGCTTAGCGACGCGATCACCCGGGCTTGGCGACCCGCCATCGATGCGCAAGATCTATCGCTTGGGAGATCGCACGCCCAGCCGGATGACCGACGCGCGGGCGCGGGTGATAGAGACGTTGGAAGCCAATGGCGGCGTGCCGTTTACTTTGAGCGAGTTGGCCGAGGCGGCGGGCGTGACGGCCTCGGTGGTCAAAGGTCTGGTCAATCAGGGAAGCGTGGATGAGGCCGAAAGCCCGCGCGACTTGCCCTACCAGCGGCTGGACCCGGACCGCCCGAGCGTCGCCTTGAGCCAGGATCAGGCGCGGGCGGCATCGGCGCTTGAGGCCAAGATCCAAGGGGGCCAATACGGGACCACGCTGCTCAAGGGCGTGACGGGCTCGGGCAAAACCGAAGTCTACCTCGAAGCGGTTGCAGAGACCTTGCGGCGCGGGCGGCAAGCGCTGGTGCTGTTGCCGGAGATCGCGCTGACAGCCGCCTTTCTGAAGCGGGTTGAGACACGATTTGGTGCCGGCCCAGCGGAATGGCATTCGGGCGTGACGATGACCGAGCGGCGCCGCGCCTGGAAAATGGTCGGCGAAGGGCATGCCGGGCTGGTTGTTGGCGCCCGCTCGGCCCTCTTTCTGCCCTTTCGCGATCTGGGTTTGATCGTCATCGATGAAGAGCATGACACGTCCTACAAGCAGGAAGACGGCGTGCTCTACAACGCCCGTGACATGGCGGTGCTCAGGGCGTCGTTCTGCGATGCGCAAGTGGTCCTCGCCTCCGCGACGCCGTCGTTGGAGAGTTGGGCCAATGCCGAGAGCGGTAAATACGACCGACTTGAATTGAGCGCGCGCTTCGGCACCGCTGTTCTGCCTGATCTGCGGGCCATCGACATGCGCGCAGAGGACTTGCAGCCCAATACGTGGATCTCGCCAACGCTGCGAAAGGCCGTCGCGACGCGGCTCGAAGCCGGCGAACAAGCGCTTTTGTTTCTCAATCGCCGCGGCTACGCGCCGGTGACCTTATGCAGAGCCTGCGGCGCGCAGATCGGCTGTGACCAATGCGATGCGCGGCTGGTGGAGCATCGCTTTCTGAAGCGCCTGATGTGCCACCAATGCGGCGAGACCAAACCGATCCCGACGCGCTGCCCCAGTTGCGATGCCGAAGATCGCTTGGCACCGGTTGGGCCGGGCGTCGAGCGGCTGGAGGAGGAAGCCCGGGCCACCTTCCCCGAGGCGCGCATCGCGGTGCTCTCCTCCGATCTTTTCGGCAGTGCCCGCGCGCTGAAAGAAGCCGTGCACGACATTGCCGAAGGTGGCGCCGATATCGTCATCGGCACACAGCTTGTCGCAAAAGGGCATAACTTTCCCAATCTGACCTTGGTCGGCGTGATCGACGCTGATCTGGGGCTACAGGGCTCGGATCTGCGCGCGGCAGAGCGCACCTTTCAACTGATGCGCCAGGTATCGGGGCGCGCAGGACGGGCCGAGCGGCCTGGCACCGCGCTGTTGCAGACATTTCAGCCCGAACACCCGGTGATCAGGGCGATCCTCGGCGGCGATGAAGAAGCATTTTGGCGCGCCGAAGCAGCCGAGCGACGCGCTGCCGGGGTACCTCCTTACGGCCGTATGGCGGGCATCGTGCTGTCCTCGCCTGATGTACAAGCCGTCTTCGATCTGGGCGGCCATCTCGCCCGCAATGACGGGGCTTTGCGACAGATCGGCGCGACTGTTTACGGCCCTGCCCCCGCCCCCATCGCGCGGGTACGCGGCCGCCACCGGGTGCGTATGCTGGTCAAGGCAGAGAAAACAGCGCCGCTGCAACGCGCGCTCGATGCCTGGCTGTCGCAGGTGCGTATCCCCAACAATCTGCGCATCGCGGTCGACATCGACCCCCAGAGCTTTCTGTGAACGCCCTTGAGCGTGATGGGCTGGACAGAGCCCGCGCCCCAACGCCAGAGTAGGCAAAACAGGAGGTGCATCATGATCACTCGGCGACTTGCGCTGACCACGGCGCTCGCTGGCGCCGCCACGACGGCTCTTGCTCAGCAGGGCGGCGGCAAGAAAGGCGGCGATGACCCATTCGCGGACAATTCAACAAGCGGCGGTGGCTTCAACATCACCGGCAATTACCGGGTCGAGGGGCTTAACCCGAACGGTTCGGCCTATAACGGCGTGGTGCGGATCGATCAGCAGGATAACCGGGTGAGCATTGCGTGGAATGTTGGCGGTCAGGCCTATTCCGGCACCGGGATCATCGAGGGGCGCATCGTGGCCATCGATTGGGGCGCAGACTCGCCGGTGGTTTACGTGGTTATGCCCGACGGTCAGCTGCACGGCACGTGGAATGACGGCCTAGCGCTGGAGCGGCTTACGCCGAATTAACGCCCGCGGCGACGCGCCCAAGCCAGTGATCCACGAGATCTGTCTCTGCTTTTGAAAGCAACTGCGCGCGGGCATATATCGGCGCGTGCCGGTCATCTTCCAGCGGCGCAGCCCAGCCTGCTGTCGTCTCAAAGAAATGGGCCACCCCCGCTTCGCCGTATTCGCGCAAAAAGCCCTGCGCGACCACATCAATGTAACTCAGCAATAGGTGGCTAGGCCGCTCGGGCTCGGGCCCTGGCAGCACCTGGTAGACCTCGATGTGATCGCCAATAGGGCTGCCATGGTCGACCATCTCCGTGACGGGCACCCGCGCATAGCCTGCCTCGCGCAGATCGAGCGCGCCCCAATCTTTGCCCGGCACCCGCGCGATCAAGCCATCGATTTCGATCTCGGGTGCGGGTTCAACGCTTAGAAAAGCCCGTGCGCGTCCGGGTGTGTGGCGCCATACGCGCCGCCAGCCCCGCAGCCGGGCGGGCATGGCATCAGGGTAATCATGGGTGGCCCGGTGAACCAACGAACCATAGCCGAAAAAGAACGGGTCGCGCATGGCTCTCTCATCCGCTGGAAGCGCGGGCAGTGCAAGCCCTTGTCGCGTTGCATTAGATCCGTTAGCGTGATGGCATCAGCTTAGGGAGAAGCCGGCGTGGCCGGTGCCGAAGGAGCAATCGCCCCGATAAACTCTCAGGCAAAGGGACCTGGCTGATGATTGACTCTGGAGAGACCGCGGCAGCGCCGTGGCGCCGAAGGGATAACGATCTCAGGCGAAAGGACAGAGGGGGCATCGGGCGCGGCGTGGCTGCGCATAACGATGCCGGGCGTCTGCGCGACCGGACACTAAACGGGACGCGGCATGGCTGAAGAAAAGCGCACCTGCCTCTATGATATGCATCTCGATCTGGGCGCCAAGATGGTGCCTTTCGCGGGCTATGCGATGCCGGTGCAATACGCGGCCGGGGTGCTGAAAGAACACTTGCACAGCCGGTCCGGCGCAGGGCTGTTCGATGTCAGCCATATGGGCCAGATCCTGCTGCGCGATGGCGCGATGCAGGCGGCGGAGGCGCTTGAGCAGCTGGTGCCGATGGATCTGCTGGGCCTAGCCCAGGGGCGACAGCGCTATGGCCTCTTCACCAATGCAGCGGGCGGGATCGAAGACGATCTGATGATCGCCAATCGCGGCGCCGATCTGTTTGTTGTGGTCAATGCTGCCTGTGCCGAACGCGATCTTGCCCATCTACGCGAGAGCATCGGTGATTTATGCGTCGTTGAGCCGGTGACGGATCGGGCGCTGCTGGCGCTGCAAGGCCCCGCTGCCGAACGGGTTTTAGCCGAGTATGCGCCCGACGTGTCAAAGATGCGGTTTATGGACGTGGTTATCGCCGACAGCCGCTTCGGCCCGCTTTGGATCTCTCGTTCGGGCTATACCGGCGATGACGGGTTCGAGATCTCGGTGCAAGAGACGCAAGCAGAACCGTTCGCGCGGGCGCTGCTTGCCGACGAGGCCGTGGCACCAATCGGTCTTGGCGCCCGCGATAGCCTGCGGCTGGAGGCTGGGCTCTGCCTTTACGGTGCCGATATCGATGCCACCACAAACCCGTTAGAGGCTGACCTTACCTGGGCGATCCAGAAAGCCCGACGCGCTGGCGGCGCACGCGAGGGCGGCTTTCCCGGTGCAGAGCGTATCCTGTCGGAGATGGCCCAAGGTGCCGCGCGCAAACGCGTGGGCCTCTTGCCGGAAGGACGCGCACCGATGCGTGCGGGCACCGCGCTTTATGAAAGCGAGACAAGCGCGGAGCCTGTAGGGCACGTCACCTCTGGCGCATTCGGCCCATCGATCCAGCGACCGATGTCGATGGGCTATCTGCCGACCCCGCTGAGCAGTCCGGGGACGCGCATTTTTGGCGATGTCCGCGGCAAACGCTTGCCAGCCCTGGTGACCGCCATGCCTTTCCGAGACGCAACATTCCAACGCTAGCCTATCCAGACCTTAAGGAGACGCCCGATGAAATTCACCGAAGAACACGAATGGCTGCGCGTCGAAGGCGACGTAATCGTCGTTGGCATCACCAATCATGCCAGCGCGCAACTGGGGGATATCGTGTTCGTCGAACTGCCTGAGGCTGGCACGATCACCAAGGATGACGAAGTTGCGGTTATCGAAAGCGTCAAGGCTGCATCCGACATTCTAGCGCCGCTCGACGGTGAGATTGTCGAGGTGAACGCGGCCATCGCTGATACGCCCAGCCTGGTGAATGACGATCCGCAAGGTGAGGGCTGGTTTTTCAAAATGAAGATCAAAGACATGGGCGCGCTCGACGATTTTATGGACGAGGCCGCCTACAAAGACCTGATCGGCGCGGCCTAGGCCCGCCAGCACGAGGAGCAGAGTAATGGGTTTCACGCCGACTACCTACCAACCGCACGACTTCGCCAACCGCCGTCATATCGGCCCTTCGCCACGCGAGATGGACGAAATGCTCGCCGTGGTTGGCGCCGCGAGCCTGGATGCGTTGATCGACGAAACAGTGCCGCAAGCGATCCGCCAGGCTAAGCCGCTGAGCTTTGGCCCGGCAAAGTCAGAGCGCGAGTTGCTTTGGCAGATGCGCCATACCGCGTCGAAGAACCGCGTCTACACCTCGATGATCGGCCAGGGCTATTACGGCACGGTCACGCCCCCGGCAATCCAGCGCTATATCCTGGAAAACCCGGCTTGGTACACGGCCTACACGCCTTATCAGCCTGAGATAAGCCAGGGTCGGCTTGAAGCGCTGTTGAATTATCAAACCATGATTTGCGATTTGACCGGGCTCGATATCGCCAACGCCTCGCTCCTCGATGAGGCAACAGCAGCGGCGGAAGCGATGACGATGGCGCAGCGCGTGGCCAAGACCAAAACCACCCAGTTTTTCGTCGATGAAAACTGCCACCCCCAAACCATCGCCGTGATCAAGACCCGCGCAGCCCCGCTCGGCATCGAGGTGATCGTGGGTGCCCCCGACGCGATGCCCGACGACGGGCTTTTTGGCGCCATCTTCCAGTATCCTGGCACCTACGGCGACATCCGTGACTTTACCGAGCAGATGGACGCGCTCCATGGCCAGAAAGCGATCGGGACCTTGATCGCCGATCCGTTGGCACTGACCCTGCTGAAAGAGCCTGCCGCGATGGGGGCCGACATCGCTGTCGGCTCGACCCAACGCTTCGGTGTGCCGATGGGCTATGGCGGGCCGCACGCTGCCTACATGGCCTGTCGCGAGGCCTACAAACGCGCGATGCCCGGCCGGATCGTCGGTGTTTCTGTGGATAGCCATGGCAACCGCGCGTTCCGATTGTCGCTGCAAACCCGCGAGCAGCATATCCGCCGCGAGAAAGCCACCTCGAACGTGTGCACGGCGCAGGCGCTGCTGGCGGTCATCGCCTCGTTCTATGCGGTTTTCCATGGGCCTGACGGGCTGAAAGCCATCGCGCAACAGGTCCATTCCAAAGCGCTCCGGGTGGCGCGCGGGCTAAAGCGCGCCGGGTTTGCGGTGGGGCCTGAGCATTTCTTCGACACGCTCACCGTCGAGGTCGGCGCGCTGCAGGGGGTGATCTGTCAGGCCGCGCGGGATCGTCGGCTAAACCTGCGCCCTGTCGGCAAGACCAAGATCGGCATCGCGCTCGACGAATCCACCCGGCCGCAAGACCTGGAGCGTTTGTTTGACGCGTTTGGGCTGCCTGATGGCCCGCCCGCGGCAGGTGCTTGGTCACTGCCGCCCGATCTGGTGCGCGAGACCCCGTATCTCACCCATCCCACCTTTCACCATAACCGCGCCGAAACCGAGATGATGCGCTATATGCGCCGCTTGGCGGATCGCGATTTGGCGCTCGACCGCGCGATGATCCCGCTCGGCTCGTGCACGATGAAGCTGAACGCCGCCGCCGAGATGATCCCGATCACCTGGCCTGAATTCGCGCATTTGCATCCCTATGCGCCAGCGGATCAAGCGCAGGGTTATGCCGAGATGATTGATGATTTGGCGGCCAAGCTCTGCGAAATCACCGGCTATGATGCGATGTCGATGCAGCCCAACTCGGGCGCGCAGGGCGAGTATGCGGGGCTGTTGACGATTGCTGCCTATCACCGGGCGCGCGGCGATCACGCGAGGCGCATCTGCCTGATCCCGACATCAGCCCACGGCACCAACCCCGCATCAGCGCAGATGGCCGGGATGGACGTTGTCGTGGTGCGGGCGGCAGAGAACGGCGATATCGATCTCGACGATTTTCAGGCCAAGGCCGAAGCTGCGGGCGACCGCCTCGCCGCTTGCATGATCACCTATCCCTCCACCCATGGCGTGTTTGAGGAAACCGTGACGCGGGTATGCGATATCACCCATCAACATGGCGGTCAGGTCTATCTCGATGGCGCCAACCTCAACGCGCTTGTGGGCCTCGCCAAACCCGGCGAGTTGGGCGCCGATGTCAGCCATCTCAACCTGCACAAAACCTTCTGCATCCCCCATGGGGGCGGCGGCCCCGGTATGGGACCGATTGGCGTGAAGGCCCATTTGGCGCCACATTTGCCCGGCGATCCGGTCACGCCAGGCGACGAGGGCCCGGTATCGGCCGCGCCATTTGGCTCAGCGATGATCCTGCCGATCTCGTGGGCCTATATCTTGATGATGGGCGGCGAGGGCCTCACCCAAGCGACGAAGGTGGCGATCCTGAACGCAAACTACATCGCCAAGCGCTTGGACGGGGCGTTTGATGTGCTGTTCAAAGGAACCACCGGCCGCATCGCCCATGAATGCATCCTCGACACCCGCGTGTTTAAAGACAGCGCCGATGTCAGCGTTGATGACATCGCCAAGCGGTTGATCGACAACGGTTTTCATGCGCCGACGATGTCGTGGCCGGTGGCGGGCACGCTGATGGTGGAACCCACCGAAAGCGAGACCAAGGCCGAACTTGACCGGTTCTGCGACGCGATGCTGGCCATCCGCGACGAGATCCGCGCAATTGAAGAAGGCCAGATCGATGCGCAAAACAACCCGCTCAAACATGCGCCGCACACGGTGGAGGACCTCATTGGCGATTGGGACCGCCCCTATAGCCGCGAGGCGGGGTGTTATCCGGCGGGGGCCTTCCGCGTCGACAAGTATTGGCCGCCGGTGAACCGGGTCGATAACGTCTATGGTGACCGTAACTTGGTCTGCATTTGCCCGCCGCTGGAAAGCTACCAAGAGGCAGCTGAGTAAAGGCGTACCCCTTAGTGACCGGCCTTATTGCGTTTTATTCAACAATGGCCGGTCAAACGCCCTATCGAGGCGTATTTTAATTTGTAACGCGAACAATCAAAGGCTGTTTCGCTGAAAACAGGCGCAAAAGGCGATTGTTCTTGCTTAAACAGATATTGAGATGCACGCTTTCAACCGCTGAGTGATTTAGCTGGCTGCAAAGCTCAATAGATGCCTTTGAATTCAATCGAATTGAGGGCGCGCATCGATAGCGTGCTGTTGGCCGACGACTTCGGCATCAGCCAATGGTATGGGACCGGCACGTCGCCTCTTAGATTGACGTATCGCTTCCCCACAGAGAAAGCGCCCGATTCCGACTTTGGGTACTTCGGCGGGTTGTTCGCGTTCAATGCCGCTGAGAAAGCCGCCTTTCGCAGGGCTTTCGACATTTTCGAGAACGTGTTGAATGTCGAGTTTGTCGAGGACAATTTCAGTTACGACGTCAACTTTAACTTCTTCAGGGTCGGCGACCTGCTTCCGCTCGATCCATCCAGCACAGGGATTGCCGCCGCGAGATGGTGGCACGACCGAAACGGCTGGGATGGGGACTCGTTTTACCAGCGCGGGTATGACTGGTCCGATCCGCGCCTCTTCCACGTCATTCTCCACGAGATTGGGCATATGTTCGGTCTCAAGCATCCCGGCCCCTACGATGCGGGCGGCAACATTCCACCCGGGCCGTACCTGCCAGCGAATGAGGATAACGACCGCTACACGGTGATGTCGTATACGACCAATAGCGAGACCGGGATTCCGAGCACCTCGCTTATGCTCTACGACATCGCCGCGCTACAGAAATTCTGGGGCGCCAACATGTCGCCTAAGACCAATGTAGATGAGTATACCTTTTCCAAAAACGGCCCGATCCAGACGATTTGGGATACTCAGGGCATCGACACGATCAACCACATTGTTGGACCGGCAAGTGTGGATCTTCGGCCCGGCGGCTGGTCATCACTCTCAGGCGTCGAGCGGCTGGCGATCGCTTACGGAACGACGATTGAAAACGCTCGGACCGGCAGCTTTGCCGACGAAGTCCAGGGCAATAGCGCGCACAACCGGATCGATCTGGGCGGCGGAAACGACCGTGCCTTCGGCGATGACGGGCGCGATACGCTTCTCGGCGGCGGCGGCAACGACACGCTGCATGGGGAAATGGGGCGAGACCTCCTCCATGGCGGGAATCAGGAAGACTGGCTTTATGGCGAAAGCGGGGCCGATACGCTGGCGGGGGATGCAGGATTCGACGTCCTCAGCGGTGGCGACGGAGACGACACGCTCTATGGCGGCGACCAGGCCGACAATCTGTACGGCGGCGTTGATGACGACCTGCTCTATGGCGAACAGGGCTTTGATCGGCTGTTCGGTGGTGTGGGCCAGGATGTGGGCTATGGCGGCGACGGCTCAGACGGGCTGTTCGGTGAGCTGGGCGATGATCAGCTTTTCGGGGAAGCGGGCAATGACCGGTTCTTCGGTGGGCAAGGCAATGACGTGCTGGACGGTGGCGCCGATGGCGACAACCTTATCGGTGGGGCGGGTTTTGACACGCTGATCGGGGGCGGCGGAAACGACACGCTCAGCGGCAAATTCAACGCGGATACCTTTGTTTTCGCTGATAATTTCGGCCAGGACACGATCAGGGATTTTGCTGCCACGAATGACTTTGAGCGGCTTTCGTTTGTCGCTGTAAGCACGATTACCGACTTCGCAGATCTGGCCGACAATCACATGATGCAAGTCGGTGCTGATGTCGTCATCGATGATCTCGCCGGCAGCACGATCACGCTCTTGAATGTCGCCTTGAGCGACCTCGACAGCCGAGACTTCATTCTCTGACGGCGCCTGATGCGCGTTTGTCACGTTTGAAAAAATCCGCCATGGCCAGTTGGGCGATAAGCGGTCCTTTGCTGGGCCCCAAAAAGGCCATGGTCTTACCAACTCATTACCGCATCATCTCGTTAACGTTTGTCGGTGATTAAATAGTGAGGTGGTACGATGTCGACACCGACGGCATTCGAACAAGAGATGTTAGAACTGATCAATCGCGCGCGGGCCAACCCGCAGGGCGAGTTTGATGCGCTGATATCTGACGCAGCGGTTGGTACCGCAATAACATCCAACATCACGCAAGCGCTGGCGTTCTTTAACGTCGACCTTGATCTCTTCAAACAGCAATTGGCGGGGCTTCCTGCAGCTGCACCGTTGGCATGGAACAACAACCTCGCTCAGGCGGCCGAAACCCACACCAACCTGATGATCGAGGAAGATGAGCAATCCCACCGTCTTCCAGGGGAAGCGAGCCTTGGCGACCGGGTGCGCGACGCGGGGTATAATTTCAACCGCTTGGCCGAGAACATTTTCGCCTACACCACCGATCCAGTTTATGGCCATGCGGGCTTCTACATCGATTGGGGCTTCGGGCCGGGCGGCATTCAAGACCCCGCCGGTCACCGCAATGCAATCCTCAGCGCGTCCTACAAAGAAATCGGCATCGCCGCTGTTGCGGAGGCAAACCCCAATACACAGGTCGGCCCTTACGTGGTCACGCAAAACTTCGGCAGCCGTTCGGGCTACGAGGCGCAGCTCGTGGGCGTGGCGATTGAGGATTTCGACGGCGACGTTTTCTATGATGCGGGCGAGGGTCTCTCCGGCGTCACCGTCACGGCGACCGGCAATGGCGGCACGTTCACCACCACCACCTGGGGCTCGGGCGGCTTTCAGATGGTCTTGCCCTCGGGCACCTACACAGTGACCTTCACTGGCGGTGGGATGAACACCACCGTGACGTCCACAGTCACCATCGGCTCGCAAAACGTGAAGCTAGACGCGATCACGCCAACCAATGACTCCGACCGCTTCGACGGCAAAGCCGGTAATGATATCCTCGACCTCTTGGGCGGTAATGACATCTTCGCCGCGGGAGAAGGCAACGATTCCGTTGCAGGCGGGGGCGGCCGCGACACGCTTTTGGGCGGCAATCGCGAGGACAGTCTCTCGGGCGGGGCCGACAATGATCTGCTGCGCGGGGGCGCGGGCTTTGATCGGCTGATGGGCGATGGCGGCAACGATACGCTCTATGGCGGCGGCCAGGCC
>JBCDGW010000108.1:0-10849 GCA_038750765.1 Pseudomonadota bacterium | reverse complement strand
TATCCGGCCGCCTTCGCTGACCCGGCCGTGCTCAAGATGGTACTGAACTGGAAGGACGACGCGTGAAAGACGACGTGCCCAATCTGCGCGACTTTGATCAGCGCTTGCGCGACGAAGCCGATGAAGACCTCGCCGACATCGTCACCGAGGAGCCGACCAAAAAGACCCAGATCATCGCGATTTACGGCAAAGGCGGCATCGGCAAGTCGTTCACCTTGGCCAATCTCAGCCACATGATGGCCGAGCAGGGCAAACGTGTCTTGCTCATCGGCTGCGACCCCAAATCTGATACCACCTCGCTGCTGTTCGGCGGCAAAGCGTGCCCCACCATTATCGAGACCTCGACCGCCAAAAACCTCTCCGGCGAGCCGGTCAAAATCGGCGATGTCTGCTTCAAGCGCGGCGGCGTTTTCGCGATGGAGCTTGGCGGCCCCGAGGTCGGCCGCGGATGCGGTGGTCGTGGGATTATCCATGGGTTTGAGCTGCTCGAAAAGCTGGGCTTTCACGACTGGGATTTCGACTATGTCCTGCTCGATTTCCTGGGCGACGTGGTCTGCGGCGGTTTCGGCCTGCCGATTGCGCGCGATATGGCGCAAAAGGTGATCTTGGTCGGCTCTAACGACCTGCAATCGCTCTACGTGGCCAACAATGTTTGCTCGGCGGTGGAGTATTTCCGCAAGCTCGGCGGCAATGTCGGGGTGGCGGGCTTGGTCGTGAACAAAGACGACGGCTCGGGCGAGGCGCAGGCATTTGCCAAAGCGGTCGACATCCCGATCCTGGCATCGATCCCGCAAGACGACGATCTGCGCAAGAAATCGGCCAATTACCAGATCGTCGGCACCATGGAGAGCAAGTGGGGCAGCCTGTTCGCGGGCCTCGGCGACAGCGTGGCCGACGCGCCGCCGGTGCGGCCCACACCGCTGTCGCAAGACGGTTTGCTGGAGCTGTTCGACGGCTCGGAAACCGGTGAGGGCATCGTGTTGGAGCCTGCCACCGACGAAGACATGCGCGGCAAGAACGCGGCGCCCAAAGTCTCGCTCGAGGTGATCTATGACGACGCTTAAGGCCCCGGGACAGGAGGCGGCATGACCGACGAGGTCTCCTACGATGCCAGCCAAGCGGCGGACGTGATCGAGGGCACCGCGCTCGACGACGATCCCGCGCCAGTCCTGCGCGCAGACCAGTTGCTCGGTTGCCATTCGGGCGATGAGCTGCGCAAGGCCGCCGAGGCTGCCGGGCAATCCGAGCTGCTGGAGCAATTTGCCCGCGACTATCCGCAGGGCCCACACGACCAACCGCAATCGATGTGCCCTGCCTTCGGTTCGCTGCGGGTCGGGCTGCGGATGAAGCGGGTGGCGACAGTGCTGTCGGGCTCTGCCTGCTGCGTTTACGGCCTCACTTTCGTCAGCCATTTTTACGGCGCGCGCCGCTCAGTCGGTTACGTGCCCTTCAACTCCGAGACGCTGGTCACCGGCAAGCTGTTCGAAGATATCCGCGACGCGGTCCACGATATCGCCGATCCTGATCGCTACGACGCGGTGGTGGTCACCAATCTATGCGTGCCAACGGCGTCTGGGGTGCCGCTGCGATTGCTGCCGGATGAGATCAACGGCGTGCGGATCGTGGGCATCGATGTGCCGGGCTTCGGCATTCCTACCCATGCCGAGGCGAAAGATGTGCTCGCCGGTGCAATGCTGGAATACGCCCGCAAGGAGATGGATCACGGCCCTGTTCCGGGGCCTGATGGCGCTGCCGCCGAACGCTCAGATGATCGCCCCGATGATCGTCCAAGCGTTACTCTCCTGGGCGAGATGTTCCCCGCCGATCCAGTGATGATCAGCCATCTCTTGGCGCCCCTTGGCCTCACCACAGGCCCGGTCGTGCCCTGCCGAGAATGGCGCGAGTTATATGCCGCGCTCAACGGTGGCGCGGTGGCGGCGATCCACCCGTTTTACACTGCCGCGATCCGGGCGTTCCGCGGCGCGGGCAAGCCTATCGTCGGCTCCGGTCCTGTGGGCCATAGCGGCACGGCTGATTGGCTCGCCGCGATCGGCGACGCGTTCGGCTGCTCAGCCAAGCAAATCGCCGAGGCGCAAAACGCGGCCCTGCCGGCGATCAAGGGCGCACTCGCCGGGGCGCCGATCAACGGGACGATCACGTTGTCGGGCTATGAGGGCAGCGAATTGCTGGTGGCCCGCCTGCTGATCGAGAGCGGCGCGAATGTCCCCTATGTCGGCACCGCCTGCCCGCCGACGGAGTGGTCGCAGCCCGATGTGGCATTCCTTGAGGCCAAGGGCACCAAGATCAACTTCCGCGCCTCGCTGGAAGAGGATTGTGCCGCGCTCGAATGCATCCGCCCCGATCTGGCTGTCGGTACCACCCCCGTGGTGCAGAAGGCCAAGGAGCTGGGCGTGCCGGGGCTCTACTATACCAACCTCATTTCTGCGCGCCCGCTGATGGGTGTGGCCGGCGCCGGCAGCCTGGCCGAGGTGATCAACGCCGCCATCGCCGGGAAAGAACGCCTCAACCGCATGCGCGCCTTCTTCGACGGCGTGGGCGAGCAGGACACCGCTGGCATCTGGGAGGGCGATCCTAACCTCAAACCCGAATTCCGCGCGCTGCATCAGAAAAAGCTCGACCGTCAGCGTAAGGCCGCCAAGCAGTCGGAGATGATCTAATGCGGGCGCGGCGCGATATCCTCTCCCCCAACGGGAGCGAGCGATGCTGATCCAAGATCATGATCGCGCGGGCGGCTATTGGGGCGCGGTGTATGCCTTCTGCGCCACCAAAGGGCTACAGGTGGTCATCGATGGCCCAGTGGGATGCGAAAACCTGCCGGTGACCAGCGTGCTGCATTACACCGATGCGCTGCCACCTCACGAGCTGCCGATCGTGGTGACCGGTCTCGGCGAGGAAGAGCTGGGCCGCAAGGGCACCGAGGGCGCGATGAAGCGGGCATGGGGCACGCTTGACCCGTCCCTGCCCGCGGTGGTCGTCACCGGCTCTATCGCCGAGATGATCGGCGGCGGGGTGACGCCGCAAGGCACCTCGATCCAACGCTTTCTGCCCCGCACCATCGACGAGGATCAGTGGCAATCCGCTGACCGGGCGATGACCTGGCTCTTTACTGAGTTCGGCATGACCAAGGGTAAGATGCCGCGCGAGGCCAAGCGCGCGGAGGGCGCCAAGCCGCGGGTGAATATCCTGGGGCCGATGTACGGCACGTTCAACATGCCCTCTGATCTGGCCGAGATCCGCCGTCTGATCGAAGGCATCGGGGCTGAGGTCAACATGGTGATGCCGCTCGGCGCCCATCTGGCCGAGATGCGCGGCCTGGTGAATGCCGACGTCAATGTCTGCATGTCTCGCGAGTTTGGCCGCGGCCTGTGTGAAGTGCTGGGCAAACCCTATCTCCAGGCCCCGATCGGCATTGAATCGACCACCAAATTCCTGCGCATGCTGGGCCAGTTGCTCGAGCTTGACCCCGAGCCCTTTATCGAGCGGGAGAAGCACTCGACGCTCAAACCGGTCTGGGATCTGTGGCGCTCGGTGACGCAAGACTTCTTCGCCACGGCCAGCTTCGGGATCGTCGCCAACGAGACCTATGCGCGCGGCATCCGCAACTACCTCGAATCCGATCTCGGTCTCCCCTGCGCGTTCGCGGTGGCGCGGGTCGCGGGCAAAAAGACCAATAACGACGATGTGCGCGCGCTCGTGGCGGCGAAAAAACCGCTGATCCTGATGGGCTCGATCAACGAGAAGATGTATCTCGCCGAAACCCGCGCTGGACACGGGCCGCAACCGGCCTTCATCCCCGCCTCGTTCCCCGGCGCCGCGATCCGCCGCGCAACCGGCACGCCGATGATGGGCTATGCCGGCGCCACCTACCTGCTGCAGGAGGTGTGCAACGGGCTTTTCGACGCGCTGTTCCACATTCTGCCGCTGGCCTCCGAAATGGACGCCGCACCAGCAACCCCGACACCGCTCAAACGCGATTTCCCCTGGGATCCCGAAGCCAAGGCCGAGCTCGACCGCATCGTGGCGAGCCACCCGGTCCTGACCCGGATCTCCGCCGCCAAGTCGCTGCGCGATGCCGCAGAGGAAGCGGCGTTGCGCCAAGGCGAGGCGCGCGTCGAGCTCGACACCATCAAAGCGCTGGCCCCCGGTCAGCTCGAAGACAGCGATTAACCAAGCGAGGCACCCCATGACGGACCTTTCATCCTTTACGCCCGCATCTCCGCGTCCCCGCCACGGGCGCCGCCGCACGCTGGAATTTGGCGTCTACTTCACGCTGATTTTCCTGTTGGCGCTGCCGGGCGGCGGGTTCACCTGGATCCGCGACATCGTGCGCAACCGGACGCTGAACCTCAAAGGCCCGATGGCGCGCGCCTGGGCTGAGGCGGACCGCGTCACGCCCCTGATTTTCTCGGTTTGAGCGCAGATTTGCGCCACAGCCGAGATCCGAACTGCTCTTCGGCAACGAAGAGCGGATCCTCGATGGTCCGTCATGGACCAGAGGGACCTTGCCGCAGGGTAAGCGGCGTCAGCATAACGTTCCGGAGGAAAGTTCATGGCTGATAACTCCGACCTGTCCTTTACAGGTCTTACCGACGAGCAGGCTCAAGAACTGCATTCCGTCTATATGAGCGGCCTTTGGCTGTTCGTGGCGGTTGCGGTGGTTGCCCATCTGGCGACCTATATCTGGGCCCCTTGGTTCTGAGGAATTGAAGCATGGCAAAATTCTATAAGATCTGGCTCATCTTCGACCCGCGCCGCGTGTTTGTCGCGCAAGGCGTCTTTCTCTTCCTCCTCGCTGTGATGATCCACTTGGTGGTTCTATCAAACGGCGTGAACTGGTTTGAGAATGCCGCTGCCGAACGCGCCGCAGTGGCGGAGTAAGCCCAAGGGTCCGCTGGACCTGTTCAAAGAAGGCTGCGGGCAGAGCGAGCGCACCTGCCCGCAGCGACCACCAGGGTTTTCAACACCCCGCGCTTCGCTTCTTCTTTTTAAAAGTACCTCGGGGAGCGCGAGGGGCAGAGCCCCTCGTATAAAAGATGCGAGCGCGAGGTGCAGAGCCCCTCGTATTCGAGATACGCTCGCGAGGGGCTCTGCCCCTCGTAAGTAAGACAAAAACGGGCGGAGCCCCTGATCAAAAACCCCCGCCGCTTACGCGATCCAAGGATCGCGCTTTCCAAGCGCAATATGGGTGGATTTGATCTGCGTGTATTCCTCCACGCCGTAGATCCCCGCCTCCCGGCCCCAGCCCGATTGCTGAAACCCGCCGATCGGCAATTCCGGCCCACCCGCCAGCGTGGTGTTGACCCAGAAGCGCCCGGCGCGCACGCGCCGCGTCACCGCCAGCGCTTTATCGATGTTCTTCGTCCAAACGCTGGCTGCAAGACCGTAGCGCGTGTCATTGGCCATCGCGATGGCCTCGTCGCCCGTGTCAAACGGCATCAGCGCCAGCACCGGCCCAAAGATCTCTTCGCGGGCAATCGCCATATCGGCGCGCACCCCGGTGAACAGCGTGGGCGCGATGAACTGGCCTGCGCCCTGATCGAGCGCATGGCCCCCGCAGACCAGCGTCGCGCCCGCTTCTGTCCCCTTGGCGATATAGTCGAGGATGGTGCGGTTTTGCGCATCCGTGGTGATCGCGCCGATCTGAGTGGCCGCATCAAGCGGGTCGCCCACCACGATCTTGGCCATCTTCGCGCTCACCCGGGCGGCGAAATCCTCGGCCACGCTCCGCTCGACGATCAACCGCGAACCTGACACACAGCATTGCCCGCCGTTGAAGCCGATGCCGAAGGCAACGCCGTCGGCGGCATCTTCGAGATCAGCATCGGCGAACACGATCTGCGGGTTCTTGCCGCCCAGTTCGAGGCTAAGCTTTTTAAAGTTCGACGCGCCCGCCGCAGCGACCACGGCGCGCCCGGTGCGGGTCGATCCGGTGAACGAGAGCATATCCACGTCTTGGTGATCGGCGAGCGCTTGGCCCATCGTCGGCCCGGTACCGGTGATCACGTTAAAGACCCCGTCCGGCAGACCGGCCTCGGTGAGGATCTCGGCCATCATCAGCGTTGTCGCCGAGGTGAATTCCGAGGGTTTAACCACGATCGAATTGCCCGAGGCCAGCACATAGGGCACCCGTTCACTCAAGATCAGGAACGGAAAATTCCAGGGCGTGATAATGCCCACCACGCCGACAGGCTCGCGGGTGACAAGCCCGACCATGGCGTCGCCCAGATTGTTGAACGTGTCGCCGTGCAGGCTGCGCGCGAGGCCCGCGGCGAACTCAAACATCTCCGCGCAGCCGCTCACCTCACCGCGTGCCTGCGAGATCGGTTTGCCTGATTCAAGCGTCTCCCAATAGGCGATCTCATCGACGCGGGCCCGGATCAGCGCGCCGGTTCGAAGCAGCACCGAGGCACGCTCGCCGCCGCTGAGCCCCGCCCAACGGCGATCGGTGAAAGCGCCGCGCGCAGCCGCAACCGCCGCGTCGAGATCGGCGGGGTCGCATTGGGGGATTTCGGTCACCGGCACCCCATGCGCGGGAGAGTGCCGCAGCATCGGTGCGCGAGAGCCTGCGCTCATCTCATGGCCGTCGACGAAAAACCCAAAGCGGCGTGGCGCGTCTGGCGGCGCAAGCGTGCTGGTCTGCTGATCCATGGTGACAATCTCCTCCGCGGGCCGGTGGCGCAACCGGCGCTGTGTGTCGCCTTGCCCCAGCCCAGCGTCGCCGTGTCTGGGGCGACGGGTGGGGCGCGCGCTAATGCACTGACTAGTTACTTACACAGCCGCCTCGTCCTCGAGCAAGCCCGTATTCTGCCTGGCGCTGCGAATTTTCGCCCTATCCCGCGCGGTGCGCTAGGGGCTGCCGCCTAAGAAGACGCGCATACAAGGAAGACGCGCATGCAAGACGCGCATGCAAGACGGTCAAGGCGATTGCGGCCCCCGGCGCGGCGCGTTAGGCCAGGGAGCGGCGCAACGCCCGCAAAACCCAAGAAAGGAACCAAGATGTCAAAACCACAGATCGGATTTATCGGCTTGGGCCTGATGGGTGGCGCGATGGTCGGGCGGCTGCAAGACGAAGGGTACAGCCTGACTGTTTTGGCCAATCGCGACCGCACCGAAATCGACAAAGCGATTGCGCGGGGCGCGACCGAGGCAGCCAATGCCAAAGCGGTCGCCGAGGCCAGCGACATCGTGATGCTGTGCATGGGCACGTCGGACCAGGTGGAAAGCCGCATGCGCGGGCCCGAGGGGGTGTTGGCCGGGATGCGCGACGGCGCCGTGATCATCGATTTCGGCACCTCGCTGCCCGGCTCGACCCGGGTACTCGCGCAGGAGGTGGCCGATGCCGGCGGCGCCTATCTCGACGCGCCGCTCGGTCGCACGCCGTCCCACGCCAAGGACGGGCTGCTCAACATCATGGGAGCCGGGGACAAGGCCGCGTTTGACCGGGTCCGCCCCGTTCTCGACGCGCTGGGCGAGAATGTGTTTCATCTGGGCGCCTCGGGCACAGGCCACACGATCAAGCTGATCAACAACTTCTTCGCCCAAGCCGTCGCCAACGGGTTGGCCGAGGCTTACGCGGTGGCCGATTTGATGGGGGTCGAACGGCAAAAACTCTACGATGTGGTCTCCGCCGGGCCGCTGCATTCGGGGATGATGGATTTCGTGACTGCCTACGGCATCGACGGCGATCCGGCGAAATTGGCGTTTTCGATCAAGAACGCGCGCAAGGATGTGGGCTATTACGATCAGATGGCCAAGGATGCCGGGGTGTCCTCGATCATGGCGGGAAGCACGCTTGAGGCGCTGAGCCGGGCGGTTGACGACGGCCGCGGCGAAGATCTGGTGCCGCAGATGATCGACTTTTTCAGCGCCGCCTACAAAGCCTAAGGCCCACCCAACACAGGCAGATGGTGTCCGTTCAGTAAGCGTTGCGCCGCGCGTGTCGACAATGCGCGCGCGACAAAACTGTTGACAGCAAGTGCTGAGACCGCAATTGTTCACGTGAACAAACATGCGATTGAAGCCGATAATGCCTGGATATGCGATTGAACGCGCGATTGCGCGGCGCGTTTGGGATAGCCGTGGTAACCCGACTGTCGAGGTGGAAATCGTCACCCAGTCGGGGGCGCGGGGCCGGGCGATTGCGCCTGCCGGGGCGTCCCGTGGCACGCGCGAAGCGATCGATATGCGCGATGGCGGCGCGGCGCTCTCTGGTCTCGATGTGCGGCGCGCGTTGGCCAATGTGGCTGAGCGGATTGGCCCGGCGCTGCGGGGCATTGACGTCACCGACCAAGCGGCGGCAGATCGCGCCATCGTCGCGCTCGATCCAAGCGCGCTGAAGGCGGAATTGGGCGGCAATGCAACGGTGGCCACATCGCTCGCCGTCTTACACGCCGCCGCTGCCGCCAAGGGGGTGCCGCTGTGGCGTCACTGCGCTGATCTGGCTGGCGCCGAGCCTTCCTTGCCTCTGCCTGAGATCCAGATTTTCGGCGGCGGGGCTCATGCCGGGCGGCGCGTCGATATCCAGGATTTCATGATCATGGTACCCGGCGCGGCAAGCTTCGACGATGTGATGGAGGTCACCTCCGAGGTGTACCGCGCGGCCGGATCGCTGATGGCGCAGAAGGGCTCGCTGGCCGGTGTGGCTGACGAAGGCGGCTGGTGGCCGATCTTCGACCACAACGAACAAGCGCTCGAGACCTTGGTGCGGGCCATTGAACTGGCAGGAGAGCGCCCGGGCGACCGCGTGGTGATCTCGCTCGACGTGGCCGCGTCGGAATTTGGCGCTGATGGCCGCTATCGCCTTGCGCTCGAAGATCGCGAGTTGAGCCGCGACGCGATGATCCGGCTTCTGGGCCGCTGGATTGACGACTACCCCATCGCCTCGATTGAGGATCCGCTTGCCGAGGACGACCCCGAGGGCATGAGCGCGTTCACCCGCGAATTTGGCGAGCGGGTGCAGATTATCGGCGACGACTTTCTTGTCACCAATGCCGGGCTGCTTAACCAAGCGGTGCAAGCGGGTGCTTGCAACGCGGTGCTGATCAAGGTCAATCAGGTGGGCACGGTGAGCGAGGCGCTCGATTGCCTGCACGCAGCGCGCGCGGCTGGCTACGGCACCATTGTCTCGGCCCGCTCTGGTGAGACCGAAGACGTCTCGATCAGTCACATGGCGGTGGGCTTTGGCGCGCAACAACTCAAGGTCGGGTCCTTCACCCGATCTGAGCGGATGGCGAAATGGAATGAGTGCCTGCGCATCGGCGATGTGCTGGGGGCCGACGCGTTCGTTGGCGGGCGACCGCTGATGGGGACGGCCTGGGCGCGCACGTGGAAGGGGGCCGCGTAGATGAAAAAGACCTCATCGGTCGCGGGCGCGCGCGTGCTCAGGCCTCTCGTCTTGCCGGGGCGGGGTATCGGCGATGCTAAAGATGTGGGCGCGCCCCGGCGCGGGTGGGGCCAGGAACGGATCGGAGCGACGCGATGAACAGCTATGATTACAGCGGCAAAGTGGCGGTCGTGACCGGCGGCGCCAACGGGATCGGCGCCGCCGTGACAGAGCGGATCGTCGCGTCGGGCGGCCAGGTGGCGATATGGGATCTCGATGTGGCCGCGCCCGAGCAGCGGGTGACTGCGCTCGACGCCACGCAATACCGGCTGATGGAAACCGATGTCAGCGATCTCGCCAGCGTTCAAACCGCCTTCGAGGACACCGAGCGCGCGTTCGGCAAGGTCGATGTGCTGATCAACAGCGCCGGGATCGCTGGGCCAACCGCCACGCTCGTTGAATACCCCGTGGAGCTATGGCGAAAGGTGCAGGCGATTAACCTCGACGGCACGTTTCATTGCTGCCGCGTTGTGGCGGCGGGGATGATCGAGCGCAATTACGGCCGCATCGTCAACGTCGCGTCGATCGCCGGCAAAGAGGGCAACCCGCAGGCCTCGGCTTACTCCTGCTCGAAGGCGGCTGCGATCGCGTTGACCAAGTCGCTGGGCAAAGAGCTCGCGCTCCACGACATCGCAGTCAACTGCATCACCCCGGCGACAGCGCAGACGCGGATCTTGGAGCAGGTGAGCAAGGAGTTTATCGACTATATGCGCTCGAAAATCCCGCGCGAGCGCTTTGTGACGGTGGAGGAGATTGCCGCGATGGTGCTGTGGATGGCGTCGGCCGAAAACTCCTTTACGACCGGTGCGGTGTTCGATCTGTCGGGCGGGCGCGCGACGTATTAGCGCCGCTTATCCGGATCAGACGCGCGCAAAGCCCTAATACAAAAGCCAAAAAACGATAGCCAAAAACGACAGCAAGACCCTGAAAACAAAGACTGAAACCAAGACGAGGAGGAGACACACATGACGATCAAAGCAATGACCCGCTTAGCAAGCGCGTCGACCCTAGCCTTAGCGGTTGGCGCCTCGGGCGCGCTGGCCGAGCCCAAAACCAACATGATGCATCAATGGGCCCAAGGCTCGGAAGCGGCGGCCATCGCCACGCTGGGCGAGATGTTCGAAGAGATGGGCGGTGTCTGGGAGCAGACCGCGATTTCGGGCCATACCTCCAACACGCTGGCTAAGCTGCGCTCTGACGTGGTTGCCGGGAACGCGCCCGCCGCGGTGCAGCTAAAGGGCCCCGAAATTGCTGAGTGGAACGCCACCGGCGCCACCGCCAACCTTGATGAATTGGCCGCCGATGAAGGCTGGGACGATGTCGTAGCGCCTGAATTGGTGTCGGTGATGAAGCCCACGGGGAATTGGGTCGCCGCGCCGATGAACATCCACCGGGTCAATTGGCTTTATAGCTCGCCCAAGATCCTGGGTGAACTGGGCCTGGAAG
>JBCDGW010000107.1:0-10929 GCA_038750765.1 Pseudomonadota bacterium | reverse complement strand
CGTTGATTTCGCCAATCGACGGAAGCGTCTATCTAACCCGTCCGATCCTATCGCCTGACGCCGCGATAGCCGCCGCCGGACGCGCACGCGCCGCGCAACCGGCCTGGGCAGCGCGGCCTTTGGCGGAGCGGGTTGATCTTGTGCGTCGGGCTGGCGCCATCGTGGGTGAGACGACCGAGCGGATGGCCGCGGAATTGGCGCATCAAATGGGCCGCCCGGTGCGCTATGGGGGCGAGTATGGCGGCTTCGACGAGCGCCTGAGCTATATGGCGGACGTGGCCGCTGATAGCTTGGCCCCGCTTGAGATTGAGGACAGCCCTACTTTTCGTCGGGTGATCAAACGCGAAGCCTGGGGCGTTGTCTTCGTCGTCGCCCCTTGGAATTATCCCTATATGACGGCGATCAATACGGTGGCGCCGGCCTTGATCGCGGGCAACACCGTGATTTTAAAACATGCCAGTCAAACCCTGCAAGTGGGCGAGCGGCTGGCGGAAGCGTTTCATGCAGCAGGCGTGCCTGAGGATGTATTTCAGAACCTGGTCATCGATCACGACACCGCCAGCGCTTTGATCGCCGAACGCGCGGTTGATTTCGTCAACTTTACCGGCTCGGTCGGCGGCGGTCAGTCGCTTGAGCAGGCCGCGGCGGGCACCTTTATCCCTGTGTCAACTGAACTGGGCGGCAAAGACCCGGGTTATGTCCGCGCGGATGCCGAGATCGACGCGGCTGTCGACACGCTAATGGACGGCGCGATCTTTAATGCCGGGCAATGCTGCTGCGGAATCGAGCGCATTTACGTGCATGAAAGTCTCTATGCCGCGTTTGTGGACAAAGCCGTCGCCTGGGCGCAGGCGCAGGTGCTCGGCAATCCGCTTGACGACGCCACCACCCTTGGCCCGATGGCCCATATCCGCTTCGCGCAAGAGGTGCGGGCGCAAATTTCGGAGGCCGTCGATGCTGGGGCCACAGCGCATATCGCGCCCATGCCCGCCGATGACGGCGGCGCTTACGTGACCCCGCAGGTGCTCACGGGCGTCACCCATGAGATGCGTGTGATGCGGGACGAGACATTCGGGCCGGTGGTTGGGATCATGCCGGTGAAAGACGATGACGAGGCGGTCGGGCTGATGAATGATAGCCGCTTTGGCCTCACAGCCTCGATCTGGTCGCGCGACGCCGAGACCGCGGAAGCGCTAGGCGCCCGGATTGAAACAGGGACCGTGTTTTTGAACCGGTGCGATTATTTGGACCCGGCGCTTTGCTGGACCGGCTGCAAGGACACCGGCAGAGGCCAGGGCCTGTCACGGTTAGCTTACCAGGCGCTGACGCGGCCGAAATCTTACCATCTGAGGAAAGCATAGCATGCGGCTTGCGGCGAATTGGTCGTACCCGACCGCGGTGCGGTTTGGCGCGGGACGCATTGAGGAATTGGCCGACGCTTGCCGCGCCGCAGGGATCACGCGGCCTCTGCTGGTCACCGATCGCGGCCTGGCCGAACTGGAGATAACGCAGCGCGCGCTCGATTTGCTCGATGGCGCTGGCCTTGGGCGCGCTCTCTTCGCTGATGTCGACCCAAACCCCTCCGATACAAACGTGGCGTCAGGGCTGCGCCTCTATCGCGAGGGCGCGTTTGACGGCGTGGTGGCTTTCGGCGGCGGCTCGGGCCTTGATCTGGCGAAGACGCTCGCCTTCATGGCGCGGCAAAGCCGACCGATTTGGGACTTTGAGGATATTGGCGATTGGTGGACGCGGGCTGATCCGGACGGCATCGATCCGATTATCGCTGTGCCCACCACAGCTGGCACTGGCTCAGAGGTTGGCCGCGCCAGCGTCATCACCAATTCAGCGACCCACGAGAAGAAGATTATCTTCCACCCCAAAATGCTGCCGACAACAGTGATCTGCGACCCAGAGCTGACCACGGGCATGCCGCGCCACATCACCGCCGGTACCGGGCTTGATGCCTTCGCCCATTGCGTCGAGGCGTTCTCTAGCCCCCATTACCACCCGATGAGCCAAGGTATCGCGCTGGAGGGCATGCGGTTGGTGGTCGAGTATCTACCGCGCGCCTATGCCAAGAGTGACGACTTGGAAGCGCGCGCGCATATGATGAGCGCGGCGTCGATGGGTGCGGTTGGGTTCCAAAAAGGCCTCGGGGCGATCCACGCGCTCAGCCACCCCGTGGGCGCGCACCATCACACCCATCACGGCACCACCAACGCCGTGTTTATGCCGCCGGTGCTGCGTTTTAATGCCGACGCCATCGCCGCGCGGTTTGACAACGCGGCCGGCTATCTCGGCGTCACGGGTGGCTTCGACGGGTTCTGTCGCTTTGTCGATCAGTTCAATCAGGATCTTGGGATCCCGAAAACGCTTGCCGGGCTGGGCATCAACAGGGCTGATCCAGGCGCGCTGGCCAAAGACGCGATCAAAGACCCCAGTTGTGGTGGAAACCCCGTGCCGCTTAGTGAAGCCGCGCTGAAGACATTGTTCGAAAGCGTGCTGTGAGCGGTCGGGCCCTCGATGGCTAGCGGCTTTGTTGATCAATCGGGCGCGTTTCTGCAGTTCCTGCTTCGGGATGCGCGGGTGTGGCGGGCGCCGGTTGTACCGCTTGCGATCCTAGCCAGCGCGGCGCGCACCGGCATGATCTTTGGCATTAATGAGATCGCCGAGGCCGGTCGCATGAGCCTTGGCATGGGGGCGTTTTTGCTCGCGTCGATCGCCGTCTCGCTGATCGCCGCGCATATCGCGCGGGTGCAAACCTATGTCTTGGTTGAGCGGATCGTCTTGCGGCTACGGCGCGACCTGGCTGAGCGGCTTTTGGCAGCGGATGTGGCGTTTTTTCAGGCGCGACCGCACGGCGAGGTATTCACCGCCCTGACCAGCCACGCAGAGCGGGTCGGCGAAGGCATCATTCAGTTTGCTCGGACGCTTGAGGCGTTTTCGCTGTTTCTGTTTTGCGTGATCTACATGTTCGTCCAATCTTGGCCGTCAGGCGCAGCAACCTTGGTGACGCTGCTGATCGGCGTGGCGTGCTTTTTCGCCAGCGATATTGCGGCGCGGAAAGTGCTGGAGCGGGCGCATCGCGCGCGGGTGGCGATGCACGAAACGGTCCATGATATGCTGGGGGGGTACCGTGAATTGCGGCTCCGACGCGCGCGCCGTGACGCGATTGAGACCCGGGCCGATGCGGTGACCGAAGACGTGCGCGCGGCTGTGGTCGAGTCTGAGCGGCTGTTTAGCTATGGCCAGTTGACTGCCTCGGCCGCACTGGCGGGGCTGTTGGTGGCCATCGTCCTCATCCTGCCGCCGCTGGTAGGCGCGGGGAGCGTGGCGGTGCTGCAGGTTTTGACGATCGTGCTCTTTGCCTTTGGTCCAATTGAAGTTGTTATCGGCAATCTACCGGCGTTTGGCAGGGCCTCCGTCGCGTTTGAAAAGCTGCGTGCGATTATGGCCGATGCAGATGCCCGTGAAGAGACAGCCGCCGCAGCCACCACACCGGTGACAGGTTTTCGAGAGGTGAGACTGGCCGGCGTCACCGCGACACTCAACCGTCCGAGCGGTAATTCGGCTGCGACCGATACCTTCACCCTGGGGCCAATCGATCTCACCCTCGTGCCCGGGCAGTCTGTGTTCATCACCGGTGGAAATGGCACCGGGAAATCGACGCTGATGCAGATCATCACCGGTTTAAGGGCGCCCGATAGGGGTGAGATCTTGGTGGATGGCGTCGTTGTCACCGATGACACACGAGCCGATTATCGAAGCCTCTTTAGCGCTGTCTTCAGCGAATTTTATATATTTCGCCAGCTTTACGGTCTGTCCGACAGCGAGAAGACCGCGCTGCGCACGCAAATAGAGGCGTTGGGGCTCGCGGAGGGTGTTCATATCCAAGACGACGCCTTCGCTAGCCTTGAGCTGTCCACGGGTCAGATGCGCCGCCTCGCGCTTTCTATTGCGCTGGCCGAAGCGCGGCCGATCCTCGTGCTCGATGAGTTTGCCGCCGACCAAGACCCGATGCGGCGGGCCTATTTCTATGAAGTGCTCGTCCCTAAGCTCGCCCGCGAGGGCCATTGCGTCATGGCAGTGACCCATGACGAGCATTGCTTTGACCGTGCGGATCGCCTGATCAAAATGGAGAGCGGTAAGATCGTATCGGACATCGAGACAAACGCTGCGGCCAACGCCGCCAAAGCGCGCCCCGGAACGGCGCCATGACCCGCTTTTCGCGGCTTGAACAAATGCATCGGCGCACGCTCAACCAGAGCATCGCCACGAATTTTGCGCAAACCCGCCTGTTTAAGCACAATTGTTATGTGTCCCGTGAACTGCGCTGGGGGCGTCGCCTGTTTTTTGTGAAGGTGCATAAATGCGCGTCCACATCGATCATCGCTACCTGCGCGGCAGAGATCTACCGGCGCAGGGGCATGCCTGTACCGGACCGGTTTCCCGCAGAGGTGCACAGGCAAAAAGGGGAAGCCTTCGCCTTTGAAGACCTGGCCGGGCGCAATTTGGCTTGGATGACCGAGCAATTCCATCATCCCAACACCTTCAAGTTTTCCTTTGTGCGAGAACCGATCGGCCGCGTTGTTTCGGCCTGGGCGGATAAGGTAAGGCGCCCGAGCGCGACAGGCCGCCGTCTGCGCGCACATCTCGGGCTTGAAAGCCATGACGAGCTTTCCCTCGGTGAGTTCGTCGAGCGCTTGACCACCGACACGACGGTCTTGGATTTTGACCACCACTGGAGACCTCAGGTGAGGGAGGGCGCATTCGACATTTTGAAGTACGACTTCGTCGGCGACACCACCCATCTCCAGGCGTGCATGGATCATGTCTTCCAGACAGTTTTCGGTCGTGACACCGCCCCGATCGTCAATACGCGCAAGCTGATCGGGCATAGGACTGACAGTCACGCGCACGCCGCTGCGCTTTCGCGAGAGCACCGCGCCGCGCTTGAACGCACCTTTCAAGAAGACGTCGCGTTCTACCGGCAAGTCCAGCTGAATTTAACCCGGGCATTGGGGCTCAGCTACGAGCCGCGGACGTAACGAAACACTGCGGAGGCCAACCATCCGGCAGCGATGGCAATGGCCAGCGACATCAGCCCGTAAACCAGAGGCCGGTCATAGGCTAGGTTGTAGAGGAACCGCTCCAGCCCGACCTTCTGCACAAAAAGCGCTGTCTCGTGCTGATCGACGACAGCACCGCCGCGGGTCAGAAAAATGCGCACGGTGTAATCGCCCTGGCGCAGATTGGCGGGTAGCGCGACAGAGGTGCGAAACAGCGTGCCTTCGGTGACGTCGACAGTGTTTTCGCGCACTTGATAGAGTTCTTCGCGCTTACGAATGCGCATAAGCGCTTCGGTGAAGGTGCTGGCATCTTCCACATCGGCAGGGGCACCGACAGCCCGGATGACGCGCTCGAGCGAAATCCGGTGGCGTAGATCCTCCACATTCGACAACACCGTGCTCAGCGGCCCGGACGTCGCGATCTTGTAAAAGCTGGGCGCTGCATCCACCTCGACCGCGCGACGGTTCACCCAAATGCCCGCAACGCGTTCCTTGCGGCGCACGATCAATGGCTCAGATGGCCCGGCGATCGCGATCACCACTTCGAGGGGCGGCGCGTCTTCGGGGACTTTCGTCTCCCGTTTGACCGCGCCGAACACCAAAATCTCCGAGCCGTCGAAATTTGCGGTAATCGACACCCGGTTCTGGCTCAGCCCGGCGACGACCTCTTCGGCCCGCACCGGCAGAGCAGCAAGCGCCACCAACAGCGTTGCAAGCCGGATCAATGCCGGATCTCCGCGGCAATCGAGTACAACTCGCTCGGCTCCAGGATCAGATCGAGTGCCAGCTTGCCGCATACCCCGAGCACCATCAACGCGAGGAGGATACGCAATTGCTCGGCCTTGAGGTAAAGCCCGATTTGCGTGCCGATCTGCGCGCCAACCACGCCCCCGATCAGAAGGAGCACCGCGAGCATCACGTCGACGGTGAAATTGGTTGTCGCGTGCAGAAGCGTGGTGAAGCCGGTGACAAAGATAATCTGAAAGAGTGATGTGCCGATGACCACCTTTGTCGGCATGCCGAGAAGATAGATCATCGCCGGGACCATGATAAAGCCGCCGCCGACACCCATGATCGCGGCTAGCACACCGACGACAAAGCCCACGAGTATTGGCGGGATTACCGAGATATAGAGCCCTGAGACGCGAAACTTCATCTTGAAGGGCAAGGCGTGAACGATGGAATGGCGTCGCCGCTTTCGCGGATCGACCCGCCCCGATCGGGAGCGTCGGATCGCCCGCAGGCTCTCAACGAACATCAACGCGCCGATCACGCCGAGGAAAACCACGTAGCAAAGCTGCACCAGCAATTCGACTTGGCCCAGTTGGCGCAAGGCCGCAAAACCCTGGACCCCCGCCGCAGACCCGGCGAGGCCCCCCACCAACAAAACGCCGCCCATGCGAAAATCGACATTACGCCGTTTCAGATGGGCCAAGACCGCGGAAAAGGACGAAGCCACAATCTGGTTGGCCTCAGTCGCCACCGCCACCGCTGGCGGGATGCCGATGAAAAACAACAGCGGCGTCATCAGAAAGCCGCCGCCGACGCCAAACATGCCCGACAGCACCCCGACAATGCCGCCCAATCCCAAGAGGAGGAAAGCGTTTACGGATACCTCGGCAATCGGCAGGTAAATCTGCATGGGGTCGGTACTTTGGGATAACCTCCTGCGTTAAAGGCTGGAACGGTAGGCAAAGTCAAATGCGAGGCATGGTGCGCTTGCAGCGCGGCGCCGAATGCATCATCAGCAGGCGCCGCGCGGGGAGGGTCTTTTCAAAACCGCGCGCGCTCCTGCAACGAGCGAAATGACTGGATTTCGCGGTCCTCTTGCCAGTTAGGCGATTGCGGAAGGCGGCTGCGATCCAGGCCGACATCTTTGAGCAGATGATCGGGAAGCTTGTTGAGCGTTGCGGTATCGCGCCGCGAAGTGATGCGCGCCACAGCGCCACGAAAGAGGCGGCTGATGACGGCCAAAGGACCCTGATGGCGGACTGCATCTTTGAAGATAAAATCGGACATGGCTTGCTCCTTCTTGCGTGTGTGAGAGGAACATAGCCGCTGGGCTATTGTCAGAAAAACGAAAAGAAATTATGATATGTATCAGTGTAATTGAAAGATGGATTCTGACGTTACCATGCAGACCCTAGATCTCGACCTTCTCCGCACGTTTGTCGCCATCGCTGAAACCGGCAACTTTTCCTCGGCGGCGCAAGCGGTGTTCAGGACGCCATCTGCCGTGTCGATGCAGGTCAAGAAGATGGAGGAGGCCCTTGGTCGCCCCCTGTTCACCCGCGATAGCCGGTCTGTACGCCTTACCGAAGACGGGGAGCGTGTTCTCCAGCACGCCAGGCGGATGTTGGCGCTTGACCAGGATCTGCTCGCCCAGTTCCACCCTCAGGCGATGCAAGGCGAAGTGCGGCTCGGCGTACACGACGATGTGGCCGAGCGGTTTCTGCCCGACATGCTTTGCCGTTTCAGTCGCACCCACCCCGGTGTCGTGATCAACGCGGTGGTCACTGAAACGGAGCGGATGCTGGAGATGATTGCGGAGCGGCGGCTTGACGTAGCTTTGATTTCGCGGCTGCAATCGCAGATCAAGTCACGGCCAGGGGAAGCGCTGTTTCGCGAACAACTGGTTTGGGCAGGCTGCCATTGCGGCATCGCCCATGAGTTAGATCCGATCCCCGTCACCGTTTGGGATAAGACCTGCGCGTGGCGAAAAGCCGGGCTCGAGGGGTTGGAAGCGCAAGGGAGACCCTATCGGATCGTGCTTGAGTCAGGGCATGTAAGCGGTCAGAAGGCGGCGGTTCGCGCGGATTTGGCCGTGGCGCCGATACCGCGAAGTGCTTTAGATGGATGCGTTGTCGAAGTGCCAGCCGAGGCAGGCCTGCCGAAGCTGAGTTTTTATGAACTGGTGCTCGCGACACGAGAGGATCTGCCCGAGCCCGCAGCGGCAGCCGCTGATCACATTCGGGCCTGTTTTGCCGAGCAAACCGTCAGTGCTGCTTAGGCGCCCAAGCGGTTACCCATACCGATAACCGCCCTCATGACGCGTCCCCGTCTCAGCAATTCCGAGGCCCGAAGGCTGTTTCTTGACCGACACCTGCTGCTTCAGCCGGGATCGGGACCAGGGCGCGGCGCCGATCTTGACGGCGTTCTCCACAGTTTGGGTTTCGTCCAAGTCGACAGCGTCAACACACTGGCGCGGGCGCATGATCTGATCCTTTGGTCGCGTCGCGGCCAGTATCGCCCCCGCGCGTTAGAACACCGCGTCGCACGCGATCGAACCGCCTTCGAACACTGGACCCACGACGCTGCGATCATCCCGATGGCGTTTTACCCGATGTGGCGGCTCAAATTTGCCCGCGACGAGGCTAAGATGCGCGCGCGCTGGCCCGCTTGGCGTCGCGATGGTTGGCAAGATGAGCTAGAAACTGTCCGACGCCATGTCGGTGAAAACGGCGCGACGTGCACCAGAGATGTGGGCGCCGATGAGCCCAAAAGCTCAGCAGGCTGGTGGGATTGGCACCCGTCGAAAACCGCGCTGGAATTTCTATGGCGATCTGGCGAGTTGGCCGTTTGCCACCGTCAGGGCTTTCGCAAGTTCTATGACTTGGCTGAGCGCGTGATCCCGCCAGAGTATCTGAATGCCCGTGAGACGGATGAGGCGATCATCGATTGGGCGATGATGCAGGCGCTACGAAGACTGGGCTTCGCGACCAGCGGAGAATTGGCCGCGTTCTTCGAGATCGTGACCCGCGATGAAGCGAAGGCATGGTGCAAAACCGCGTTGTCGGAAGGACGCCTCATTGAGATCGACGTCGAAATGGCGGACAGAACGCTCAAGCAGCACTTTTCGACAGAAGCAGAACTGGCCTGCATCGACATGCTGCCCGAGCCGAGCCAGCGCGTACGCGTGCTGTCCCCGTTTGACCCGGCCCTGCGGGATCGCAAGCGCGCCGAGCGCCTCTTCGGCTTTCATTATCGCATCGAGATCTTTGTTCCCGAGGCCAAGCGGCGATACGGCTATTACGTTTTTCCGGTTTTGCAGGGCGATCGCCTGATCGGCAGGCTCGACATCAAACGCGACGGGCCCGTGCTGGCGTTGCGCGCGTTTTGGCCTGAGGTCGGCTTACGGATGGGCAAAGCGCGGGTCAAATCCTTGATGGCCGAGCTTGACCGGCTGTGTGCTTTGACCGGCGCTGATGCGGTAACGCTTGCGCCCGATTGGCTGCGCCGGTGATTTACGGGCTCGAACGCGCGGGAATACTGGCATAAGGCTGCCGTAGCCATTTAAGTCATCCCAAGGACGCGCCGCGATGCCATACACCCCCGCTGAGACCCGTTACGAAGACATGGTTTACCGCCGTTGCGGCCGCTCGGGCGTGCACTTGCCGGTCATCAGCTTGGGGCTGTGGCACAATTTCGGCGGCGACACGCCGCATCAACTCAAGCGCGAGATGTGCCAAACGGCGTTCGATGCGGGTATCACCCATTTCGACTTGGCCAACAATTACGGCCCGCCGCCGGGCAGTGCCGAAGAAGCCTTCGGCGAGATCCTGAAGACAGATTTCGCTGGCTATCGCGATGAACTGATCATTTCCTCCAAGGCCGGGTATCGGATGTGGCCCGGCCCTTATGGTGAGTGGGGTAGCCGGAAGTATCTGGTGGCGTCCTGCGATCAGTCGCTCAAGCGGATGGGGCTCGACTACGTCGACATCTTTTACTCGCACCGGTTCGACCCCGACACCCCACTCGAAGAGACGATGGGCGCGCTTGATTACATCGTCCGCTCGGGGCGCGCGCTCTATGCCGGGATTTCGAGCTACAATTCTCAGCGCACCCGAGAAGCCCTGGCGATCCTCAACGATCTCGGCACGCCCTGCCTCATCCATCAGCCCTCCTATAACCTGCTCAATCGGTGGGTCGAACGGGATAACCTCCTCGACACGCTGGACGATTTGGGCGTTGGTTCGATCGCGTTTACACCGCTCGCCCAGGGCATTCTGACGAATAAGTACCTTAACGGCGTGCCCGAGGGCAGCCGGGCTACCCAGGGCAAGTCACTGCGCGAAGGCATGATCAACGAGCGGTCACTGGCCTCGGTGCGCGCGCTCAATGAAGTGGCAGAGGCGCGGGGGCAAACCCTGGCGCAGATGGCGCTGGCATGGGTTTTGCGGGGCGAGCGGGTAACGACGGCGCTTATCGGGGCATCGAAACCCTCGCAGATCGTCGATTGCGCCCAAGCTGCGCGGAACCTTGCGTTCACAGACGCCGAACTCGCCAAGATCGATGAAATCGCCAGCGAGGAAGACATCAATCTATGGGCGCGCTCGTCTGAGACGGACAGCTAGCGCGCATGCGCAAACCATCGTGCGCTTTTTCGAGTACGCTAGGTGCTGATCGCGCTCCAGCGTTTGGCAAGGCTGTCGATGATGAAGAACAGCGTGACGCTCAGGCTCGCTAGGACAATAAGCGCGGCAAACATCTGATCGGTTTGGCCTCGCCCGTTCGACAAAAGCATGAGGTATCCCAGCCCTTTTGACGAGCCAACCCATTCGCCGATGACAACCGCGAAGGGCGCGTACACCGCCGCCAAGCGCAGCCCCGAGCCGAGGCTTGGCAGCGCATTGGGCACCTGTAGGTAGATCAGCTTACGCCAGGGCCGCGCGCCCATCGCTTGGGCCAGATCGTGATGCCCCTGCGGTAATCGCATGAGACCATCGAAAAACGTCGATGTCACCGGGAAGTAAATCACCAGCATGACCATGACGATCTTTGACGGCGCACCATAGCCGAGCCACAACGTAATCACCGGCGCCAGCGCGAAGACCGGCACCGCTTGCGCGAAGACGAGCAT
>JBCDGW010000106.1:0-11095 GCA_038750765.1 Pseudomonadota bacterium | reverse complement strand
GCGACGATGCCCAATCACAGGGCCGTCGCCTTGCGCCTCGATCCGGCGGATTGCTTTTTCAGCGGGCTCATAAGCCACCGCCATATGATGCACATTGGCGTGGATGAGTGTCGCGTCATCGACGGCCAAAGCCACGTGACCGCGCCAGAACAGCAGATCGCCGCGTTGCATCTGCGCCTTGGGCTCGACAATTTCGCCGAGCGTTTCCTGCATGTCGCTGTCTGCTGGGCAATCCCGGCCAGCAGCGTGCCAGGCCAACTGAACCAGCCCCGAACAGTCGACACCGGCGCTTGTGTTGCCGCCCCAAAGGTAGGGCGCTCCAAAGAGCAGTTGCGCAGCCGTCACCGGATCTTTGAAGCGTTTGTCCACCGGACGCAGATGCGGTTTTGGGATGTAAAGGCCGCCATCGGTTTCAAAAAACCCCGGCAGATGGCTGACAACGGTTACATGGGCGCAAAACGGAAGGACATAGGCCTCCGGCACTTTCATGTCGGGCTCTGGATAGGCGTGGCTGCTCTGCACCGCCACCCAATGGGTTGGATCGGCGCCCACCGGCCCTAAGCACCCCTGCGCGACATACCCGACATAGCCGTCTTTGATCGACTGAACGAAGGCAAAGCCAGCGCGCTCTTCAAACACGTCGACCTGATCGCCGAACAAGATCTGGCGATCACGCACGCCGCCCGGTTCGCGCCATAGATCAGCCACGGGCGCGCAGACCTTGGCGCGGTCTGGCACGACAAACGTGGCGGCATCCACCGCGCCGCGCAAATGCTCGGCGGCAACGCGACCGTTGCAGGGCGTCAGGCGTCTGTCTCGGCCACTCACAACTTCAGCAGGCGGGGCAACGCTTCGAGGATCGCCCGCGCACCCTGACCGACCCCGCCCTGCGACCGAGCGGGGGCTGCACTTGGTTGCCAGCCATAGATATCAAAATGGATGTATTTGGGCGCGGCGGTCACAAATCGCCGCAGGAACAGCGCTGCCGTGATAGACCCGGCAAACCCGCCTTTTGGCGCGTTGTCGAGATCGGCGATACCAGGCTCGATCATGGCTTCGTAAGGCTCATGAAACGGCAATTCCCAAACTGGATCGGCAGCAGCCCGGGCCCCTTCCCGCAACGCCGTCGCCAAATCTGGGTCGGTGGCGTAGAACGGTGCAAGATCGGGCCCAACAGCGACCCGCGCGGCCCCGGTGAGCGTAGCCATAGAAATCAGCAGATCCGGCGGCGCTTCATCCGCAAGCGCCAGCGCGTCTGCAAGGACGAGCCGACCCTCGGCGTCGGTGTTGTTGATTTCAACCGTAAGGCCCTTGCGTGAGGACAGAATATCGCCGGGCCGAAATGCAGCACCTGCGACGGCGTTTTCAACGGCCGGGATCAGGACGCGCAACTTCACGGGAAGCGCCAGGCCCATGATCATCGACGCCAGACCGAGCACGGTCGCCGCACCGCCCATGTCTTTCTTCATCAGGCCCATCGAGGCGCCTAGCTTTAGGTTCAGGCCGCCGGTGTCGAAGCAAACCCCTTTTCCAACCAAGGTGAGGCTTGGGCCGGTTTCGCCCCACGTCATTTCGATTAAACGCGGCGCCACAGCAGCAGCCCGGCCAACGGCGTGAATCATCGGGTAGTTTTCATCGAGCAAGCGATCGCCCACGATCACGTCGCAGCCTGCACCGTGGCGACTAGCCAAATCGCGCACGGCATCTTCCAAAGCGTCAGGCCCCATATCGGCGGCCGGCGTGTTGATCAGATCGCGGGTAAGCGTTTCACCCGCCGCGATGGTCTCGATTTGCGCAGCATCGATCCCAGCCGGTGCGATAAGCTGTGCGCCCGGCTCGGACTGCTTGCGATACCGCGCGAACCGATAGCGTGCCAATAGCCAGCCAAGGGCGTTCTCAGCCAAGCGATCATCCGGCCAAGGCGTCGCGAGGCGGTATACGCCTTCAGGCAAGTCTGCCTGCGCGATGGCGAGAGGAAATCGCCCTTTCTGGCGATGAGATGCCGTCCCATAGCCCATGATCGCGGCTTCTAATGTGCCGTCTTCGGCTGGAACAAGCAGCGTTTGGCCAAGCTTTGCCGTGAAGCCTTGCGCAGCAACCCACGCCTGTACCCGCTCTGGTTGCTGCGCGCGCCAATCCGTAAGCGCATGGTGCTCCACCACATGAAGCGGTATGGCATCGGCGCGGTCTTCAGCAAAGGTGAGTGACATGGCGACCCCGGCTCGCAGTTATCGTTGCGCAAGCCTAATCAGAGCGCCCGCGCCGGTTCAACCAGCGTTCAAGATGGTGCCTGAGCGTCCCAAATGGCGATGAGCGATTGCTCACCCGCGCGTTCCAACCGAGCCACTGTTGCGGCAAGCGCCGCCCGATCACACGTGCCGCATAGAGCGATCACATCGCCGCTGACCCGCGAGACCAGGGGCATGCCGAGACGATCTGCAACGCTTTGAATTGCCAAGGCGCGCATCCGCAGGGCCTTGGTATCTTGCACATCCCACGAGATCGAAATCTCATGGAGGAGTGACGCCATGTCCTCCATTGCCGTGACAAGCTCCAACTCACCCTTATCGGGGCCGTACCGCTGCCACAGCCAGTTTAACCGATCAAGTTCGAGCCCAATCTTTTCACGCGGTTCCAAACTACTCACACGCATCCTCATCACACCCCGAAGAAACCCCCCGCACCCTCACTCAGAGGGCAACGTGGCATGGCACGCGAAATAAATGGTTGATGTCGAACCGAAACCTCTTTCAGATTTTCGCAAAATCGGTTTGATCAGAAGTTGGCAACGTGAAGGGCCGGAATGCATGCGACACGCGAAGATGCTACCGAATTACCTGGTAACCCGTTATCTCGGGTGGCAAGCGACGAGTTTTGCCCAAAACAAAGCCTGGTATGAGCGTCTTGCAGAGGAAGGTCAGCGGCCGCGAGCCATGATTATCGCCTGTTGCGACAGCCGCGTGCAGGTCCAGTCGATCTTTGGCGCCGATCAGGGCGAGCTTTTCATTCACCGAAACATCGCCAACCTCGTTCCCCGTTTTGAGCCCGATGGGCGCCCGCACGGCACGTCGGCTGCTGTGGAATACGCTGTGACCGCGCTGCGGGTCGCCAACATCGTGGTCGTCGGCCATTCAAACTGCGGCGGTGTGCGTGGGTGTTACGAGATGTGCGAAGGACAAGCCCCCGCCCTCGAGGAAGAGTCGAGCTTCCTCGGGCGTTGGATGGACATTCTACGAGAAGGGTACGAGCAGGTCCAAACTGCGGAAACCGAAGTCGACAAGATCCGCGCGCTTGAATACCAATCCGTGATCGTGAGCCTCAACAACCTGATGACATTCCCGTTCGTTGAACAGGCCGTCGCCGAAGACAAGCTGTCGTTGCACGGTGTTTGGCATGATATCGGCAGCGGCGCACTGCACTGCCTTGATCCGGTGAGTGGCCGCTTCGAGCCCCTGCAAGTCCATTAGTAGATTTGGCAGGACCGGAGAACGAGTGAGTGTGAGTGAGCGAGTATCCGGTCCCGCCAAATGGCCCCGTGTGTCACGCTGCCACGCAACGTTCGGGGATCATGTTCGTTTCGCGACGCCGACTATGCGTGTTGGCGGCCATCGCCGGTAGATCTGATCGGTTGTCTGAACTCCGAACTTGAGATTAACCGCGCGGGTTGAACCTCGCTACGCGGCGGCCCGGCGCGCGCGCATCGACCAGGCATAAGCGCGCAAGCTCGGACGCATGATCGATGCAGGCGTGACCGCATTACCCGGTGGTCCATCAGGTCCATCATCGTTGGCGGCGCTGAGGCGGGAAGCGAGGGGGAACGGAATAATGTTTGCGGTAATCATGACGTTCTTCCTGTTGGACTGGGCGGGTCTTAGGCCCGGTATTGTGTCGCGGTTTGCCATCTTGCAGCGATGAAGAGAGCATCCACGAGGGTCTTGCTAAGCGGCGGCAGATTGGGCCCCGGCAGGCTTTCGGTCTGACTCGGCGAACCGAGCATGCATGAGCTTTGATTGAGCGCCATCACGGGTCCCTATCCCTTCCGTCTCGATGCCCATGACGAAAGGCCTGAATCGTGGCTGAAATCGACGGGAATTGCGGCGAAACCTTGCACCTTCATGAAAATGCCCGTCGTTGCTCTCAGAAGGTCCTTCTTTGGGGCAAAGTCGGGGGAAAATTATGCAGTATCAACGCATAGACCCGCCATATTCCGGCTACTGTTCAGCATATAGAGGTTAAAGCGGCCAAACTGCCGCGCTGCATGCGCGCAACCACGGTGAAAAAGTGTCGCCACTTCCCCGCCAACGGCGCGGTGGGGCGGGTAGAGTCGGTGGATAACCGTCGATCTATGGCTGTTTTGCGGGCGGAATTCCGCTTATGGCACTCATTTTGGCGCCGGTTAGATCGCAGATGGCGACATCGCGGCTTCTGAACGTCAAAGGCGAGAATCAAGCTCTGCCGATTTAAGGTACTGCGAATACCCGCCTCGATTTGGGCAGAGACACGCTGTGCACTGCGCCGCGCGATTATTTCGGTCGCCTGTTTGAGGGTGCGATGCTCTAATGACGCCGGGCGAAAGCAATCGCGAGGATCTCGAAATGCGGATCGTGAAATGGGTCGTTGGCGTGGTCGCCGTGGCGGCGTTGGTATTCGTTTTTGTGGGCTTGGTGATCATGCCGCGTGAGATTGCCGTCGAACGAGACATTGTTATTGCAGCGGCACCGGCATCGGTCTTCCCCCATGTCAATTCGCTGAGCGCCGCCGCTGAATGGTCTCCCTGGCTCGAGATGGACCCCGATGTCGCGCTTACCTATGAAGGCCCTGACGCCGGCGTGGGCAATAAACTGAGCTGGGCTTCGGAACTTGAGGACCTAGGCAGCGGCTCGCAAACGATCACCGTTTCTGTCGAGAATGAGCGGGTCGACAGCGACTTGGATTTCGGCCCTATGGGGACGGCGCAGGCCACCTATATCCTCGACGCTGAGGGAGATGGCACCAAGCTTACCTGGGCATTCACGACCGATCTTGGGATGAACCCTATGGCACGCGTATTTGGCCCGATGATTAAGGACCAAGTGGCCGCTGATTTCGACAAGGGCCTTGAGAACTTAAAGACCCTCGTCGAAGGCAGCTAATGCCATCATCCTGCGTGGCGCGCGCTAGGCGTCAGCCTTCTGCAGCACACGGTTGCCAAGAATTTCGGCAATCTGCACCGCGTTCAGAGCCGCGCCTTTACGTAGATTGTCGGACACAACCCACATGTTGAGGCCGTTCTCAATGGTGGAATCCTGGCGGATACGGCTGATGAAAGTGGCGTAATCGCCGACGCATTCCACCGGGGTTACGTAACCGCCGGCTTCCCGCTTATCGACCACGAGACAACCTGGCGCGGTTCGCAGGATCTCGCGCGCCTCGTCCTCATCCAGGAAGTCCTCAAACTCGACATTGACCGCCTCGGCATGGCCGACAAACACTGGCACCCGCACGCATGTTGCTGTCACCTTGATAGAGGGGTCGACAATCTTTTTGGTTTCGACCACCATCTTCCATTCTTCTTTGGTGGTGCCGTCTTCCATGAAGCTGTCGATATGCGGGATCACATTGAACGCGATTTGCTTTTGGAACTTCGCGGGTTCTTTCTCTTGGCCCGGCACGTACATGCCCTTGGTCTGATCCCAAAGCTCATCCATACCGTCTTTGCCAGCACCAGAAACCGACTGATAAGTCGACACCACAACGCGCTTGATCGTAGCGCGGTCGTGGAGCGGCTTTAGGGCGACCACCATCTGCGCGGTCGAGCAGTTCGGATTGGCGATAATGTTCTTTTTGCGCACCGCCTCGACTGCGGCGCCGTTGACCTCCGGCACGATCAGCGGCACGTCCGGGTCATAGCGGTAAAGCGACGAGTTATCGATCACGATGCAGCCTGCTTTAGCCGCTTTTGGCGCGTATTTCTTCGTCGCCTCCGAGCCGATGGCGAAAAGAGCGATATCCCAGCCGGAAAAGTCGAATGTATCCAAGTCTTCGGTGACGAGCGTTTCTTCCCCGAATGAAACCTCGGTGCCCAGCGAGCGCCGCGACGCCAGCGCCGCGATCTTTTCAATCGGAAACTCGCGCTCGGCGAGGATGTTCAACATTTCGCGGCCAACGTTGCCGGTGGCGCCCGCGACGACGACCCTATAACCCATGACGGTCTCCTGTCTTTTGGCGTAAGCGCCTTAGCGCAGGCCTTCGGTCGGTGAAAGCGAAAACGCTATTGGGCGCTTCTCGCGCGACGCGCATCCACGAAGCTCTTGATGAAGAAAACAAGTGCCACGAGCGAGGTGAGAAGCATCGCCACGACGCGCACAATCCCCATCGTGTCTCCAGATGCGATCGCGCCCCGCAATGGCATGAAGAGGGCGAGGAAAATCAACAGCGTCAGCAAGACAGCGATATGCGCGATCATCTTGTTTTGCGCTTTAACGCCGGGGTAGCAGGCCAAAAGCGCAATACCAAAGGCAGCCGGGATTAGCGTGGTCAGTGAGGACGCATCTGGAAGGCTAAAGGCCCAAATCGACGCAATGATCAAAACAATCGCGTTTATGGCGCTGGCGAGATGAGCAGTCATAGGGGACCTCTTATTTAGGGTGTGAACCGCGCAGCTACGCGGACTACCGTGATGGCTTGCTCTCTTTGAGATGGCGCTGGCGGATATTGGTGTTGCGGTTACAGGTGCGGCTGCGGTCCAGGTAAGTCAAGCGATGGCTTGGTGCGCAATGGCATCGGCGGTCTGTTTTGGCGGATTGGCGGCTCAATGCTGACAATGATCGCAACAGGCGCCTTGTGCTAGCGGGCGGGGCGCCGGGATCTGCCTTCGCTTTTTGGCGTAAGTCTAAAGATCGTAATCTGTGTTTGCCCATATCGACGTGCATGCACCAACGTCATGTCATCTGGTGCGGCGGGGGCGTCATTGTCTTCCCAGATGACCAATGCGTCATCGGCCAGCCAATCTCCTGCGATGAGGCGCGCGGCCGCCCTCTCCCCCAACCCTTTTCCGTAGGGCGGATCCATGAACACCAGGTCGACCGGTTCGACAGTCGAAGCCGGTAGGCGCGCCGCATCACTGCGCATCAGCGTCACATCGGGCTCACAATTCAGCAGCGATGCATTCTTGCGGAGCAACGCGTGAGATTTCGCGCCCTGATCGACGAATGTGGCATGCGCAGCCCCGCGCGACAGCGCTTCGAAACCGAGCGCACCCGTGCCTGCGAAAAGATCAAGAACGCGCGCGCCCGCGCATGGATCGCCGAATTGGGCTGCCAAAACATTAAAAAGCGCCTCGCGGACCCGATCAGATGTCGGACGCAAATGCGCTGCCGCGTCTCCCGTGCCAAGGGCGGCAAGACGTCGGCCCCGCCATTGGCCAGCGACAATCCGCATTTAGCTTTTCAGGAGTTGCTTTAGGTTGCTCGATGGGTCGGCCACAGCCTCCGCGTGCGGGCTTACACCGACTTCCAGCATACGTTTGCCAACCATGTAGCTGCGCGCGTCGTTCATCGCATCAACGGCCAGAAGCGTGTCACCGCGGTAATACCAAACGGACATGCGCGCGCCGGCCCCCCGTGTGACGACCGCGTCATAGCCGGTGCAAAGCCCCGCGATCTGCAGCTTGCAATCGTACTGATCGGACCAAAACCAGGGAAAAGGATTGTACGGCTTCGCCGCGCCTAGCATGTTGGCCGCCACTGCCTCGGCCTGGTCAATCGCGTTCTGCACGCTTTCAAGCCGGATCCTCTGATCGCGGAAGGGGAACGAGGCGCAATCCCCCGCGGACCAGATCGCAGGATCAGAAGTTTGGCCCAGCGCATCGGTCTTGATCCCATTGTCCACCGTCAGACCTGCCGCCTCGGCAAGCCCGGTCGCCGGATCAATGCCGATACCGACAATCACGCAATCCACATCAAGGGTCGTGCCATCGCTCAGCGTCGCGCTCTGCACGCTATCCGTGCCATCGAGCGTGTCGAGGCCGACGCCTTCACGCATGTCGATGCCGTGCTCGCGATGCAAGGCGCGAAAGTAATTCGCCGTTTCAGCGGCAGCGACGCGCCCGAGGATGCGTGGTCCTTGCTCGATAAGGGTCACCGAACAACCAAGCTTTGAGGCGACCGCGGCCGCTTCAAGCCCGATATACCCACCGCCCACCACCAGCACACGCGCCTTGTCGTGCATGCCGGGTCGCATCGCGTCGACATCCGCGAGCGTTCGTACAGTGAAAACGCCCTTCAATCCGCCTCCCTGCTCGGCGGATAGCGCGCGCGCGAATGATCCCGTCGTTAACGCAAGCTGGCCATACCCGATCTCAGCATCGTCGGTCACAACGAGGTGTCGCTCGCGATCAATGGCTGTCACGCGTGTCCCGGTCAGAACGGTGATTTGCGCGTCATCGTAATAGCTTTGCGGTCGCAAGGTGAGCTTCTCAACGTTCGATTGACCGAGCAGATAGCCTTTCGATAGCGGCGGGCGTTCATAGGGCAAAACCGGCTCGTCACCGATAAGGGTGAGCGCGCCGGTAAATCCCTGAGCCCGCAATTTGGCAACGAGAGACGCGCCTGCTTGGCCTGCGCCGATCACAACGATGTCGTCCATTTCGCACTCCCGCTGCTGGCACGCCCTGGCAAGTCAGCTATATGGGGCTGGCGAGGAATTCAATTATGGAGAAGTCTGCTATGGGTTTGGAAGTTGGAATGAAAATGCCGGAAGCCACGCTTTTGACCCTAACCGACGACGGCGCGCCGGTCGAAGTGTCGCTGCATGAGAAGCTTGCCGGGCGTAAAGTGGTGATTTTCGCGCTGCCCGGCGCACATACTGGCACGTGCAGCACCGCGCATTTCCCAAGCTTCACCCGCACAGCATCGGCGATCCGCGATAAGGGCGTGGATGAGGTGATTTGCCTTGCGGTGAACGATCCTTTCGTTCTGTCGGCCTGGGGGCATGCGCTGGGCAGTGCCGATGCGGGCATTACCATGCTGGCCGACCCCGAGACCAAACTTACCGGAGAGTTGGGCATGGCGTTTAGCGCCCCGCAAGTTGGCCTTATCGCTCGATCGCACCGTTATGCCATTATCGTCGATGACGGCGCGATCACCCATGTCGGCGCAGACGACAGCCCCGGCACATGCGATTTGTCCGCGGGCGAGCGTATTCTTGAGGCGCTTTAGGCGGGTTTTTTCGGTTTGAACGGGGCCATGCCGCCGCGGGCGAGCGCATCGGCGCGTTCGTTTTCCTCATGCCCGGCATGGCCCTTTATCCATTCCCAAGCCACATCATGACGCGCTTGGGCCGCGTCGAGGCGCTGCCAAAGATCGGCGTTCTTCACCGGCTTCTTGTCAGCGGTTTTCCAGCCGTTGCGCTTCCATCCGTGGATCCAACCAGTCACGCCGTTTTTGACGTAGGCACTGTCAGTGACGATGGTGATTGCTGACGGTCGCTCCAGCGCCTCAAGCGCAGAGATAGCGGCCATCAATTCCATGCGGTTGTTGGTTGTACGGGCCTCACCGCCTCTAATCTCGCGCTCTTTGAGCGTCTCGCCCGCTTGGCGTGCAATTAGCAGCACACCCCAACCGCCAGGTCCCGGATTGCCCGAACACGCCCCGTCCGTGTAGGCGAACAAATCTGCCATCAGATCACAACCGGGATAAGGCAGATGACGACGATGATCGTCAGTGTCACCCGCAACGACATCCACCATCGCGGGGTAAGGCCCTGTTGCCAAAACAGGTAATCGAGCCCGAGAAGCCCAACAAAACCCGCGATCAAGTAAATCGCCGCGGAGATCGGCCCTGCGCCTACGAAGAAAAACGCCCACAAGGCCGGTATGACCGATAGCGCATAGCCGGTGGCCGCGACTTGCCCTTCAGCGCGCGCTGCGAAACCCCAGAGCACGCCAGCCATGAAAGCGAGGATAATCCGGCCGTAATTGAGCAGCACATAAGGGCCCAAGAATCGCGGCCCGACAGTGGCATTGGTCAACTCAGCCAGTGCTGATGAGTAAAGCGTGGCCGTGCCCCACATAAACGGCAGCAGGCCGGCAAGACCTAGAAACAGCGGCGCGGGCGGTATCTGCTTCATGCTGTTTCGTCTGCCCGCGAGGAAACCTTGTGTGTCATTGCTTGAGCGGCCTTATCGACCAGTGACAGCAGCGCGCCGCGGGTCGAGTGAACCCGTGCGAGCGGTTCACCATAGATTGCAATGCTCGGATTGACGGAAATCATCGGCGCCCTTTCGATAGGCGCGATGACCTAGTGGGTTTTTACGCGTGGGACAGCAAAAATATCCACGGCTCGCTTGTTCCGGCTAGCCCCTGCTGTCGTCCGTGCCATGACGCACCCGGCATGAAGCCCGCGTCACTGAGGTGCCGACGCAACTCGGCTTCGGTGTAAAACGTGTAAAACCGGCCCAGTTCATCGATTGCCTCGCCGCGTCCAAGCTTCATCCCTAAGCCAAAGGGCGCGTCCTTGGCGCTTGCCGCGTGGAGATCGGCGAGATGACGCGGAAAGTCAGCGCGCGACGCATGCAAAAGCGAGAAGCTGGCCCAGATCCCACCGAACTCACCAAAACCGCGCACGTCATCGAACAGGCCCTGCCGTGCGGTAACGCCAGGGCGCGACCCGGCGCGCGACACCATTTCAGACGAGCCGTCCACTGCGAGCACGTCGAAGCCCGCGGCAGCGAGGCGCGCTGACGATGAGCCTGGACCACAGCCCAAATCAAGAACACGGGCGCCCGGCACCATGGCCGCTTCGAACGCAAGATAGTGATCGCTCGGGTCAGCCCGTTCCAGCGCACCGTAGGCATCTGCCATACGGTCATAAACGGCCAAGGTTTGCTGATCAGGCATCGTACCGCCCTCCACCAGATCCCGCAGATGCATGGCGCTTCCGATGTAAGCTTGGTTTATCCGCATAAGGTCCCATCAGCGATGCATACAACCCTTTCACCATTCTTCGCCACACGGCCGCCCTCGCGCATCTTACCCGCGAAACCAAAGATCACGAGAGAGGTCGCCATGATGCGCGATGCCTCGCGAGATCTTGCCATCTTACCGCGCTGAAAACCG
>JBCDGW010000105.1:0-11100 GCA_038750765.1 Pseudomonadota bacterium | reverse complement strand
TCGTCGGCGCAATGCTGACGCTGAACCCGAACTACTTCGCACCGCCGGGCCCGGATGGCGTCGCTGCATCGGGCTTTCTCGCCTCGCTGCCGGGGATGATCCTGTTCACCCTCGCGGCCATGGCGCTCAGCGTTGTGATGGGCTCAATCCGCAAGATCCCGGCTGAGAAAAATGTCGAAAGCGGCACCAAGCGCACCCCGTTCGGCTATGTGATGTGGGCCATCGTCGGCAACCCGTTCATGCCGATTGTGGCGGTGCTGGCGGTTGGCTTCTTCGTGATGAGCACGTTCAGCTATTTCGGCCAGAACAATCTGGGCGTTGAGTTCTTCGTGGATAGCGAGCCGGAACAGGCCATCGTCTACGTGCAGGCGCGCGGCAACCTCTCGCTAGCCGAGAAGGACGCCCTCGTCAGCCAGGTGGAAGAGGTGGTCTTGTCGGTGCGCGGCGTCGAAAGCGCGTTCTCGTTTGCGGGCGAAGGCGGGCTTAACTCGAATACCGGCGGCGCGTCAGGCCCTCGTGATACTATCGGCCAGGTTCAGCTTGAGTTGATCCGATGGGATAACCGCCCCCGCGATATCGGTGATCCGTTCCTTGGCTTTGTCGAGACCAGGACAGTGGCCGAGGAATATGACGGCGACTTCGTGTTGGCCGAGATCGAGCGCAGGCTCGCCGAGATCCCCGGCATCCGCACCGAGATCTTGAACCTCTCCCGCGGGCCCGCCTCACCCAAGCCGGTGCATTTGCGGCTGAAGGCGAACGATATGGACACGCTGCGCGAGGCGACCTTGGCCGCGCGCGCCCAGTTCGACAACACCTTCGCGCTTCTCGACGTGGAGGACACGCTACCTCTGCCCGGTATCGATTGGCGGGTGGACGTGGATCTGGAGGCGGCGGGTCGCTTCGGCGCCGATGTCGCCCTTGTGGGCGCAATGGTCCAGCTGGTCACGCGCGGGCTTCTGCTCGATACGATGCGGGTGCCGTCCTCTGACGAAGAGATCGAAATTCGCGTGCGGTTCCCCGAGGAATACCGCGTGCTGTCGACGCTCGACACCATGAAGGTGCGCACGCCCGGCGGTCTGGTGCCGCTGTCGAACTTCATCAGCCTCACACCGGTGGCCAAGCTGGCGCAGGTCGACCGGGTGGATCAGAAACGGTACTTCGATGTGAAGGCCAATGTCGGCGACGGCTTCCTTAAGGTAGAGCGCGATGTCACCGCCGAGGATGGTACTGTCACCACCGAGACGGTGGATATCGTGCGGCGCCTGACCGAGGAAGACCTGGCCGCTGGCAAGACCGGTGATTACACGATCCCGGGCGATGAACGGCAGTATGAGTTCGTTGAATCGCGCTCGGACACGCCGCTTGGCGATGACGAGACCGTGCGGCTTGTGCCGATCAACCCCAATGAGCGTATCGCCCTGCTGACGGAATGGCTCAGCGCCCCCGACGCGCTCCCCGAGCAGGTCACGTGGGAATGGACCGGCGATCAGGAAGACCAAGCGGAAAGCCAAGCCTTCCTGCAATCGGCATTCGCCGGAGCGCTCGGGCTGATGTTCATTATCCTGCTGGCGCAGTTCAACTCGTTCTATAACTCGATCTTGGTTCTCACCGCGGTGGTATTGTCGACCACGGGCGTTCTGATCGGCATGCTGGTGATGCAGCAGCCATTCTCGATCATCATGACCGGCACCGGCATTGTCGCTTTGGCGGGGATCGTGGTGAACAACAACATTGTGTTGATCGACACCTATCAGGAATATTCCCGTTACATGCCCCGGGTCGAGGCGATCATCCGCACCGCTGAAACCCGGCTGCGGCCTGTGCTTCTGACGACCATCACCACGATGGCGGGCCTGGCGCCGATGATGTTTGGCCTCTCGCTCGACTTCATCAATGGCGGCTACTCGGTCAATTCGCCCACTGCTTTGTGGTGGACGCAATTGGCCACAGCAGTGGTGTTCGGGCTAGGCATCGCCACCTTCCTCACCCTGATCTTTACACCGGCAATGCTCGCCATCCGCGCTTGGGTTACCACCTACGCTTTGGCCTTGGCGCAGCTCTTGGCGCGGCTGTCACTGCCGGCGCAAAGCCAAGCAGCGCGGGACTGGGCGCTCCGGCGTCAGGCCAAACAGGCAGTCTTGCCCGATCTGATTTGGGAGGAAGGCGAGGAGCCTGCCGTGGCCGAAGGGCCAGACGATCCTGAAAGCGAAGCGGCGCGTCTGCGGATGTTGCAACTGCGCGCGGCCGAGTAAGCATTGCCCAAGCCGGGTGGGCACCCCTGCCCTGCCCGGCTCGGCTTCGCGCGCAGCGCGATACGCAGCACGCTGTTGCCGGTACTTTCCGTGAGACCCTAATCGCGAAACGGCGCGATAACCTCTGCTTCCGGGAACGCGCTTGCCACCGCGTCGAGCGCATCGGCGAGAAAGATCAGCTTCACATTCGCGCCCGCATCCATCGTCGCGAAGATCGCCGCCCCGTCGGCACGTGCGCCCCACACCCGCTCCAGCACGGCCCAAGACGCTGGCTTTAGGTACATGAGCGCTGGCCGTGCCGCCATCATCGTCGCGTGCATCGCCAGCGCGTTTGCCTCCGCCAGCGGCCCCAGCACCGCGAAATCCTGCGCCATGATTGCGGCCTCCATCGCCGCGCAATCCGCCTCGGCTTGCGCAGGCCAAGTCTCATAAAGCGGGCTGGTGCGCAGGGTATGGCCCATGCCATCGCGCGATGATTGGGCCTTGGGGCCGGTATCCACCGGTACAATCGCGATGCGGAAAGCAGGCCAGCGCAATTCGAGCGGCACCGCAAAACTATCGCTGCCATCCGCCGCATCGCCCCGGTTCCACCGCACGAATCCATGCCAAAGCGAGCGTGACGCGCTGCCGCTGCCAAACCGGGCGATCTGGCTCAGGAGCGCGGCGTCCAGCGAAAGATCGAAGGCCTCGTCTAAGGCACGGGTCAACGCCGCGAAACCACTAGCGGACGAGGCGAGCCCCGCCGCTGTCGGGATGGTGTTGGCGGTGACAATATCCAGCGGAAGCGTCTGATCGCGGCGCCAGAGGGCAATAAAATCCCACAGCTTGCGCGCGGCTGGCGCATCGGCGGGCAGCTCCTCCTCGTTGAAGACCAGCCGATCCGCCGCCGCAGGGGCCACCCGGGTCGTGGTGCCCCATTTGCCGAGCGAGATCGACAGTGAGCTGTTCTGCGGCAGGTTCAACGCGGTGTCGCGCTTACCCCAGTACTTTGACAAAGCGATATTGGCAGGCGCATAGGCCGACGCCGCGCGCGCAACCCGCAACCGCGCAGGCAACAGCCGGTCAAACACGGCGCGCGCCTCACTCATAAATCACCAGACCTTCTTTTGCCGCGCTCACCGGCGTGAAACCGGTCGGGGTGCGGCCCACTGCCAAAACGCAATCGCCGAGACCCGAGCCAGAGATTTTAGCCGCCAAAACGCCCGGGGTGTCTGCCGCCTCTCGCACCATCGCGTCAAGCACCGGATCGGAAACCCCCAAGGTCACCATCCGCTTTTGATAGGTGTCGAGCGCTGTCGCCAGGCCCGAGAGATCGCCCGCGCGCAAGGCGGTGATCGCGGCATGCGCCTGATCGCCCATGCGCGTGTAGAGCGTGTCCAATTCGGCCCCGCGACCCTGCCAAGCGTCAGCCACCTTTGCCAACACCGTGGCTGTGGGCGTTTTGTATCCCGCATAGCGCAGGCTCAGCGGCGGCAGCTCAGGCAGCGCCTCAATCGCGGCATCCGCGCCGCCGGTGTTGAGCTGATAGGCAACCGCCCCGCCGCTTCGGCTGGCGGCGAGATCAGCGCCGCTGCCCCGGCCCTGCACCGCACGCACGATTTCCAGCGCGTCAGCATGGGCGCTGCGTTGCCCGGTGAGCGCCGCGAGCCCGCCGAGCATCGCCACGGTGACCGCCGCCGACGAGCCCAAGCCTAGCGTTGGGTCAATCTCCGAATGGATCGCCACGCTGATCCCGTCGAGCCGATCGCGAAACCGCAACAGGCACGCCGCGACGAAACGCATCGGCCCCTCGGCGCGCAAATCAGACCACGCTGTCAGAACAGGGTCGGCGATGGCCGAGCGGATCTCGACCAAGCTGTCAGCGCGCGCCGATAGCGTCACACTCACGCGTTGCTCAATAGCGCAGACGATGGCTGGGCCGCCGTAAACCACCGCATGCTCTCCGGTAACCATGATCGAGCCCGGAGCCGAAGCGCGCAGCGTCACGCTCACGGCGTACAGAGATGCGCGCCCGTCTCGGCCACGCGCACAGGCTCCCACCGCCGTTCGGGGTAGCGCAGCATCAGGTCGGCCATTGCCTCGGCATCGGGCAAATAGACGAGCATCACCCCGGCATGCTCCCCGCGCACCGCCCCTGCGCCCGAGACTTTTGCCGCGCCACCCAATGACTCGACCGCGTCCGCGAACCGGTTTGCCGGGTTGGGCACCACCCCGATCCGCTGCAAGAGCCGATGGTTTTCGCGCATAACCGGTACCGGATCGGCATCCTCGGCCAGCGTGGCCTCAAAAAGACGGGTGCAGGCGGCAAACTCTTCCCACAATGCCCTGTCGTTGCCGTGGGCGCCCCGCACCTTGGCCACGCATTCCCCGGTTTTCGACAGCGGCACGCCAGTCAACACCCAGTACCAACCCCCGTCTGGGCTTTGCAGCGAATGCTCGGGCGCCAGCATGATCGGCGCCACCTCATCTTCCTGCACCCGGTTGAGCCCGCCGAAGACCACCGCTGAGGCATCGATGGCGCTGCCCTTACCGTGTTGTAATCGCTCACAAAAACGAACCTGCTTAAAGCGGTCGTGCACGCTTTGCGGCTGACCCAGGAGATGCTCGTAAAGCACCACGGTCGCCGCCACCACCGCCGCAGACGAGCCCATCCCCGCGCCGAGCGGCATATCGGACTGGCTGGACAATTGCCCCGGCACCGGGAGCGGAAACCCCGATGAACGGCCCGGCACCGGCAGCACCGGCAAGAGCGAGCTGAGCGCGTAGATCGCCAGATCGTCGGGGCGTTGCAGTATTTTTTGCACCGGCAGATCGCCGCGCAGAAACGCATCAAACCGCTGATCGAGCCCGTCCTTGAAGCCACGCAACAGATCAAACGGGTAAAACGCGCTCGGCGTCAGGCTTTCAAACGCTGTGCGCAAACCATCGGTCTGATGCAGCGGCGTGAACCAAATGTGGGTGAAGTGCTCAACAGCCACCGCCAAGGCGGGCGCGCCGTAGACCACCGAATGCTCACCCGAAAGAATTAGCTTGCCGGGTGCCCGTGCGCCTTCCCGATCAGGCCGCTTCGTAATGGCGTTTGTGTTCATCGATCCGCGCCAAGCGGAACCGTCCGCGCGCCCCTTCCGGCAAGGTCACCGCGCTGCCGTCCTGCGGGTCAGGCGCGTGCCACAGCGTCAGATAGTCCTCATAGCTCAGGCCCACCCGCTCACTCAAAAGCGTTTGGTGTTTGTCCCGCACCATCCGCTCGCCATAGCCCGGCTGGATCTCAGCTGAGAAGAACTCCGCCACCGCGCCTGAGCCGTAGCTAAACAAGCCCACGGCACGGCCGGCCAGATCCTGATCGACATTTTCGAGCATCGACACCAGGCTGAGATAGAGCGACGCCGCATAGCAATTGCCCACCTCGCGGTTATAGACCATGCCCGGTTCGATCAGGTTGGTGTCGTTTTGCGCGTGGTTGAGGTTGGACAGGTGCTTGTGCGCTTTGGCGCCCATGCGGGTGAACGGCAAGTGATAGCAGAACTGCGCCAAGTCATTGAAAGCGCGCCCGCCATTCTCGGCGTAATCCTCCCACGAGCGGGCAGCCGCGTTGAGGTATTTGATCGTCGAGTATTTGCCATCGACCAGCGGCGTCTTGCGGTAATTGGGCCGCCAGAAATCCATGATGTCTTCGCTGTGACAGCCCGATACCGGGTCAATCGCCAGCAAGCGCGGGTTCACGCTCACCAACATCGCCACCGCGCCGCAGCCTTGGGTGGCCTCGGCGGCGCTGTCGAGATCATAGCGCGAGATATCAGAAGCGATCACCAGCACCTTGCGGTCTGGGCGCCTTGTGACGTGACCGCAGGCGAGCTGTAGCGCAGCGGTGCCCGCGTAGCAGGCATGCTTCATCTCGACCGCTCGGCATTTCGACGGCAGGTCGAGCAAGCGATGCACATAGACCGCCGCGGCCTTGGATTGGTCGATACCGCTTTCGGTCGCCAACAGCACGGTGTCGATGGCGGCTTTGTCATCGTCGTCAAGGATGTTGGCGGCTGCTTCGGCTGCCAGCGTCACCACGTCTTCATCATGGCCGGGCATCGCGATTTTGTTCTGCCCGATCCCGCGTGAGAATTTGCCGGGATCGATCCCGTGGCGGCCCGCCAGCGTGTCGAGCGCGAGATACTGCTCGGGCACATAGAAGCTGATCTTGTCGATACCGACTTTGGTCATGGTCAAGCCTTTCTCAGCAGTCGCGGTTCAGCCGCGTTCCATGCGGAAATGGGTGCGCATCAATTCACCCGGATTGGTCTGTGCAGCCAGCAGCGACAACTCTCCGCAGAGCACAGTCGCGGCGCAAAGAACAGCCAGGCGGCGCGCATTGGCCCCCGGCTCACGCTCATCCTTGCAGCCAAGCCGCATCAGGTTCTGGTCGGTTTTATCGTTGCTCTTACCGCTGCCGACAGAGCCGACAATGAGGTTGGGCAAGGTGCAGGAGAAATAGAGATGATCCTCACGCGCCTCGGCGTGGACGATGCCTTGCGAGCCCTCGATGATATTGGCCGCGTCCTGCCCGGTGGCGAGATAAAACGCCAACAGCATGTTCGCGAAATGGGCGTTGGCGGTGCGCAGCGAACCGGCCAGCGTGCCGCCGATCAGGTTTTTCTCGACATTGAGCTGCACCATCTTTTCCGGCGTGGTGCGCAATTGCCCGGCGCAGATCTCGCGCGGGATCTCAATCTCGGCGACCACGTATTTCCCGCGCCCGTAGAGCCCGTTGACCGCGCTGACCTTCTTGTCGGTGCACAGATTGCCCGAGATCGAAGCGTAATCAAGCTGTGGATATTCCTGCAGCAACCACCCCAGCAGCGCATCCGCCGCGCCGGTGACCATGTTATGGCCCGACGCATCGCCAGTGGCGCATTCAAACCGGATGAATAACAGGTTGCCGACGATTTGGCGGTTCATTTCGATCAGGCGGGCAAACCGGCTGGTGGGGCGCACCACCGCGTCCAATTCGTCCTGACGCACCGCGATAGACGCCCATGCCTCGGCCGCTGCGGCGCCGCTGGCCGCGCGCAAGATCACCGAGCGTGTCATCCGCTCATCGACCACCGAACAACGGATACCACCGCATTTGCGCGACACCCGCGCGCCCCGCCCCGTCGACGGCCAAAGCGGCGTCTCGTAGGTGGCCATCGGCACGCTGATCTCTTCGTTGACCACCGAACCTGTGATCGCGATCGGACCAATCCACTCGGTGGGGATCGGCGTGATGTCGGTGCTGTTTTGCTTCATTTATGCCCTGGCCGTTTCATCTCGGAACGTTCCGGTGTCACCCTGGAGTGTACACTTTATTTGACAGTATCTGTCCAGAAAAAATGACACATTTCCGGGTAACGGTGAATTGCTCATTGATTGGTCTGCTCATTAGCGCTGATTTAGGGTGCTTGTCGACTGCCGCCGCCGCGCGTTTCGTCGCGGTCGCGCCCACGCTATCCGTTTGCCCGCGCGGTGTTTTTGCACATGTCGTGCAGGGGATGCGCACGCGTTCTGAAAAGCGCAAATTGCAGCGCCCCGTCCAAAGGCCGCCGAATAATTGCATACGAATGCAAAAGCGCTTTCAGAGCAGCCGAGGCGGGATTATGGTCAAGGTCATCCGAGGAGATTCGTAGATGAAAGACACCGCACAGGGCCTTTCAAGCGCCCACATGGAACGCAACATCGTCCGCTACGGCGATCTGATGCCCTGCAAGACAGCCTTTATCGATGCCCATACTCCCGGCAGCGATCAGAAGGAGAACTTTACCATTATCGGCGGCGGCGTCAGCGAAAGCCCCGATCAGCATGTGCATATCGCAGATAAGATCGGTTTTAACATCGGCGCTGCGGGGCAACCGCCCAAATGCCGCAACTCGCTGCACTCGCACCGCACGGCGGAAGTATTCTTCGTGCTCAAAGGGCGTTGGCGCTTTTTCTGGGGGCGCTGGGGCAATGCGGGCGAGGTGACGCTGGAAGAAGGCGATATCTTCAACATCCCCACCGGCATTTTTCGCGGATTTGAAAATATCGGCACCGATTACGGGATGATCATGGCGATCCTCGGCGGCGATGACGCGGGCGGCGGCGTGCTGTGGGCGCCGCAGGTGATCGAAGACGCGGCTGATCACGGGCTTGTCTTGGCCGAGACCGGGCGGCTTTACGACACCAAGCGCGGCGAAAGTCTGTCCGAAGGCGTCAAGCCCATGCCAGTGATGGATGCCGACGCCCTGAAGGCGTTCCCTGAGCCAAGCGCAGCCGATGTGGTGCCCCATTATGTGGCGCGCTACTGGGATCTGATGGCTTTGGCGCAAAAAGGCCCCGCCGCCGTGATCGGCGAACACGCCAAACTGCGCGACCGCCCCGGCTTCGATGTGGATTTCATCACCCGCGGCTCGGTTGGGCCAGAGCGTTACACAGTGGACGCGCCAGAAGTGTTGATGCCGGTGCGGGGCCATTGGCGGCTTGATTGGGAGGGCGGCAGCGCAGTGCTTAACCCCGGTGACACCTGCAATGTCCCCGTCGGACTGGCGCGCAGCCTGCAACCCTCAATGACCGGTGAGGCCAGCCTCTACCGCGTGCGCACCACCGAAGATCCGGCCGGGCCGACGATGGCGCTGAGCTAGCCAAACAACCCGAGCCCCCAGCGAGACCAGACACGATGCCTGCACCCGACGTCATTGACTACTTTTGCGATGACCTGCGGTTGCGGGCGGGCCTCGACGACGACGAGGCAGCGCGGCGGGTGCTCGCGGCGTTTCGGTCGGTGCCGCGCGAGGATTTCGCCGGGCCTGGCCCCTGGCACATCCATTCCGCGTTGGCACCGCTGGCGCCGCCCAAGCCAACCCCCGATGCCGATCCGCGCTGGCTCTATCACGATATGCTGGTGGTGCTCGATCGCGAGAAAGGCATCAATATCGGCCAGCCCGCGCTTTGGGCACGGCTGTTGAGCGTGGCGGACGTGCCGCGCGGCGGGCGGGTTTTGCAGGTGGGCACGGGCGTGGGGTATTACACCGCGATCTTGGCCGCTCTGGTCGGCCCGGACGGCGCGGTGCAGGCTTACGAAGTCGAGAAGGACCTGGCTGACCGAGCCCGCGACCTCCTTGCAGCCTATCCGCAGACACAGGTGATCCACAGCGATGCGGCCCGCGCCGATCTAGACCAGCGCTTCGACCGCATCATCGCCTTCGCGGGCGTCACCCATATCCCCGAGATCTGGGCAAACGCGCTGGCGCCGGGGGGCACGCTTCTGCTGCCGCTGACGGGCACGAACCATTGGGGCGCGATGATCTTGGCCCAAGCAGATGGCGGCGGGGGCTTCACGGCGCGCACCATTGGTCGCTGCGGCTTCTATCCGTGCCAAAGTGCGCGTGACCCCGACCAGGAGACCGCCATCGATACGCTTTTCAGCAAGCCGGAGCGGCTGAATCAGTGGCGGTTTCGGATCACCGAACCAGGCCCAAAAGCCCGCTTTGAGCCGATGGCCTAGCGGGTTTTCAACCAGACCAACGCTTTTGCAACTTGCGGGGCGCGCGCGGCTTTTGTATCGATTTGCAACCGGTTGCAATGGCAAGCGACCCACGCCGCATGCCCTTAAGTGAAAGGCCGCCACGATGACGATCCGCATTGGCAATGCCCCCTGCTCGTGGGGTGTCGAGTTTGCCCATGATGCGCGCAACCCGCCCTGGCGCGACGTGCTGCGGCAATGCGCTGAGGCGGGCTATACCGGGATTGAATTAGGGCCCGTAGGATACATGCCGGAAGATCCCACCGAACTAAGCGATGCGCTGGCCGAACATGCGTTGGAGTTGATCGGCGGCGTCGTGTTCCGGCCCTTCCATGACCCGGATGCCTGGGACGATGTACTCGATGGCACCACCCGCACCTGCGCCGCGCTCAAAGCCCATGGCGCGGAGCATCTGGTGCTGATCGATGCGATCTCACCGCGCCGGGCGCCGACCGCTGGCCGCGCTGATGAGGCCGAGCAGATGGACCTGGCCGAGTGGAAAGCCTACCGCGACCGCTTGGTCGAGGCGGCGCGGATCGGGGTGGATCACGGCTTGACTGTGGGGATCCATGCCCACGCCGCCGGGTTTATGGACTTCGAGCCCGAGCTAGAGCGGCTTTTGAACGAGGTGGATGAGAGCCTGCTCAAGATTTGCTTTGACACCGGCCACCATTCTTATGCGGGCTTTGACCCGGTGGCGTTTATGCGCCGCTACATGGCCCGTATCTCCTACATGCATTTCAAAGACATCGACCCGGTGGTGAAGGCCGATGTCGTCGCCAACCGCACCGATTTTTACAAAGCCTGCGGCCAAGGGATCTTTTGCAATCTCGGCCAAGGCGATGTGGACTTTCCCGCCGCGCGCCAGGTGCTGCTCGATCACGGGTTTACCGGCTGGTGCACGGTGGAACAGGATTGTGACCCGACGCTCGATGTGGTGCCCATCGACGATGCTGTGGCCAATCGGCGTTACCTGAAATCGATCGGCTTTTAGGGGGCAGACGATGGCAAAGCTGCAATGGGGGCTGATCGGCGGTGGCGAGGGCAGCCAGATCGGACCAGCGCACCGGCTTGGCGCAGGGCTCGACGGCGCGTTCACCTTCGCCGCTGGCGCGCTCGATCACCGGCCCGATGCGGGGCGCGCCTATGGCCAGCGTTTGGGCCTTGGCGACCGCGCTTATGGCTCGTGGCAAGACATGTTGGACGGTGAACGTGCCCGCGGTGATGACCGCGTCGATCTGGTAACCGTCGCCACGCCCAACAACACCCATTTTGAGATCACCAAGGCCTTTCTCGAGGCGGGCTTTCACGTGCTGTGTG
>JBCDGW010000104.1:0-11136 GCA_038750765.1 Pseudomonadota bacterium | reverse complement strand
TCCATCGGCTTTCCTTGCGTGCGCGGGATCGCCGAATGCACCTCCAAGAAAATCGGCATCGTCCATTTCGACCGCCACGCCGACATCCAGGAAAAAGACCTGGACGAGCGGATGCACACGACGCCGTGGTTCCACGCGACCAATCTGCTTAACGTCCCGGCCAAGAACCTGGATGTCGGCGTGGCGGTCGAAATGGACGATGCCGATTTTCTTGGAGGTGCATTCGGCGATCCCGCGCACGCAAGGAAAGCCGATGGAATGGTCGCCGCCGATCATGATTGGCAGCGAGCCCGATGAGTAGACATGGCTGACGGCGCGGCTGATCTGATCGAAGCTTTTTTCGATATTGGCGGGGATGGTGAACACGTCGCCTGCATCGCACAATGTCATTTGCTCGCGCAGATCGACGCCGATCTCGTAATTGTACGGCGTGTAGAGCGCGCTGATCTTGCGCACGCCCTGTGGGCCAAAACGGGTGCCAGGCCGGTAGGTGGTGCCGCCGTCGAACGGGATACCCAGCACGGTGGCGTCGTAATTGGCCACTTCGAGCACGTCTTCGGCATAGGGCGCTTTGAGGAAGGTGTTGATCCCGGCGTAATGGGGCAATTCTCCGCGCGCGAAGGTGGGGATGGCTTTGTCTTCGATGCTGTCCGCGCCGGTCAGCCCCATCCGCAGGGCCCATCGCCGCTCTTCGTCCCAGCGGCCTTCGGGGATGTCAGCCTCGGCCTTCATCGCCTTCCACCCTTGCAGTTTACTGAGGTCGGGGTGATGGGCGCGGCGCGGGTCATGCCGCTGGTCAAGGGGGTGATGCGACCGCGATCGCTCAGGTGGGTCGTAGAACATGGGTGTCCTCCACGATGCGTTGGAAAGGAATGCCGCCGTCGCGGGCATCGAAGTCGTAGGTGATCGTCGCCCCGGTTGCGTCGGGGAAATCCGGGTCCCAGCGGGGTTTGTCAAAAACCAAGACGCGGTCACCCAGCTTGAAGCCTTCCTGTAGATCATGGGTGACCATGAAAACGGTCATCGGCGTTTGCCCGCGCAGATCGGTGAGGAAATGGTGCATCGCCAGGCGCGTCCCAGGGTCGAGCGCGCCGAAGGGCTCATCGAGTAGCAGGATGCGCGGCTTGGCAGCCAGGGCTTGGCCGATGGCCAGGCGTTGTTGCATGCCGCCAGAGAGCGTGGCGGGGTATTGATCGGCCACGTGGTCGAGCCCGATCCGCGCGAGCGTGGCGTCGGCGCGTTCGATCGCGGCGCGCCGCTCAGCCCGGTTGAAGCGGCCAAAGCGCTGTCGAAAGCTCTCTCCGGCGATCACGTTTTCACGCACGCTCATATGGGGAAAGACCGAATACCTTTGAAACACCACGCCCCGGTCGAGGCCCGGCTCACGCGCCGGATCGGCTCCGGCCACCCGGATCTCGCCGCGCGTGGGTTGTTCTTGCGCCAGGAGCAGACGTAGGAACGTAGACTTGCCACAGCCCGATGCGCCGACAATCGAGATAAACTCACCTTCCTCGACGCTGATATTGACGCGCTCTAGGATCGGGCGAGTACCGTAGGATTGAAAGATATCGCGGGCGGTCACGAAGCTCATAGTGTCGCCTCGGTCCAGGGGAACAGCCTGCGCGAGAGGTATCGCAGCGCGCTATCCATCAGAAACGCCAGCAGCGTGATCCAGATCACGTAGGTCAAAATCACGTCCATCGCCAAGAAGCGGCGTACCAGGAAAATCCGGTAGCCCAAGCCCTGTTCAGAGGCGATTGCTTCGGCGGCGATGAGGAACAGCCAGGCCGGGCCGAGCGACAGGCGAATGGCTTGGATCAGGCGCGGGAGCAATTGTGGCAGGGCGACGCGCAGCGCGATCACCAGGCTAGAGGCGCCCAGCGTTTCAGCTTTGACGATCATCACGCGCGGGATTTCGATCACTCGGGCCGAGATATCGCGGATGAGGAACGGCAGAATGCCGATGATGATCAGCACTACTTTGGACAACTCGCCGAGACCCAGCACGATGAACAAGATCGGCAGCACCGCGAGCGGCGGGATCATCGAGACCACGGCCACAAAGCCCGCGAGAGTTGCCCGCATATAGGGCAGAAGCCCGATCACCAGGCCCAGGGTCGCCGCGAGAAAAGCCGAGATGCCGACGCCGAGGCTGAGCCGCACGAGGCTGGCCCAGGTATCGTGCCAGAACAAGATCTTGTCCGACCGCCGATCGGGTTGGGTCACAAGGCGCGTCGCCGTCTCAACGATGGTCGTGGGCGACGGCATCAGCTTGTCGGATGGGTTTTCAGCAAGGCGCGCCTGCGAGCCGAGCGCATAGGCCACAAACAACAGCACGAAGGGCAGGGCGATGAGCGCGGTACGCAGGGCAAGCCCCGGATACCGGTTGATCAGGCGCATCGCTCTGGCCCTTCGCGTCGCTTAAAGCGCGCCGTCGGCGGCCATCTGCATGTAAGTGGTGTCGAACCGGAACTGCACGTTGTTCTCGTCGCCGGTGATGGAGCCATCGGGGTATTCAACGCCGACGAAATCGGCCGAGGGGGCGCCCTCGCCGAGGATCCCCTTATCGAACAAGAATTCGGCCACGCTCACCATCGTCTCGGGCAGTTCTGCGCTTTCGGTAAACGCCACGGCGTCAGCGGGCTCATAGAACATCTCGGTGGAGTCGAGCTGCGCTTTGTAGCCTGCGAGATCGGTCCCCGACGCTTCGGCCATTGCTGTGAGCACCGCCTCATCACCGGCTGCCATCAGGCCCATCACCTCATACCAGGCGCCGACTAGGGCTTTGCCGAAATCAGGGTTGGCGGCGAGCGTCTCGGTGTTGACGACCATCAGATCGATGATCTCGCCGGGGATGTCGGCGCTATCGAAGAGTTTGGTCGCGTTGGGGTCTTCCAGGATCGTCGAGACCAGCGGGTTCCACGTTACCACGGCTTCCACATCTTGGGTGGCAAAGGCGGCGATCATATCAGCATCCGACGTGTTGATGACGCTCGCCAGATCCGCCTCACGCAGGCCAACACTGTCGAGCGCGCGCGCCAGCAGGTAATGCGAAACCGATAGCTCAACCAGGTTCACCGGCTTACCGGCCAGGGATTGAAGATCGCCTTCTCCCTTGAGGATCACCGCGTCATTGCCGTTAGAAAAGTCGCCGACAATCAGCGCAGTTGTGTCCACGCCGCCGCCGGACGGGATGCTGAGCGTATCCATATTGGTGGCGGAAACGCCGTCGAACGCACCGGCGGTGTATTGGTTGATCGATTCCACGTAATCGTTGATCTGAACGATCTCGACATCGATGCCGTACTTGTCGGCCCATTTGTCCATGATGCCGCTCTCTTCGAGATAGCCCCAAGGCATCCAGCCGACATAAATGGACCACGCGATGCGAAACTCAGTTTTCTCTTGCGCCATGACGGCAGGTGCCGCGCCGATCAGCAGCGCCGCGGCGCCAGCGAGCACGTTACGAAGAACTTGCATGAGGTAACCCCTTTGCGACGTCCCGCCGATGTCGGATCGTTGAGGCGGCCGGTGGCGGAACGAGGGAAATCGGCCAAGCCTCGGCGCAGTGCTCTCCCGGGATTTTGCCCCGCCGTGTACCGGATGGAGTTGGCCATCGCGGCGCCGTCTCTCGGACCAGACCCTCGGGAGGAGGAGAGGCGGAACCCTAGACGACCTGCGCATGCAGGATTTCGCAGCCCCGCGCCAGATCGCAAGTATGGTGGCGCTGTCGTGGTGCTGCGCTAGGCAGATGATTATTTTTTAGGCGATATGCTCGAGAATTGCTCGAAAAGCGGCCTGTCAGGGCTGCGCGGTTTTGCCTGACGGTTCGGGTGATCGCTCGGCCTCCCGGCTGGTGGGGGCAAACCCGCCCCGCTGTTGGATGGCCCGCGCGCCGCGCCGGTTGCCCGCAGCGAGACACTGCGCAAGCGGCGCCTTTTGCAGCCAGGCCGATAGAAAGCCCGCGTTGAACGCATCGCCCGCGCCGGTTGTATCGACAGCGGATACCGCCGAGGTCGGGGCGTCCAGGGTGCCACCGTCAAAGACCGCGCGGGCGCCGCGCTGTCCTTGCTTAATCACGGTTATGCGTCCCACCGGCCGATCCGCCAAACCGAGGCTTTCCAATTGCTGCGCCTCCGCGGCATTTGGCAAAAACACATCCACCGCGCCTGCCAGAGCCTCGATATCGTAGGCGGCAAGGCTATCGTCCCAGCCGCAATCCATCGATATTGTGAGCCCCGCCGCGCGCGCTGTCTCAAGGATATCGGGACGTTCGACGGCGCTGGCCAACTCGCCGATATGGAGGTGATCAAAGCCATGCGCAGCCATCTGACTAAGGGTTATCCGCGGGAAGGGCGGGCCTGAACGGCGCGAGACAAAAGCGCGCTCACCCGCGTCGACCAGCGCGACGGTCACTTGCGGTTCTGAACCCGATGGAAGCGGCTCAGCTAAGGCCAGATCCAGCTGCGCCGCGCGGATCTGATCTTCGACGACGGCATTGAAGGGGCGCGGCGGCAGCATCGTCGCCAGTGATACATCGTGGCCCAGATCAGCGAGATGCGCGGCGGTGATAAACGCGCCGCCACCGGCATGGGCGCTTAGGCCGTCGCAGAATATCTCGGTGCCAAGCGACGGGAAGCGCGGCATGCCGGTAAAGATCAGGTCGCAGTAGAGCCGCCCTACCGACAGAATTTTTGGCAGGCTCATGTCAGTGCCATCCCGGTTTCAGGATCGAACACGTGGATCGTGTCGGGCGTTGCGTCGAGCCGCACCTGCGCACCGACATCTGGCGGGTTGCGCCCATCGGCCTTGGCGATGATCTCGCCGAATGGCGTGCCGACATAGATTAGCGTTTCGTGACCCAGAGGCTCGCGCAACTGCACGGTACCTTCGATCAGGCCCGCAGCGTCCACGGGGCGTAGGTCATCGGGCCTAATGCCGAGCGTCACCGCGCTGTGGCCATTCGCCCGGGCCCCCAAATTGACAGCACTGCCGCCATTGAGCTGCGCGCGCCCGTCGGTCACCGCGCTCGGCACCATATTCATCGACGGCGAGCCGATAAAACGGGCGACAAAGTCGGTGGCTGGGTTGTGGTAAACCTCAGACGGGGTGCCGACCTGCTGGATATGCCCATCTTTCATGATCACGATCCGGTCGGCCATCGTCATCGCCTCAACCTGATCGTGGGTGACGAAAATGATCGTGGATTTCACCCGTTGATGGAGCTTTTTGATCTCGAGCCGCATCTGCGTGCGTAGCTGCGCATCAAGGTTCGACAGCGGCTCGTCAAACAGGAAAACCGCCGGGTCGCGCACCATAGCGCGGCCGATTGCGACGCGTTGGCGCTGACCGCCCGAAAGCTGGCTTGGCTTGCGCTCAAGCAAATCTGTCATGCCGAGAATCCCGGCGATCTGATCGATGCGCTTGGTTTTTTCGGCGCGCGGCATCTTTGCGCTGCGCAGCCCGAAACCGATGTTTTTGCGCACCGTCATATGGGGGTAGATCGCGTAGTTTTGGAAAACCATCGCGATGTCACGATCTTTGGGCTCTAGGTTGTTGACCACGCGCCCGGCGATCTCGACGCTGCCGCCGCTGACCTCGTCCAGCCCGGCGATCAGGCGCAAGGTGGTAGATTTGCCGCAGCCGGAGGGGCCGACAAGCACAACGAACTCACCCGATTGCACATCAAGGTTGATGCCGTGCAAGACCTCCGTCTTGCCGAAGGTTTTGACCAGGTCACGCAGGATCAGATTAGCCATCAGCCCTCCGTCAGCTCTGAAAATGCTGCCGCGCGCGCGGTTTCGGCGTCGGTGCGTCGCTGACCATGGCTTCGGAGCCGGTCCTCTAAACTAGCGTGCATAGCGTCATAGGTGGCGAAGGCATCCGTCAACGCAGAAGGGGCGGGGCCCCCCGGCCTGTCGCGGCGGGCGATGAACCCTTCGAGCGTCACGGCTGCCGAAAATGCGGCCTCGTCGAGGTGAGTGTCCCGCCCCACCCGCGCCGAGAACGCGTCGCAAAACGCGTCAAAGCCTTGGCTGAGCGGCACACCCGACGCGATGACAGCGCGCGACGTTGCCGCGGCGATTTCGTGTGCCTCGCGGAATGTCAGCGCCTCATCGCGCACCAATGTGTCGGCAAGCTCGGTTATGGTGATGCAAGCAGCGTCGGTATTCGCGGACACCCGAGCGCTGTTGATACGACAGGCCGGTAGAAACGCCGCCATCAGTTTCAGCATCCGCTGGCCGCTATCAAACGCGCCGTAACCAGCCTGTTGCACCTCACCTTCGCTGTCATTCATGTCGGTAAAGGGCGTGTTGTGCATTGTGTTCACGATAACATCGCAGCGCCCGGCCGCCACGCTCGCCAAATGGCGCATATGCTCGATGGGGACAGGGTTGCGCTTTTGCGGCATGATCGAGCTGATCTGGACAAGCGCGTTGGGGACCGCCAATTGCCCCACTTCGAAGGCCGACCAGAACTGCAAGTCCTGCACCACGCGGCCGAGATGGAGGAAGATCAGCTTGATGGCAGAGTAAAGCCCTGTGACATAATCGACGCCAGCAATGCAGCCATATGAGTTAAGCCTCGGGCTGCGAAAGCCTAGCAACTCGGCCATTCGGGCGCGATCTATGGCAAAGCCGCTGGTGGTGATCGCAACGGCACCCATCGGGCATTCGGTTAGCCGCTCCATCGCCTGATCCAGTCGCTCCAGATCGTGCAACAGGATTTCAAGGGCGGCGGCGATGTAATGGCCAAACGTGGTGGGTTGCGCAGGCTGTCCGTGGGTGTAGGCGACGATCGGCGTGGTGGCCTCGCTCCGCGCCTTAGCCAGCAATGCCGCGCTCAGCGCCAGCGCATCCTGTGTCAGCGCCTCCACCCGCACCCGCAAGGCCATTTTGAACAGGGTGTGGTCCATATCGTTACGCGAGCGTGCGGTATGGAGCGCACCGCCAAGATCGCCCAGGCGCGCGCGCAGCTCTGCCTCGATTAGGAAGAAGTAATCTTCATGTTCGCCGGTATAGCGCAGGGCATCCAGATCGAGGCTCTCACCGATGTCGCGTAGGGCACCTGCTAGCGCGCGCGCATCAGCGCTGCTGACAATCCCGGTTTCCGCAAGCATGACCAAGTGCGCTTGGTTAATCGCGTCCATGTCGGCAGCGAAGTGCGCCTTCACCCCGTCGAAGAGCGGGGCGAGCACGGTGTCGCGATAGACTGGGTCGGGGAAGACGCTGGTGTCGGTCATCCCTTCAGCCCCGCCATCACCACGCCGCGGATGATAAAGCGCTGAAAGATGAGGAAGACGATCAGCGTCGGGATTGTTGAGATTGCGGCGCCGGTCATCACCAGCTCCCATTGCACGTCTGCCTCATCGGCAAAGGTCGAGAGACCAACGGGCAGCGTGTACATGTCCCAGCTATTGGTCACGATCAGCGGCCAGATGAAGGCAGTCCAGTTGCCGAGAAACACGAAGATCGCCAGCGCCGCGAGGGCTGGTTTGACCAGCGGCATCGCCACGCTCCACCAGATCTGCAACTCGTTCAGCCCGTCGATCCGCGCGGCCTCGATGAAGTCATCGGGCACGGTTTCAAAGAATTGCTTCATCAAAAATGTGCCGAACGCGGTCATCAGCCCCGGGAACATGATGCCCCAATGGGTGTCGAGCCAGCCAAAGCTCTGGCTCATCAGATACCATGGGATCACCAGCATCTCGGTCGGGATCATCAGGGTCGACAGGATCGCGATGAAAATGATGTAGCGCCCCGGGAAGCGGAACTTGCACAACGTGTAACCGACCAGGCTGTCAAACAGCACGTTCGACACGGTCGTGATTACAGCAATGATCAGCGAGTTGATAAACCAGCCATAAAACCGTCCATCCTCGAGAACGAAGGTGTAGTTTTCCAGATGTGGCTCATCGGGGATCAATCTGAGGCTATAGACCTCATGGGGCCATTTCAGCGAGGTGGCCAGCATGTACACGATCGGCATGATCATCGCGATCCCGCCGATCATCAGGATGCTCCACCGGATATACTGGCCGGTGCTGGCCCGGCGCCGCGCAACGTTGCGCGCAAACAGCGTGTCCGAGGTGGCGCGGATATCGTCGACAGCAGCCACTAGCGATCTCGCAGGAGGTAAAGCTGGAATAGCGACACGGCCAGCAGGATGACGAACAAGACGACCGTTTGCGCCGCCGCATAGCCCATGTCGAAATCAGAGAACGCGCTTTGATAGATCGACAGCACCAACGGTTTGGTCGAGTTCAACGGCCCACCAGGATCACCCGTGGTCATGTTGAACACCTGATCGAAGATGCGCAGAAACCCGATGGACGAGAACACCACCAAAAACACGATCGTCGAGCGCAGGAGCGGTATCGTGATCTCAAAGAGCTGCGCCCAGCTTGAGACCCCGTCGATCCGGGCGGCTTCGTAATAGCTTTGCGGGATCGCGCGCAGGCCTGCCATGAAGATGATAATCTGAAACCCCAGGCCCGCCCATATCGCCGGGGCCAGGATCGCAGGCAGGGCGTTGGTGGTGGAGCGTAGGAACTGGATCTGTGGGATCTCAAAGGTGGCGAGGATGTTGTTGAACACGCCAATCGGAACCGGTTGATAAAACCAGCGCCACACCCAGGCCATCGCCACCGCGCTGGTCATGAACGGCAGAAAGTAGAGCATGCGGATGAACCCGTGCATGAAGCGGGTTTTGTCCAGGTGATAGGCGATGATGAACGACAGCACCAAGCTGATCGGGGTGCCCAGGATGAGGTAGACGAAGGTGTTGCGGAACACCTGCCAGAACACCGGATCGTTCCAAAGTTTGGCGTAGTTCTCCCACCCGGCCCATGTGCGGTCGCCCAGCAGATTCCAGTCTTGGAACGAGATAACCACCGCGTTGCCGGTTGGGTAGAACCGGATCACCACATAGAACACGACCGGCAGCGCGAGGAAGGCCCACGCCCATACAATCTGCTTTTGCCGGATTGAGAGGTTTTGATACATGCTGCGCGGTCGCGCTTAAGGTGAAGGGGCCGCGGTGTCCCGCAGCCCCATCGAAGGCTCAGTTCGACGCGTAGAAATCGTCGAGCAGTTTCTGCTCAGCCTCGGCCGCAGCGGCCAGGGAGTCCGCCACGGATGCGCCTTCGAGAAGCACCCGCTCTACCATATCCACAAGGATCTGGCGCTGCGCGCTCTCGTTGACGAATTTGGTGGTGTTGGCATAGGCCAAACCGCGAATGAACGGGCCGAAGACATCGTCATTGGCATTCGCATCGGTGAGGCCCACCGAAGGTTTGGCGGGCAGCTCGCCAACCGTGTCGAGCCAGATCTGCATCGCCTCGTCGGACGTGATGTACTCCATAAACTTCACCGCAGCGTCATACTTCTCACCTTCGGCTTTGGTGGTGATCGCGTTGACCCAGTAGGAGGAGTAGTTCGACCGCATGCCATCGGCGGTTGCGGGCAGTTCGGTCACGCCCCACTTCAAACCGCGGGTTTTGTTGAGCGAGCCGATACGGAACGATCCGTCGATATGCATAGCGCCGAGCCCGGCTTTGAAGGCGGCCTGCGGCTCATCCATGAACCCAAACGCGCCGATACCGTCGTCAGCGGCGATGTTGAGGTAAAACTCAAGCGCCTTTTGGCCCGCTTCGGTGTTGTAGTTCACCGTGCGATAATCATCGAGGTAGGGCTCGCCGCCCATTTGCCGGACAAGAACTTCGCGGAACCAGTGATGGTCTTGCGCGGTCATGCCGATGGTAAGCCCGGCTTGGGTGATATTGCCGGCGCCGTCGCGCTTGGTCAGCTTGGCGCCCAGCTCCATCATCTCTTCAAGCGTTGTCGGCGGCGTCTCGATGCCCGCCTCTTCGAACAAGCGCTCGTTGTAGAACAGAGCGAGCGAGCGCACGGCGGTCGGCAACGCCCAGTAATTGTCGCCTTCGCGCATCGCGCCGACCATCGGGAAGAATTCCTCGTCGATGGTCGCGGCGGGGAACACGTCGGCGGGAAGCGGCTGGATCAGATCGGCGGCTTTATAGTCGTTAAGCCACCCGTAGAAGAGCTGCACCACGTCGGGGCCTTCGCCCGCGGGGATCGCAGCGGCCACCTTGGTGCGGTAATCTGCATAGGGGAAGTGCGTCATCTTGACGGTGATATCGGGGTTTGCAGCCTCGAAATTCTCGATCAACTGCTCCATCGCGGTGACGCGTGCATCGAAGAAATACTGCCAGTACTCGATCTCCACAGCGTTGGCGATCGAGCCGAACAAGGCCGTGGCGCTTGTCGCCGTCGCCAATGCGAGAGCCTTTAATCCCTTGAAACCCATGTTGTATCTCCCTGGTGAGCAAGCTTTTGCGGTCTACCGGGTACTCTGCGGCCGGCGCCGCGAACCCTCAAGCATTAACTCCACTATGTTGAGTTATCAAGTTCGTTGCGCTAAGCGCTAGGCATGGAAGCCCGGATCGATAGTGTCGGCGCCAACGCAGAGCGGGCGCGCAGCCACAATCGTCAGGTGGTTTTGGAGCGTATCCGCACCGCGGGAAAAATCGGCCGCGCTGAGATCGCGCGCATCTCCGGGCTGTCGACGCAGGCCGTATCCAACATCATCGCCGACCTACAGAGCGAGGGCTTGATCGCTGATCTTGGCCGCCGCAGCGGCGTGCGTGGTCTGCCAGCGGTGCAATACGGGCTTGATCCGCAGGGCGGCTTTGCCATCGGCATCGAAATTCGCCCCGATGCTGTGCTGGCCGCCGTGCTCGATCTGTGCGGCACCTCGATTGCATCCACCCGGGCTGTGTTGCAGGGGCATAGCCTGTCGGCGGTCACTGACGCCGTGCAGCGGATCAGCCGCGAGGTGATCGATCAAGCCGGTGTGCCCGATACCCGCGTCCTGGGCGCAGGTGTGGTGATGCCCGGCCCGTTTGAGCCGACAGGCCTTGGCGGCGCGCCGTCAGACCTGGCGATCTGGCAGGATGTGGCCCCCGCCGATTGGTTTTCCGATGCGCTTGGCTTTCCGGTGATCGTTGAAAATGACGCCAATGCCGGTGCGGTGGCCGAACTGGTGGCGGGCGTGGCTAAGGGTCGGCGCAGCTACGCGTTCCTCTATTTCGGGACGGGGCTGGGCCTCGGCATGGTG